>JAZKEE010000214.1:0-6352 GCA_040387235.1 Pseudomonadota bacterium
TTTGCCTTCAACCGGCTAACGTCGTTGGGGAGCCTTGCCGTGCTACAGCACTGTCTGCGGCTCCCCGCCTAGTTATCCGGCTGAATCCAAATCCGTCGGACACCGCACAAGCCACGACCACGAAAACCTTGCCAATCCATGTCGAATACACCCTCGCCCTTTGAACTGCTCAGCGAGCACGCCTGCTTTGGCGGCGTGCAGCGCTTCTACCAGCACGCCTCCACCGAAATCGGCCTGCCGATGAAGTTCTCGGTGTTTCTGCCGCCACAGGCGCAGCAGGGGCCCGTACCGGCGCTGCTGTTCCTGGCGGGGCTGACCTGCACGGAAGAGACCTTCATGGTCAAGGCCGGGGCCCAGCGCCTGGCGGCCGAGCTGGGGCTGGCGCTGATTGCGCCGGACACCAGCCCGCGCGGCGCCAATGTACCGGGCGAGGCCGAGAGTTGGGACTTTGGCGTGGGAGCGGGCTTTTACCTGGACGCCACGACCGAGCCCTGGGCGCGCCACTGGCGCATGGAAAGCTACCTGGTGAAGGAGTTGCTGCCGCAGGTGGCGGCGCAGTTGCCGGTGGATGGCGAGCGCCTGGGCATTTTCGGCCACTCGATGGGCGGGCATGGCGCGCTGACGCTGGCGCTGCGGCACCCGGGGCGTTTCAAGAGCGTGTCGGCGTTTGCGCCGATCTGCGCGCCCACGCAGTGCCCCTGGGGCGAGAAGGCCTTCACCGGCTACCTGGGTGCGGACCGCTCGTCCTGGATCGAGCACGATGCCACGGTGCTGATGCAGAACCAGCCGGTGGCGCCCTACCCGGCGGGCATATTGATCGACCAGGGCCTGGCCGACAAGTTCTTGCCCACGCAGCTGCACCCTCGCCTGTTCGAAGAGGCCTGCCAGGCCATTGGCCAGCCGCTGGCGCTGCGCCAGCATGCGGGCTATGACCATGGGTACTACTTCATCCAGACCTTCATGGCGGACCACCTGGCGCACCATGCGGGGCAGTTGGGCGCCCGCTGAGCGCGCAGAACCCGCCACCAATCTGATGGATATGGTGCAAATGATGGCGCATTAATGTGCCCTTAAGTCTCGGGCCGGAGACTCCTCTCCATGCCCAAGACGCTGCCGCACCCGCGGCACCCCTTACCTGACGCAACGCCCGGCCAAGGCACCCACCCCACCGGTGCGGTGGCGCGGCGGGGCGGTAATGCATGGGTAAGTCATGGGCCTGGAGACTCTTCTTCATGCGCCTGACCTTGCCGCAGCTGCGGCCCCTGCAACCCTTTTCCTCCGCCCCGCATGCCACCAGCCCCCGCCCCACGGCACCGCCGCGGGAGCTGCACCCGGCCTGGGTGGTGCTGTTGATCAGCCTGTGGCTGGCCACGGTGTGCAACGTACCCCTGTGGCGCGAGGTGGCTGCGCTGCCGGGCCAGGGCAGCCTGCGCGGCTGGGGCTTTGCGCTGGCCTTCGGCGCCATCGTCACGGCGGGCAATGCCGGGTTGCTGGCCCTGCTGGCCTGGCGCTGGACGCTCAAACCCGCCGCCGCGCTGCTGGTGGTGATGGCGGCCTTCGGTGCCTACTTCATGCTGTCCTTCGGCATTGCCATCGACGCGAGCATGCTCATCAATGTGATGCAGACCGACGCGCACGAGGCCGGCGACCTGCTGAGCCTGCGCATGCTGGTCACCGTGGCTGCGCTGGCCGCGCCGCCGCTGCTATGGCTCTACCGCACTCCCGTGCGGCGGCTGCCGCCGCTGCGGCAGGTGGCGCACAACGGCCTGCTGCTGTTGGCGGCCATCGCGGTCATCGTGGGCAGCTTGCTCATGGTGTTCCAGGATTTCTCGTCCACCATGCGCAACCACACCAAGCTGCGCTACCTTATCAACCCGCTCAACAGCGTGTATGCGCTGGGCAATGTGGCGGCCAAGCCGTTTCGCATCGACAACAGCACCCTGATTCCCGTGGGCCGCGACGCCCACCTGGGTGCCAGCTATGCGGGCCAGGCCAAGCCGCCGCTGCTGGTGCTGGTGCTGGGTGAGACCGGGCGCAGCGGCAACTTCGGCATCAACGGCTATGCACGCGACACCACGCCGCTGCTGTCGGCCCGCAGCAAGGAGCTGGTGAGTGCGGGCAATGCGTGGTCGTGCGGCACCAGCACGGCGGCATCGGTGCCGTGCATGTTCTCGCACCTGGGCAAGAGCGGCTACGAGGGGCGATCGGCCAACTTCGAGAGCCTGATCGATGTGCTGCACCGCGCTGGCCTGGCCGTGCTGTGGCTGGACAACCAGTCGGGCTGCAAGGGCGTGTGCGACCGCCTGGGCGACACCAACACCGCCAACCTCAAAGACCCTGAGCTGTGCGCCCACAAGGGCGAGTGCCTGGACCGCATCATGCTGAAAGA
Organism: Pseudomonadota bacterium; assembly: GCA_040387235.1. GTDB lineage: Bacteria > Pseudomonadota > Gammaproteobacteria > Burkholderiales > Burkholderiaceae_C > Acidovorax. The sequence goes on from JAZKEE010000214.1 coordinate 2,390, forward strand.
CCTGGACGCGCGCATCGCCGCCCTGCCGGCCGAGCAGCGCCAGCGCGGCACGGTGGTGGTGATGCACCAGCTGGGCAGCCATGGGCCGGCGTACTTCAAGCGCTCGGCACCCGATGCCAAGAGGTTTCTGCCCGAATGCGCATCCACCGCGCTGCAGGAGTGCGACCGCCAGCAGGTGGTGAACGCCTATGACAACAGCGTGGTGGAGACGGACCGCTTTCTCGATGGCGTGCTGCAGTGGCTGGGCAGGCAGGACGCCGTGGCCCAGACGGCCATGGTGTACGTGGCCGACCATGGTGAGTCGCTGGGCGAGAACAACATCTACCTGCACGGCCTGCCCTATTCGATCGCGCCCGATGTGCAAAAGCACGTGCCCTGGATCACCTGGCTGTCGCCCGCCATGCAGTCGCGCATCGGCGCCAGCACGGGTTGCCTGCAGCGCGACCTGCGCGAGCGGCGCATCACGCACGACCACTACTTCCATTCGGTGCTGGGCCTGATGGACGTGCAGACCGGCGCCTACCTGCCCGAGCAGGACATGTTCACGCCCTGCCGCGATGCGGGGGCTGCACAGGCGAAGGCCGATGGGCCGGTGCTGCCTGCGGCGGCGGCGCCCCGCAAGTCCTGAGGGCAGTCCGCCGGACGGCGGGATGATTCTTTCCGCCCGGTGCACAGTCTGTGCACTGCACACCGGTTTATCTGCAAGGCACGGAGACCTATCTTCGGTGAACCCATTCACCACCAGGAAGGTTGTCTCCCATGCCGGATCTCATCATTGTTGCGCACGTCAAGGCCAAGCCCGGCCATGAAGCGGCGCTGGTCGCAGCCCAGGTCGAACTGGTCGGCGTCGTCCGCAGCCTGCCGGGCTGCATTGCCTACGAACTGCACGAAGCCGAGGCCACGCCCGGCGAAGTGATCTTCCACGAGCGCTGGCGCGACCGCGCGGCGTGGGAGGCGCACATGGCCGGGCCGCACATGGACGCGTTTCGCGCCCAGGCGGGGCCGATGATCGGCGTGTTCGAGCTGTTCCAGATGCGGCAGGTGGCGTGATGCGCGGGCTTATCCACCACTCCGCCCTGCAAGCCGCTGCCATTGCACTCGTCGCCGTGCTGGCAGGCACGTCCGCGGCCCATGCGGGTGATGCACCAGTGCTCGAGCGCTGGCGCTCCTACTCCGGCGTGAGCTGGGACAACAAGGCAGCTGCGGCGGGCCGCACACCCGCCCGGTTTGCCAACTCGGTCAACGCACCGATTGCCGGGCTGCACTTCGACACCAGGGGCCGCGCCTTCGTGAGCACGCCGCGCCTGGTGTCGGCCGATGCGCCGGCCACGCTGAGCATTCTGGACACCACGGCAACAAGCGGCCCGGCGCGGCTCACGGCCTTTCCGTCGCAAGCCGCCAATGCCGTGGCTGGCCCCGTCGGCGAGGCGCTGCGCAATGTGCTGGGCTTTTACGTGGACCGGCACAACCAGTGGCTGTGGGCGCTGGACATGGGCTTTGTGGCGGGCGAGAAGATGTCCCCGGAAGGCGCGCAGAAGCTGCTGGTGATCGACCTGCGCACGGGCCGCACCGTCAAGGCCATTGCGCTCGATGGCGTGGCGGACCGCAGCGGCAGTTTCTTGAACGATGTGGCGGTGGATGAGCGTCGCAAGGTGGCCTACATCGCCGACAGCGGCATGCGCAGCGCGCCCGACAACCAGGTGGGCCTGATCGTGGTGGACTTTGCCAGTGGCCAGGCGCGCCGCGTGCTCGACCGGCATTCCAGCCTGCAGATCGAGCCGGGGGTGAAGGTCGTCTCGCATGGTGAGGAGGTCTGGCCCGGCAACCCGCTGCTGCTGGGCGTGAACGGCGTGGCGCTGTCGCCCGATGGGCAGACGCTGTACTGGACGGTGACCACCGGCACGCGCCTGCGCGCAGTGCCCACGGCGCTGCTGCGCGATGCGGGTGCCAGCGATGCCATGTGCGCCGCTGCCATCCGCGACCTGGGTGCCGTGGGTGGCAACACCGATGGCATCGTGGCCGATGCGGCGGGCCGGGTGTACATCACCGACGTGACGCGCAACGGCATCGTGCGCTATGAGCCCGCCACGGGCACCCTGGCCCTGCTGGCCGCAGACGAGGGCGTGCAGTGGCCCGACACGCCGGCCATCGGCCCGGGGGGCGCGCTGTACTTCACCTCCAGCCACCTGAACCACCACTTTGCGGGCGCGGTGAAGGCTGGGGACGAGCGCTACGAGCTGTGGCGGCTGCCGCTCAAGCAGGCCCGTGATGCCCGCGCGCGAACCAGTCCTTGAGAAAGGCCACGCACAGCGACACCTTGCGCGGCACGAGCCGCCGTTCGGGGTAGATGGCGTAGAGCACCAGCGGCGGGCGCTCGACGGTGGGGAACAGCTCCACCAGGATGCCTGCAGCCATCTCCTTGCGGGCCACGAAATCGGGCAGCACGGCGATGCCCAGGTCGGCCATCACCAGCCGCTTGAGGAACAAGGTGCTGTTGGCGCGCATGCGCGGGGCCACGGTGACATGCGTATCACCCGCCCAGCCCAGAGGCCAGCGTGCGCCGGCCGTGGCGTATGCATACGCAAAGCAGGCATGGCCCGACAGGCCGTCGGGCGAGGCGGGGTGACCACAGCGGGCCAGGTAGGCCGGCGTGGCGCACACGTGCAGGTCGAACGACGCGATGCGCTGGGCCGTGTAGCTCGAATCCTTGGGGTCGGTGGTGGCGCGCAGGCCCAGGTCGAAGCCTTCGGCGAGCAGGTCCACATGGCGGTCGCCCAGCTCCAGGTCGAGCTCGACCTGCGGGTGTGCGGCCGCAAAATCGGCGAGCGCCGCGCCCAGGTCGGCCAGGCCCAGGGCCATGGGCGCATTCAGCCGCAGCCGGCCTGCGGCGGCCCCGGCCGCACCCGCGGCCTCGGTGTCGGCCTCTTCCACCGCGAGCAGCACCGAGCGGGCCCGCTCCACATAGCCCGCGCCCACCTCGGTCATCGACACGCGGCGCGTGGTGCGGTGCACGAGGCGCGCACCCAGGGTCGCCTCCAGCTCGGCAATGGCCTTGCTGGCGGCGGACGCGGACATGTCGAGTTCTGCCGCGGCGGCGGAGAAGCTTTCAAGCTCTGCCAGGCGCACCAGCAGGCGGAAGGTGGCGAGTCGGTCCATGCACTGGACTGTAGCCGGAGCGGGTGGTCATGGCAGGCTTCAGACGGGTTCGCATTCAACCGCATGGCCAGAAGGGAACTGCAGGCAGTGCTGCAGCACAGCAAGGCGATGCAATGGCGTCAGGCGGTTGCACGACCGCCGTGGCCAGCCGGTGCCCCGATGGTGAAATTTAGAGGCGCTGCGGACTTAAAATCCGCCGCCTTCCGCCAAGGGGCATGCCGGTTCGACCCCGGCTCGGGGCACCAGCTTGCCTCCGCCGCAGAAGGAAAGCCGTATCAGGTCGTGGGCACGGCCATCAGTACATAGACCTTGCGCAGCGTTTCGTGCACATGCCATTCGCCCGTGGTGTGGGCCGGGAAGAAGACGGTGTCGCCCGCGCGGAAATCCTGCGGTGTGCCATCGGTGGGCGTGAAGGTGCACGACCCGGCCAGGATGTGCATGACCTCGGCATTGGGCAGGTGGCGCGCGAAGCGGCCGGGTGTGGATTCCCAGATGCCGGTGGCGTTGCCGCCGGCGCCCACGAGGTCTACGTCGATGCCGCTGAACTGGGCGGGGGGTTGGGTCAGGGGGCGGGCGGCGGGGCCTTGGCTTTCCAGGCCCTGGAGGGTGGCGGTCTGGGGGAGGATGGTGATGTTCATGGAAGGTGTGGTGTTCTGAAAAGAGAAGCTGCAAGCAAGAGCCGGACCGGGGTCGATCAATCCATTCAACGGCTTTGTGGTCTGGTGGTGGCTGTATGCCTTTGCTGAAGGCGGGAGCCGGGGTGTGCGCCCGGCGGCGCACCTACCTTCTTTTGCTTCGCCAAAAGAA
>JAZKEE010000215.1:0-4142 GCA_040387235.1 Pseudomonadota bacterium
TCTGCAGCGGCTGCCCGCACAACACCAGCACCCGCGTGCCCGAGGGCTCGCGCGCCGTGGCCGGCATTGGCTGCCACTACATGGCCAACTGGATGCCCGACCGCAACACCTCCACCTTCACGCAGATGGGTGGCGAGGGCGTGACCTGGGTGGGCCAGGCACCGTTCACCACCGACCAGCACGTGTTCGCCAACCTGGGCGACGGCACTTACTTCCACAGCGGGCTGCTGGCCATTCGCCAGAGCATCGCCGCGGGCACCACCATCACCTACAAGGTGCTGTACAACGACGCCGTGGCCATGACCGGCGGCCAGCAGGTGGGCGAGCGGCCCGAAGGCCATTCGGTGCTGCAGATCATGAACAGCCTGAAGTCCGAGGGCGTGGTCAAGCTCATCATCGTGACCGATGAGCCGCAGAAGTACGACGGTGTGGCGCTGGCCGAAGGCGTGACGGTGCACCACCGCGACGAGCTCGACACGCTGCAGCGCCAGTTCCGCGAGATCAAGGGCTGCACGGTCATCATCTACGACCAGACCTGCGCCACCGAAAAGCGCCGCCGCAGGAAGCGCGGCACCCTGGCCACGCCCGACAAGACCGTGGTGATCAACGACCTGGTGTGCGAGGGCTGCGGCGATTGCTCGACCAAGTCCAACTGCCTGAGCGTCGAGCCGGTAGAGACCGAGTTCGGCCGCAAGCGCCGCATCAACCAGAGCACCTGCAACAAGGACTACTCCTGCGTGAACGGCTTCTGCCCGAGCTTCGTCACGGTGGAAGGCGGCAAGCTCAAGAAGCCCAAGAAGGAAAAGAAGGGCGACCTGGCCAGCCTGCCGGCCATCCCGGATCCGGTGCTGCCCGTGGCCGAAGCGGCCTGGGGCATCGTGGTCGGTGGCGTGGGCGGCACGGGCGTGATCACCATCGGCTCGCTGCTGGGCATGGCCGCGCACCTGGATGGCAAGGGCGTCATCACCCAGGACGCCGGTGGCCTGGCCCAGAAGGGCGGCGCCACCTGGAGCCACATCCAGATCGCCAACCGCCCCGAGGCCATCTACACCACCAAGGTCGACACTGCCAAGGCCGACCTGGTGATCGGCTGCGATTCCATCGTCGCCGCGCACAAGTACACCCTGGCCGTGATGCAGCCTGGCCGCACCTTCGTGGCACTCAACACCCACGGCACGCCCACCGCGGCCTTCGTGACCAATCCCAACTGGCAGTTCCCCGGTGCCAACTGCGACAGCGCCATCGCTGCCGCCGTGGGCGCGGGCGGCGTGGGCAGCTTCGATGCCGAGCAGGTTGCCACCCAGTTGCTGGGCGACAGCATCTATACCAACCCGTTGATGCTGGGCTACGCATGGCAGAAGGGCCGTGTGCCGCTGACGTTTGCCTCGCTGATGCGCGCCATGGAACTGAACGGCGTGCAGGTGGACAACAACAAGGCCGCCTTCGAATGGGGCCGCCGCTGCGCCCACGATCTCAAGGCCGTGCAATCGCTGTTCCAGGCCGCGCAGGTGATCGAATTCGTCAAGAAGCCGTCGCTGACCGAGATGCTGTCCAAGCGTGTGGACTTCCTCACGGGCTACCAGAACGCCGCCTACGCCACCGAGTACACCGCCTTCGTCGAGAAGGTGCGCACGGCCGAGGGCAAGCTTGGCACCACCACCCGCCTGTCGGAGGCTGTGGCCCGCTACCTGTTCAAGCTCATGGCCTACAAGGACGAGTACGAGGTGGCACGCCTGCATACCGACAAGGCCTTCACGGACAAGATCGCCAACATGTTCGAGGGGGACTACAAGCTGGTGCACCACCTGGCTCCGCCCATGACGGCCAAGAAGAACGACCGCGGCGAACTGGTCAAGCAGCCCTTCGGCCCGTGGATGCGCAGCGCTTTCGGCGTGCTGGCCAAGCTCAAAGGTCTGCGCGGCACCGCGTTCGACGTGTTCGGCCGCACCGAAGAGCGCCGCATGGAACGTGCGCTGATCGTCGAATACCGCGCCTGCATCGACGAACTGCTCCAGGGTCTCACGGCCGACAATATGGCACTGGCCGTGGAGATCGCACGCATCCCCGAAGAGATCCGCGGCTATGGCCATGTGAAGGAGCGCCACCTGGCCACGGCACGTCCCAAGTGGGACGGCCTGATGGTCCAATGGCGCCAGGGCGGTACCGTGCTGGCCGAGCGCCAGGCCGCTTGAAGTCGGGCGGCGAGGCCGCATCTTCGCAAAAGAGCCCGCGCTTGCGCGGGCTCTTTTGCTATCAAAGGTGTAGCTTCATCCCATTTCCTGGCTTGCCATTGCTGGCATCTGGCGCTGGGGCGTGGCGCCGCCGCCCGGCAGGGCGGTGGCAGGCAACAAACACCCGCCGCCAGCTTGGGTCATACCCCTTGGGGGCATGGCGGGGGGCCGCATACAATGTCCTGTTGCGCCCAGCGCGCGCCTTGGCGCTCGCTGCAGGCGGTTTTCAGTGTGTTTTGACCATCCGTTGTGGAGTTCCGTCCGTGTTTATTTCTTCTGCTTTTGCCCAGACCGCTCCCGCCGCCGCTGCGGGCGGTGGTGACATGATGTCCTCGCTCACCGGCATGCTGCCCCTGGTTCTGATGTTCGTGGTGCTGTACTTCGTCATGATTCGCCCCCAGATGAAGAAGCAGAAGGAGCACCGCGCCATGATCGACGCCATCGCCAAGGGCGATGAGGTGGCCACCGCCGGCGGCATCGTGGGCAAGGTGACGCGTCTGTCCGAAGGTTTCCTGCACATCGAGATCGCCAGCGGCGTCGAAGTGCAGCTGCAGCGCAGCGCCGTGGTGCAGGTTCTGCCCAAGGGCTCGGTCAAGTAAGGCCTTCAAGCCCCCTGAATCCGGGGCGCCCCGGCCCAGCAAGGGCGGCGCCCCTTGAAGCTTTCCAAGAGGCAAGAGCGCGATCATGAACCGATATCCGGTGTGGAAGTACGCGATCCTGGTGATCGTGCTGCTGGTGGGGACCTTGTACACCCTGCCCAATTTCTTCGGCGAGGCGCCTGCGGTGCAGGTGTCGTCCTCCAAGTCCTCCGTCAAATTGGACACTGCTGTCCAGCAGCGCGTAGAAGATGCGCTCAAGGCGGCTAGCGTCCCGGTGGTCTCCGTGAGTCTGGAGGGTAATTCCCTGCGGGCCCGCCTCGTTGAGCAGGAAACGCAGGAAAAAGCCAAGTTCGCCATTCAGAAGGCGCTGAATCCCGACGAGTCCGATCCGTCGTATGTCGTCGCGCTGAACAGAATCTCGCTTTCCCCCAAGTGGCTGACCTCGATTCATGCCATGCCCATGTACCTGGGCCTGGACCTGCGCGGCGGCGTGCACTTCATGCTCCAGGTGGACATGCAGGCCGCATTGACCAAGAAGGCCGAGTCGTATGCCGGCGACCTGCGTACCCTGCTGCGCGACAAGAACATCCGCCACGGCGGCATCAGCCGCGATGGCCAGGCCGTCGAGGTGCGCCTGCGTGACGAGGCCACGCTCACGGCGGCGCGCAACCTCATCAGCGACCAGTTCCCTGACCTGGTGAGCACCAGTGTGCCGGACGGCAGCGAGTTCAAGCTGCGCGCCACCATCAAGCCCGAGGCCACGCGCCGCGTGCAGGAGCAGGCGCTCAAGCAGAACATGGTCACGCTGCACAACCGGATCAACGAGCTGGGTGTGGCCGAGCCCGTGATCCAGCAGCAGGGCCTGGACCGTGTTGTCGTGCAACTGCCCGGAGTAGAGGACACGGCCAAGGCCAAGGACATCCTGGGCCGTACGGCCACGCTGGAAGTGCGCATGGTCGACGAGGGCACCGAAGCCCGCGCTGCCGAGTCGGGCCGCGGGCCGGTGCCGTTCGGCTCCGAACGCTATCCCGAGCGCAGCGGTCAGCCCGTGGTGGTCAAGAAGCAGGTCATCCTGACCGGCGAGAACCTGACCGATGCCCAGCCCGGCTTCGACAGCCAGACCCAGGAGCCCACCGTGAACCTCACGCTGGACGCCAAGGGTTCGCGCATCTTCCGCGACATCACGCGCGAGAACATCGGCAAGCGCATGGCCATCGTGCTCTTCGAAAAGGGCAAGGGCGAAGTGGTAACGGCCCCCGTGATCCGCAGCGAAATCGGCGGCGGCCGGGTGCAGATCTCGGGCCGCATGACC
>JAZKEE010000216.1:0-57671 GCA_040387235.1 Pseudomonadota bacterium
GCCCTCACCGGCGCGGCGCTCGACGGCTTCGTGCAGCGCAGCCTGCAGGACTACCTGCGCATGGCGCAGGACCTGGGGCTGCGCACCTGGCCCCGTTGATCCGTTGTTCCGTTGACAGGGCTTGTGGCGTCTTGTCGTGCTGCCCGTACTGCCTGCGACGCAGCCTGGCCATAACCGCTTCGCTGAATTTCTTACCCGCTCTTATTCGTCCTCCGCCTGCCCGTCATCACGCAGCCGGCGATCCAGCTTGCCACGCAGCGACTCGGTGTCTTTCAGGAACTGGTCTACGGGCACGGCCGGGGCCACGCGCAGGCCTGGCGGGAACAGGCTGCTCATGTACAGCCGGTTCGACAGGCGCATGTTGTTCAACCACTGCGCACCCAGCCACGACGGCAATCCCAATGCCACCAGCGCAGCCAGCGTCCAGGCCAGACCCACGCGGCGGCGCGGCAGCACCGTTGACAGATGGGCATACAACGCCCCCGCCAGCGGCAGCACCACCAGCACATTGGCAAACCGCGAAAAGGATTCCAAGGAGAAAGTGAACGCCACCAAGTTCACCACCAGGTGCACTGCATCCACCGCCAGGGCGGCAGTGCAGGCGATGCGCACATGGCGCCAGAACCGGAGCTGGCCGCCGAACAGCTTGCTGGCCACCGCCCATGCGCCCGACCATACGCCCAGGCTGGCCAGCAGGCCAAGCACCATGCCAGGAACAGCCTTCAGATACTGCGACGCGTCTCGGGCCTCCAGCCACGCGGACCCCAATGCCGCAGCCAGCACCAGCACCATGAGCGCTGCCGTGGTGGCCACCGTGCTCCACGGAAACTGGGGCAGCGCCTGTTCGTCGGCGATGGGGGCATCGGCCAGGCGCAGCGTGACGTGGGTGTGGCCCAGGTCGATGGGAGTGCCACCCGGCCAGTCGAAGCGCTCGCCCTGGGCATAGTGCTTGCGCTGCAGGCGCGCGCCATTGCGGGTGTGCAGGACCTCCACCTGTACCGCGCGAGGGGCATCTTCCAGGCGGTCGATGCGCAGGTGCGCGGGCGCGACGAACGGATCGTCGAGCACCAGGTCACAGTCCAGGCCCCTGCCCACCGTCACGGGCCAGCGGGTGACGGGGGCGCGTGCCAGCAGTGCGCCGTGGCGGTCAAAGGCTTCGATGAGGCCGAGGGTGGGCATCATGGTGCGGCCTCCCAGCGAAACGCCTTGAGGTAGTGGTTGGCCAGCTTCATGCCGTTGTCAAAAGCGATGCCTTGCACATCCAGGCGGCCCAGGATGCCTTGCGTGGGCTGGTTGACCGAGGCTGTCAGCACGGTCATGTTGTACAGGCCGGGCAGCTTGCGGTAGGCCGACATGCAGACCACCGCCCGCAGCGGCAGGCTGCCGGAGTCCACGAAACGCTCGCTGCATTCAACGGCTGTCTGGTGGCGGTTGCCACGCGTCTGGAAGCGCTCGTTGGCAAAGCTTTGCGAGAACACCCGGGCAAACCGCGCCGCGCCCAGGGTGGGGGCGTTGTAGGCCTCATAGGCCAGGCGCACGGTGCCGGTGCTGTAGTCGCCGGCCACGACATCGCTGTCAGCCTGGCACTGCGTACGTTCCAGGTTCAAGCCCGGAAAGTTCGGGTCGCGCCCCGATCCCCAGCACCGCGCCAGCGCGTCATCGGGCACCGGGACCCGGTAGTTGCCGTGGCGTTGCTCACGAAACGGAGCTTTCAGAAACCGCTCGGTCAGCACCTGCTGGTGCCCTGTCAGTTGCCTGGTCATCTCCGCGTACGCGGGCTGCGTGATGGGCTCTGCGCTGGCAGCGCGCTGCACCAGCACCTCTGCAAACTCGGCGGGGATCAAAAAGCTGACCTGCTCGCCATCGAGCCGCTTGGCCACGTTGACGCCCAGCACCCGCCCCGAATCGTCCACCGAGGGGCCGCCGCTCATGCCGGGGTTGAGCGTGCCGCCAAAGAAAATCCGCGGATAGAAGCTGCGCCGCACCAGCCCGTTGTAGGTGCCCTCTGTGACTGCAAAGCCGATATCCAGCGGGTTGCCCAGCGAGTAGATGCGCTCGCCCTGTGCCAGCGCCTCTGCGGCGGGCCGAAAGCCCAGCACCGGCGCCGCTGCGGTGCGGGCCTTGGCGCGCAGCACCGCCAGGTCGCGCTGCACGTCGAACACCAGCAGCTCGACCTCGCCCTCCTGCCCCTCCATCGTGACGTACACGCCGCGGTAACGCTCAGGCTCCAGCGCCAGCTGGCTGGCCACATGGAAGTTGGTGACGATCAGGCCGTCTGCAGAGACAAAGAACCCTGAGCCGATCGACGCCTGGGTGTCGGCATTGCGCAGCAGCGTGCGGATCTGCACCAGTTTGTCGCGCGACAGCTCATAGATGCGCCGGGCATCGCGGGACAGGGGTGCAGCGGGCACGGCAGCGGCACCGGCACCGGCACCGGCAGCTTCCGCTGTCGCCCGTGCGGCCGCCCTGCTGTCCACCGGCTCGACTCCCGCTGCAGCGGGCGGCATCGCTTTGGATGCCGGCGGCGCAGGCAATGCCGCGCCTGTGGCGCGAATGGCGGGCGCGCTGGCGGTTGCAGCCATGGCCGCGGGGGCGGTCGCAGGGTGGGGTGCATTCTGGGCATGGGCCACAGCACAGGCCAGCACAAGAAGGGTTGCTGCGGCAAGCCGCAGCGGACAGGTCAAAAGGCAAGGCATCGCGGTATTCTATTGACGCTCTGCACCGCACCCACACCGTACGGGCCGCTCACCTACACCACGCACCCCTTCACGCAAATCAGCCATGCCAGACACCCATTCCTATCCCATCGGCACCGCAGGCCAGGCCTGGGGCACGGCAGAGCGCGACCAGTGGCGCGCCCGCCAGGTGCGTCGGCGCAGCTACGCCGACGACGTGCTGACGGCCATCGAGGCACTGCGGGGCCGTTTCGATGTACAGCTGTATGGCGACGTCGTCCATGGCAACGACCTGCACCCGGCAGAGCGGTTTTCGCTGCGGGCGCTGCGCAGCCGCCACTGGGATGGCGCTTTGCCCAGCGTGCTGGTCACCGGCGGCGTGCATGGCTACGAGACGAGCGGCGTGCTTGGCGCGCTGCGGTTCGTGGACGCACAGGCCGAGCGCTTTGCGGGCCGGGCCAACCTGCTGGTCGTGCCGTGTATCAGCCCCTGGGCGTACGAGCGGTTTCAGCGCTGGAACTTCGACGCCATCGACCCCAACCGCGCCTTCCGCGAAGGCTCGCCCGCGCAGGAGTCAGCCGCCCTGATGCGCCTGGTGACCCCTTTGCGCGGCCAGGTGGACGCCCACATCGACCTGCACGAAACCACCGACACCGACGAAACCGAATACCGCCCCGCCGTGGCCGCGCGCGATGGCAAGGTGTTCGAGCCGGGCCGCATTCCTGACGGGTTTTATCTGGTGGACGACACCGACAATCCCCAGCCGGCTTTTCAGCAGGCCATCATCGAAGCAGTCAGCCGGGTGACGCACATCGCACCGGCGGACGACAAGGGGGACATCATCGGCTCACCGATGGTTGCGCACGGCGTGATCCGTTATGCGATGAAGGATCTTGGGTTGTGCGCCGGCATCAGCGGGGCGCGCTACACCACGACGACCGAGGTGTACCCGGACAGCGCCCGGGCGACGCCTGAGCAGTGCATTGACGCGCAGGTGGCGGCCGTGTGTGCGGCGGTGGAGTTCGTGCTGGCCGATGCGTCGGAGTGAGGGTTCGGCCCATCCAGGCGGAGATCGCTGGGGCTTTTTGACCGCCCCTACAAGGTACTCCCCAGCGCACCCAGCAACCTGGCGCTCACCTCGGCGGCATCGGGCATGTCGAACTGCATGTTGTGCTGGTCCGTCAGCGGGCCGTGACCCGGCTCCATGCCTCCGGCAGCGCCGTAGCCCATGGCCTTGAACTTCCAGGTCCCACCCACCTTTTTGAGCGAGCCCACATGTGCGCCAGTGGCCGTGTGCACGGCCACCACGGCGGCGTTGATGGGCAACAACTGCAAGGGGCCCGCCACGGGGCCAGGCGGCACGTGCAAGAAGGTGGGTTTGAAGGCAGGCGGCTGGGGTGGACTCAAGGGCATGGGGGTGTTTGTAACTCAAAGCGCGTACCTCCCACCTGCAGCCCGGGATGCCGCGCTTCAGCCGCAGATACCAGGCCGGCACCCCTTTGCGCTCACCGGTGCGGCGCTCAACGGCTTCGTGCATCGCAGCCTGCAGCACTACCGGCGCATGGGCAGGACCTGGGGCTGCGCACCCGGCCGCGATGACTGACGGCATGTGGGTTGACAGACCAGCCGTTGCAATCACCCATTTGTGTGAACTACTGCGCACTTACCAAATAGTAAAAGTCTGCAACCGCGCGCCAAAGCGCCGATGCGTGTGGATACTGGCGTCTCCACAAAAACCGGCTCAACGACGAAGGGAGGCCAGGGCCCTTATCAGGCCCCGGCTGGATCGCTCGTGATGTGCCCGACCACCATGACATCCTGGATCGCCACCCTGTGCCTGGCTGCGGCCTCGGCACTCACTGCCACTGCCGCCAACGCAGCCACCTTCACCATTCCCGATGCGGGCGTGTCCTTCAACGCGCCGGAGGGCTTTACGCAGCTCACGGCGGAAGAGATAGGCAACAAGTACCCATCCAACCGCGCGCCCAACTTCGTGGTGGGCAATGCCCGGCGCACGACCACCATCGCCTTCGACCTCAAGCCCCAGGGCCTGCCCAAGGACAAGCTGCCCCAGGCCAAGGCTTCGTTCGAAACCCTGTTCGACCGCATCATTCCCGGTATCGAGTGGAAGGAAAAGAAGCTGCTGGACATGCAGGGCCAGCAGTGGATCTACTTCGAGATGACCTCGCGCGCCATCGACACCGACATCTACAACATCATGATGGTCACGCCCCACCGGGGCAAGATGCTGGTGTTCAACTTCAACTCCACCAAGAGCGAGTTTCCCGCGGTGGAGAAGGAGCTGCGCAAGAGCCTGCAGACGATTGCCGTGGGTGGCGAATAGCAAGAGGCGAGCCCCGCCCATCGGCCAGCCGCCAGACAGACGGGACGGGCGTTTCTCCTACCCGCAGCGGCCACGCTCAACGGCATAGTCAAGCGCCTACCCGTCCACTGCGGCCACAGGAGAGCGACGATGATGATGACCACGACGAATGGCGACCAGGCGCTCCAGCCCGCTGCGCAGTTGGCTGAAAAAGCCAAGACGCCCTTCCCCAATGCATCCTCCGAATACGAGGCCGCGCGCAAGGCACTGCTCGCCGAAGAGATCGAATTCCGCCGCCACATGACGCGCCTCGTCGCACAGCGCCAGGCGCTGCCACCCGGCCCGGTGATCACCAAGGACTACCGCTTCAAGGACGAGCAGGGTTTCGATGCCGGGCTCATCGACCTGTTCGGCGACAAGGAGACCCTGGTCACCTACTTCTGGATGTACGGCCCGCAGCGGCAACGCCCCTGCCCCATGTGCACCAACTGGCTCGGCTCGGTGGAGGGCAACGCTGCCGACATCAAGCAGCGCGTGGCCCTCAAGATCCTGGGCCGCTCGCCCGTGGAGCGCCAGTATGCGTTTGCGCAGGAGCGCGGCTGGCGCGACCTGAACTTCGTGCAGACCGTGGGAGACGACTACGCCAAGGACCTGGGCATCCTGATGGACGATGGCAGCGAGTACCCGGCACTGGTGGTATTCAAGCGCGACGGCGACCAGGTACGCCTGTTCTGGGCCAGCGAGATGACCAAGGAGATGGCCGACCCGGGCCAGGACCCGCGCGATGCGCCGGACATCGCGTCGCTGTGGTCGGTGCTGGATCTCACGCCCGAGGGGCGGCCTGCGGACTGGTATCCGAAGCTGCAATACTGAGCCGGACCTGGCCTGCGCTCGCCTTTTCTTGCTACCTCTGGCCGGCACCGGCAGATCGCGGCGGTGCACTCGGCCCCGCCAGCATCCTGCGCTCGCGCCACGCCTGCTGCACGAACGGGTCCGTCACCGCATAGGTGCCATGGCCCTTGCGCACGATGAGGTTGGCGTCGCGCAATTCTTCCGACACGCGCTGCACCTGGTCGGCCGTGACCTCGCGGCCTACGGTCGCGGTGTATTCGGCCAGGGCGTCGGTGGTGAACAGGCCGCTGGCATCGCCCTCCACGCGCGCCACGCGGTCAAAAATCGCGCCGGCGAGCACACCCAGGTCTTCGAGCTTGCGCAGCTCCACGTCGGCCGCTGCGCCCTTGAGCGTGGAGGCGATCACCGGCAGCAGGCGGTCGGCCTCGGCCGGGTCTTCGCGCTGCAGCTGGCGCAGCGCGCGGATCAACTCTTCGGGCCGGCGGCCCAGCAGGTTGAAGGCCGCGGTGGCCACGGGCAGGCTGGGCAGCACGGGGGCGCCCTCCTCGGCAATGCCCCGCAGCACGTAGGCCACGTAGTCGCCATCCAGCGTGGGGTATTCCACCGAGGTGGCACCGGCAAATGCATGCTTGCCCTGCAGCGTCATGCCCACCACCTGAGCGCGGTGCGAGCCCGTGCCGATGAAGAGGAAATGCCCAGGGGTATCAGGCCGCGGATTGATCGCATCGCGCGCGGCCTTGATGGCCAGCAGCATCTGCGCGCCATCGTCGCCCGCCAGCGCCTGCTGCACCTCGTCCACGATCAGGACCAGGTCGGTGCGCGCCAATTCGATCACCTCGGTGAGCGCCTGTGCCAGCGTGACCCCGCCCTTGGCCCCCACCTCATTGAGCTGAAAGCCGAACTTGAAGCCCGCCGCCCCCACGTCCACCCCCTTGAGCCGTGCCAGACGGCCCAGAACGCCCGACGCCGGCGTCTGCAGGTCGGCCAGCGCACGCCGGATGGCCGCGTGCACCAGGGTGGCCGGGTCGGCCTTGGTGTCGGCCCACAGGTCGACATAGATCACGATGGCGCCTTTGGCCTCCAGCGCGGGGATCAGGTCCTGGCGCAAAAAGGTGGTCTTGCCGGTGCGCCGCAGGCCCGACAGGAACAGGCCCGAGCGCAGCCCCTGGTCGAGCAGGCCGGGCTCCAGCAACTGCTTGGCCATCTGTTCGGCCAGTGCGGGGCGGTGAAAAAGGTCCATTTAGTTTATTTTAGTCAAAACCAATAATTAGTGCACATGACTAAAAAACCAAAATCCAGATACTTGCCAATGGCGAGCCATCACACAGCCTCCAGTACCCGCCACACCGGCAACTCCGCCCCTGGCACCGGCTCGGGCACGATGCCATTGGCCACCACGCCATCGTCGCTCTCGGCCTCGCAGGCCACCACTGCAATGGCGCCAAAGCGCTGGCCGGTGGTCACCACGCACCAGCCTTCAGGCAGGGCCCGCTGGGTGCGCTGGTGGCCGGCCGTCCAGTGGGTGCTGGCCTGGGCCTCCAGGATGGCCGGGCCGGGTTCGGCCACGGGCTGCTGCATCACGGGCACTTCCACCTCCATCAGGGTGCCGGCCGCCACGGGTGCGGCCTGCAGGCCGTGGCCCCGCAGCCAGTCGGCCACGCTTTGGGGCATGGCGTAGGCCCAGGGGCGCTGCACGCTGGCCGTGGGCACGAAGTGGGCGTAGTGCGGCACCTGCACGCTGACGGGGTCACCGGCCAGGGTGTAGGGCTCGCGCGTGAGCACTTCCACCGTGGTGTCGGGCACGGCTTCGAGCGCGTAGCGGATGGCGATCTGATCGGAAGGCTCAGCGCAGGCGGCGAGCAGGTCGACGATCTCCTGGCCGTTGGCGGCGGTGTAGACCAGGGCCTCGCGCAGCACGGCATAGGTCACCTCCACGCGCTCCTGGTAGCTGATGTACGAGTACGCCTCCAGCAGCACGTCCAGCCGGTTGGTCAGGCCGCGGTAGTTGCAGCCAAAGCGCGGGTGGTGGGTGTAGGTGATCCAGCCCTGGCCCTGGCCGCCCTCGTCGCGCACGAAGTTGCCGTACCAGAAGGTGTCGAGCCCTTCGGTGCGCTTCACCGCGGCCTGCACGGCCGGCATCATGCGCTCGCGCATGTAGGCCACGGGTTCGGCGCGGCCCGTGTGTTCGGTGTGGGGGATGTCGTAGGTCAGCGCAAAGCGGTGGATGGAGCCGTTGGTGGCATGGCAATCCAGCGTGAGGTGCGGGTTCCACGGCTGGCAGACGCGCTGCTGCAAGAGGCGCATCTCGGGGGCCTGCTGGCGCATGTAGTCGCGGTTGAGGTTCACGCCCGCAGCGTTGGTGCGCGTGCCCACCAGGGCCGGGCCGTCCTGCCCGCGCAGGTGGGCGATGTCCAGCGGCCGGTTGTCGGCACTCAGGCGGTCGTTGCCATCGGGGTTGAAGAGCGGCACCACCACCAGGACGCAGCGCGCAAGCAGGTCTTCGCCATGGTCGCCGCGCAGCAGGTTGCGCACCAGCATGAGCACGCCCTCCTTGCCCTCCACCTCGCCGGCGTGGATGCCGCAGATGATCAGCACCACGGGCAGGCCGCTGGCCTGCGCGGTCTCGGGCGTGTGGTGGCCCTGGGCAGACAGCACCAACAGCGGCAGTTGCCGCCCCTCGGGCGAGCTGCCGAAATCGCTGACGTGCAGGCGCGGGTCCCCCAGGGCCGCCAGCCCCTGCACATAGGCCATCACGTCGGCGTGGCTGGATGTCTCGGTGTAGGCGCTGGTTTCGGCGCGGGTGAGCAGTGGGGAGTGGGCAGCGGTCATGGGCGGAATGTTCAATGGCCACCGCCTGTGGTGGCCGCGCCCGACACCTTACCTCAATGCTCCAGCCACCACTGGATCAAGACCTTGGCGATGAAACCGATGAAGCCCACGCCCAGCCCGAGGAACAGCACGAAGGTGCCGAAACGCCCCGCCTTGGACTCCCAGGCCAGCTGGCCGATGATGAACAGCATGTAGGCGATGAAGGCGCCCACGCCATAGGTGAGGAAAAAGCCCGAGATCTGCGCCTCGGTGAAGCCGAAGATCATCGCGCCGCTCCATCGGTGGCATCGCGTTGCGGCAGGCCCGATGCATCCACCATGTCACGGTAGGCATGCCAGCTGGCGTGGCCCAGCATGGGCATCACGGCGATCAGCCCGAGCAGCAGCGACGCCAGGCCCAGCAAGGTGAAACCCAGGATCAGCGCGGCCCACAGGGCCATGGGCAATGGGTTGGCCAGCACCGCCTGCCAGCTCGTGAGCACGGCCTGGCGCAGCGTGGCACGCCGGTCCAGCAGCAGCGGCATGGCCACCACGCTGGAGGCGAAGATGGGCGCCGCCAGCAGGCTGCCCAGCGCCAGCCACAGCGCGAACAGCCGGCTGTCGGGCGCCAGGACCACGTGGTGCAGGAAGTCGAGTGGCGTGAGGATGGGCACAGGCGCCAGCAGCGTGATGAGCGCCGCCGAGGTGATGACCCAGCCCGTGGCCGCCAGCGCCAGCAGCAAACCGAACTGCACCAGGCACCAGTAGCCGTGGTCACCCCACCTGGCGAGATGGCTGTGCTGCCAGTCGAGCCATGTGCGCCGCACCAGGGCCAGGTTGGCGGACTCGCCGCGTTCCACCGCCCGGCTCATCGCATACAGGCTGGTGGCCAGCACCGGCGCCACCACCAGAAAGCCCGACAGCGCCCCGGCCAGCAGCCAGAAGCGGTGGTGCGCAACCGCCAGCAGCACGCCACCGAACAGCGCCACCGCCAGGCCGTGGGCAAAGCTGAGCCAGCCGGTGCGCACCATGTCGCGCCAGGCCAGTGCCAGCCAGGCCATGGGCTGCATGAGCCCGACGGTGCGCACGGGCGGCAGGTAGGGGCGGAACTTTGGGCGCATGGTGGCCCGAGTCTCGCGTGCAGCCGTATGGCGCGTCTTGATCTGCGACAAGGAAATGCGGTGGCACCATCGTGCACCGGCTAGCCGCGTTCAGCGCACGGACGGCATGAGAGCAACAGACCCGTACATACCTTGTGACGGATCAGCGGGATAGCCTGAGCGGCGCCTTGACTACCGCAGTCCGGCCGGTCAGTTCCTTTGCCAAACCAATCGTCAAGCCATCCCCTTCTTCATTGACCGTGTCGACTCTCAGTACATCATCGCCCTTAGCAAGGTATTCGTCCTTGATCACCACGGTGCCTGACCAGGTCTGTTGAAAATCCGTCAGTCTTCTCTTCTCGAGGCTCAGGTAGTAGGTTCCGTTGCTCGAGGTCCCGGAGTACAGATAGACATGGCTGCCCGCACACAGGGCGTTGTGGTGCTGGCGCGAGCCTGGATAGAAGGCTCTGTCGCCAACCATGAAGGGCCAACCTGTATCCACACCTGTCCGGCCGGCCACGCCCTCGCCGCTCCATCCGACGTTCTCCGGGCAGTTCCTGTTGCCACTCCAGAGGCGCCGCGCCCCCGCCGCATCGCCCTGGGGGATAGCGCCCCTGGTCGGCCTCGGGCTGCCCGAACTGGTTGAACCCAAGCCGTCGGTGTTGCTCACAATGACCGCGTTCGCCCGGTTGTCCGTGGGTCGAGTCGGGCCGGCACCCTGCCCCAGGACATGGGCAGACCGCACTTGCACTCCCAGGGCCTCGGCCACCAGCTTCCGGGGTTGCTGGCCTTCGTCAGGGAAGGCGGAGTAGTCAGGGCAATACCTCGGTCCCGCCGCCTCCTGCTTCCAGACCTGGTCGAATACCATTCGCCCCGTTGCCTGCTCCACCAGCTTCGCGCCGATCTGGCGCCGGCCTTGCAGCGTGAAAACCGAAACGGACAGGATGGCAGCCGCGGGTGCCGAAGCGGGAACAGAGGTCAGTATCTGGTCATCCCCCGCCTGAGTGTAGGAGTAGTCCCTGCCGGCAACGCGCACGACGGGAAGGCCCCATTGCAACAGACTGGTGGGCCGATCGAATGGAGACGCGTCCACGGCAGACGGCAGGCGCTTGAGCCGTTCGAGTGCAGGCGTGTCTGCGGCCTGCATATCCCCGGGGAGTCTGACCTCCACCGGCCCGAGGGCGTGGCCCAGTGGCTGCAGCACGGCGGGCTCGCCGGCACCGCAAACGGGGCCCCGCTTGAACACCAGGCCGGACAAACGTTCCCGCTCGGCGCTGCTGGCATGCTGGCGGTCCCGGATCGCCAGGTATCCCGCGGCCGCCAGCACGGCGATGCACAGGGCAAAGCCTATCGGGCGGGCCCACTCGTCCGCCTCCTCGGGGCCGCCAGCCTTGATGCGGGACTCCACCCGGCCCGTCCCTGCCGCGGCGACCAGCACGCACAAGGCAGCGATCCACAGCATGACGCCCCAACCATAGGCATACACCGTCGTCGCGCCGCCTCCTTCGTCCGACCAGTAGCTGGACAGTCGGAACGTATCCAGCGAGAGCAGCAGCGCGAGCAACGCCAGGCCCACCGCCCGCTGGTTGTGTCTCAGTCGGATGAAGGCCCAAAGGAACAGCGGGTTGGCGAACCACGCCAGGTTGCCGATCAGCAGCGACAGCCACCCCATGGTCAGAATGGCCACTCCCACAGCCCTCTCGTCCTTGGCGTAAAAGGCAAGGCCTGTCAGCACCAGGGACGCAAGCCAGAGAGACAGCGCTGCAAAAGACAACGTTTTTTCGGAGGGCCGGGGCCGACGGGTGGCCGACGTTGACACGGCAAATCCTGATGCCTCCTCCGTCATCCCTGGACCTACGCCTTCGAAGACAGGTCAGCGGATCGATCGGCCACCGGAATAGCCTTCAGCATCTCACTGATGGCGGTGAGATTGCCCACCGTGGCATGCGGCGGCTCGCCATGCTTGTCGTGCGCCCAGGGGTGGTTCGGGGTATTGAGCCAGATGGCCTGCATGCCGGCGGCAAGGGCACCCTGCACGTCCAGCGCGGCATCGTCGCCCACGTGCAGCACCTCGTGCGGCTGCACCTGCGCGGCAATCGCAGCGGCGTGGAAGATGCGGGCATCGGGCTTGGCGATGCCGAACGCGGTGGCGCTGATGCTGGCCTTGAAGTAGTGGCCGATGCCGATGCGGTGCACGTCGGCATTGCCGTTGGACAGGGCCACCACCGGGTAGCGCGCGGCCAGAAAGGCCAGCGTGTCGTGCGCGTCGGCGAACAGCTCCACGCGCTGGCGCTCGGCAAAGAACAAATCGAACGCGGGCTCGGCCAGCGTGGGCTCGTCGCCCGCCTGGGTGAGTGCCAGGCGGATGGATTCGCGGCGCAGCGCGCTCAGGTCGTGCACCAGGTCGGGCCTGAGCGTGACCATCTGGTTGCGGATGGCGCGCAGCGCCTGCGTGTCGGAAAACAGCGCGGCCGTGGCCGGTGCATGGTCGGTGAGCCACTGCAGCAACACGGCCTCGGCACGGGTGATGGTGGGCCAGATGGGCCACAGCGTGTCGTCCAGGTCGATGGTGATGGCGCGGATGCGGGAAATATCCAAGGAGAGAGCAGGCATGGCAAACCACCCAAAAAATTCACGGCCCGGAAGCCCGGGCTGCGGCCAGTGGGCCGCCGCGAAGGATAACGCAGCAGCCGGCAAGCAGTGCCGCGCAGAACGCCAAACCCTTAACGGCCGCCAGGCCCACGCACCGGGGCCGTGGACGACCCCCGCACCACCAGCCTGCCGGGAAGCAGGCGCTCCCGGGCAGGTGCCTGCAGCCCCTGCATCCGTTCGATAAGGCATTGCGCCGCGCAGCGGCCGATGTCATGGGTGGGCTGCGCCACCGTGGTCAGGCCCGGCCCGATCAGGGGCGCCCACTCGGGGTCGTCGAAGCCGGCAAAGCCGATATCGCAGCCAAAGGCCCAGCCCAGCCGCACCATGGCGGCCGCCACCCGCAGCGTGACCACGGAATTGCCTGCGACCACAGCCCCTCGCGCCCTGCCACCGGTGCGCTGCACAAGCGCCCGCAGGGCGGCATCCAGCACCTCGTCCGAGGCATCGACCAGTTCCAGCACCGCGCCCTGCACGCCGCCCCCGCGCTCGCTGATGCATTGGGAAAACGCGGCCGTCCGCTCCAGGCGCGAGCTCACGCCCGCCAGCGGCTGGGTGACGTACAGCAGCTCGCTCCAGCCTTCGTCGATCAGGTGAGTGCAGGCGGCGCGCATGGCGCCGGGGTTGTCCAGCGACACGAAGTCGGCCTCCAGGCCGGCGTGCCGGCGGTCCACCAGCACGGCGGGCCGGCCATGCAGGGAGCTGACTTCGGCATGGCCTTCGTCCTGGCCCTGGGTATTGAGGATGAACCCGTCGACCTGGTAGCTGGCCAGCGCATCGATGGCCCTGCGCTCGCGCTGGCGGTCGTTGCCGAGGTTGAACAGCATCACCAGGTAGCCGGCCTCCTGGCATGCCTCCTCGGCCCCGCGCAGCACCGCCACGGAGAAGGGATTCGTGATATCGGCCACCACCAGGCCGATCAGCCGCGAGCGCCCGTGGCTCAGGGCCTGGGCCATGGGGCTGGGCACGTAGCCAAGCTTGGCGATCGCCGCCTCGACGCGCGCGGCGATATCGGGGCTGAGCAGGCGCTCGCGGTGGTTGAAGAAGCGCGAGACCGTGGCCTTGGACACGCCAGCTTCGGCCGCCACGCCGGCAATGGTCGGGCGGGCCCGAGCGGCTGCAGCCCCTGGCTGGGCCTGTGCCAGTGCACCGGCCGCTGGCGCCGGGGGAGTGCGCTGGCGGCTCATGCGTTGGCCGTTTCGTACACCGCAGCGGGCCTCTCGCCAGCCAGCGCCTGCAGCAGATTGCCCGTCGCCAGCCGCGCCATGGCGTAGCGCGTGCCGTGCGTGGCCGAGCCGATGTGGGGCAGCGGCGTCACGCGCGGATGGGTGCGCAGGGGCGACGCCAGCGGCAGGGGCTCGGTGGCGAACACATCGAGCCCGGCCGCACGCAGCGTGCCCAGGTCCAGCGCCGCCAGCAGGTCTTCTTCGACCACCGTGGCGCCGCGCCCGCCGTTCATGAAGATGGCACCGGGCTTCATGGCCGCGAAGGCCCGGGCGTCCACCAGCCCGCGCGTGCTGTCCGACAGCGGCAGCAGGGCGACCACGATGTCGGCGCGCGCCAGCAGGCCGGCCAGGGGCACATGCTCGGCCCGGCCCAGCAGCTCGGGCGCCTGCGCGGCCAGGTCCACCGGGCGGCGCGCGTGGTACAGCACCGGCATGCCGAAACCCAGCGCGGCACGGCGGGCCACGGCCTGGCCGATGCGGCCAAAGCCCAGCAGGCCCAGCGTCTGGCCATGCACGTCGTGGCCGAACAGGTCTTCGCCGATGTTGCGGTCCCAGCGGCCCTCGCGGACCATCTGAGACAGTTCCACCACCCGGCGGCAGGTGGCCATGAGCAGCGCGAACACCGCATCCGCCACGGTCTCGTCGAGCACGCCCGGCGTGTGGCACAGCACGATGCCGCGCGACTGCAAGGCCTGCAGCGGGTAGTTGTCCACCCCCACCGAGATGCTGGAGATGGCCTGCAACTGCGGCGCACGCGCCAGCAGCTCGGCGCTGATGGGGAAACTGGCGCCGATGAGGCCATGGGCCTCGGCCAGGGCGGCGTCGAACGCGGCGCGCTGCGCCGGCTGGCGCGGATCGGCCACGGTCACTTCGTGCAGCGCCTGCAGGCGGGCCAACTGGTCCGGCGGCAGATTGCGGTACACCAGTACGTTCTTGCGGCTCATAGGCCTGCCTGCTCCAGCTCCTGGCGCGTGGGCAGCCCCTCGGTATCGCCCAGCACCTGCACGGCCCGGGCCCCGATCCAGGCGCCGCGGCGCACCGCATCGGTCACGCTGCGGCCTTGCAGCAGCGCGCTGACCACGCCCACGGCAAAGCCGTCGCCCGCACCCACGGTGTCCACCACCTCGGTCACCGGAAAGCCCGCGACATGCCCAGTGCCTGCCACATCGCTGTCGAAGTACGCGCCCTGCGCGCCGAGCTTGACGACCACCAGTTGGGCCCCGCGCGCACGGTAAAAGCGCGCCACGCCCTCGGGGGTGGTCTCACCCGTGAGGAACACGCCCTCCTCCAGGCCCGGCAGCACCCAGTCGGCAAAACGCGAGAGCTCATTGATCTGGTGCCGCATCACCTCAGGAGTAGCCCACAGCGTGGGGCGCAGGTTGGGGTCGAACGAGATCGTGCGGCCCGCGGCGCGCATCACCTGCAGCGTGCGCGTGGCGGCCTGCAGGCTGGTCTCGGAAATCGCTGCGAACACGCCCGTGGCATGCAGATGGCGCGCGCTGCGCAGCCAGGGCTCGTCCACGTCGGCCGGGCCCATCTGGCTCGCGGCGGAGCCCTTGCGGTGGTATTCCACCTTCGGGTCGCGGCCATCGGTCACGCGCTCCTTGAACTGGAAACCCGTGCGCTGCGTGGCGTCGGATGTCACGTGCGAGCAGTCGATGCCTTCTGCCTGCATGGTGGCCAGCAGGGCCCGGCCCATGGAGTCGGTGCCCAGGCGGCTGGCCCAGCCCACCTTCAAGCCCAGGCGGGCCAGGCCGATGGCCACGTTGGTCTCGGCCCCCGCGGTGCGCTTGTGAAAGCCCGTGGCGTGCTCCAGCGGCCCGGGCTCGTTGGCCACCAGCAGCAGCATGGCCTCGCCGAACAGGGCCACGTCGAAAGCGGTGTCTATGTTTCCTTTGCTCATGCCTGCCTCCGTGCATCGCGGATCACGGCCAGTTGCGCGCGCGTCACGGCCACCAGGTCGTCCCCGATCAAAGGGTATTCGATGGCGTGCGGCACGTCCGCAGGCAGCGCCCGCAGAATGGCACGCCAGGGCGCCACGGAATCGGCCAGGGGCACTGCCACCCACTTGCCGGGCAAGCGCTGCACTCCCTTGCAGTGCACGTAGCGCACGCGGTGCGCCAGGGCCTGCGCGGCCTGCAGCGGGCATTCGCCCTGCCAGTGCCAGTTGCCCATGTCGAAGGTCATGCCCAGGTCCAGCCCAGCGCGCTCCTGCGCTGAAAAGAAGGCTTCCATGGCCGCCAGCGTGCCGGCCGTGGGGGTCTGGTCGTTCTCGATCACGAGTTCGACCGGCCCATCCGCCAGCAAGTCCTTCAGGCGCGACAGCGAGCCATGCGAGCCCGCGCCAAAGCCGCCTATCGCCATTTTCAAGCGCGGCGCCTCGAGGATGCCAGCGGCGGACAGCCCCCGCGCCAGCGCGGCCTCGTCCAGCGCGCCATCCGGCGCCCACAGCCCCTCGGGGCTGGAGTACACCGCCGCCTTGCCCGCCAGCGCAGGCAACTCGGCCGCGGCGTCGCGCAGCATTTCGCCGCGCACCTCGACGCCGTCGGCACCGGCCTCGCGGGCCAGTTCGGTACACCACAGCTGCCCGTGGCGCCCTACCTCGGCCGCGCCGAAGGAAGAGAGGGAAATAAGTACCTTCATTGGCTGCATTTCTTTTGTCATGCCCGCGCGCCCAGGGCGCTGCAGCGCAGTGCGTTCACCCACCGCAACTCAGTGCGCGTGATGGGAAGAGAGTATCTGGCCCAGGAACTGGCGGGTCTTCTCATGCCGGGGCTGGCCAAAGAACTCGGCGGGCGGCGCCTGCTCAAGAATCTTGCCATCGGCCATGAAAATCACCCGGTCCGCCACGCTGCGGGCAAAGCCCATCTCGTGGGTCACGCACAGCATGGTCATGCCGTCCTCGGCCAGGCCGATCATGGTGTCCAGCACTTCCTTGACCATTTCGGGGTCCAGGGCCGAGGTGGGCTCGTCGAACAGCATCACCTTGGGGGCCATGCACAGGGCCCGCGCAATGGCCACGCGCTGCTGCTGCCCGCCCGACAGCTGGCTCGGGTGCTTGTGCGCCTGCTCGGGAATCCGCACCCGCGTGAGGTACTTCATCGCCACCTCCTCGGCCTCGGCCCGGCCCATGCCGCGCGAGCGCATCGGCGCCAGGGTGCAGTTCTCCAGAATGGTCAGGTGCGGGAACAGGTTGAACTGCTGGAACACCATGCCCACCTCGGCGCGCACGGCATCCACGTTCTTGCCGCCGGCCGTCAGATCGATGCCGTCCACCTCGATGCGGCCCTTCTGCACCGCCTCCAGCCGGTTGATGCAGCGGATCAGGGTGGACTTGCCCGAACCGGACGGGCCGCAGATCACGATGCGCTCGCCGGCGCGCACCGACAGGTCGATGTCGGTCAGCACCTGAAAGCTGTCGAACCATTTGTTGACCCCCTCCATGCGGATGATCGGCGGTGCGCCGGAGGTGGTCGTGACTGCGTCCGTCATGGCGAAAATCTCCCTGTCCTTGTTTTTATTGCAATTTGGGCAGGTCGGTTTCGAGCCACTTGCGGTACAGCTTGTTGAGCTCGCCATTGGCCGTGTTGCGGGCCACGAACTCGTCCATCGCCTTGTGCAGCTCGTCCTGGCCGGGGCGCATCGCAATGCCCATGGCCTGCTGCAGCAGGTTGAACTTGTTTTCGAAGGTGTTGGCAGGCACGCGCTTGGCGATCTGCGCCGCCACGGTGACCGAGCAGCCGATGGCGTCCACCTGGCCCGAGATCAGCGCCTGCATGGCCGATGCGTCGTCGTCGAAGCGGCGGATCTCGGTGCCCTCGGGCGCGGCCTTGGTGACGGCCACGTCCTGCGTGCTGGCGCGGGCCACGCCCACGCGCACGCCCTTGAGGTCGGCCGCGCTCTTGATGGTGCTGCCGGTCTTGCCGTAGAGCACGATGGTGGCCGCTGCATAGGGCTGCGAGAACTGCACCTGTTTGGCGCGCTCGGGCGTGATGGCCAGGGATGCCACCAGCACATCGACCTTGTTGGTCAGCAAGAAGGGAATGCGGTTGGGGCCGGTGACGGGCACGAGGTTGACCTTGACGCCCAGGTCCTTGGCCAGCAGCCTGGCGACGTCGGCGTCGTAGCCGTCCGGCTGGTTCTGCGCGTTGGTCGTGCCGTAGGGCGGAAAGTCCACCAGCATGCCGATGGTGATCTCGCCCTTCTTCTTGACGTCGGCCACGCTCTGCGCCGACGCCAGCGGGGCGAAGGCGGTGAGCGCAACACCCAGGCCCAGGGCGGCCAATGCGGCGGTGGCGGTACGGCGATGCAGCGGAAAATTCATCTCATGTCTCCTGTGTGGTTGGTATGGAATGCACGCTTGGGGAAAGAAGGATTCATCGCGCCAGAACCCGGGCGCGCTTGCGCTCCATGCGGGCGGCCAGCAGCGACAGCGGCCAGCAGATCACGAAATACAGCGCCGCCACGGTGGTGAACACCTGCAGCGGCTGGAAGGTGGCGTTGTTGATGATCTGGCCCGCCCGCGTGATCTCGGTAAAGCCGATGATGGCGGCCAGCGAGGTGCCCTTGATGATCTGCACCACATAGCCCACGGTGGGCGGCAGCGCGATCTTGAACGCCTGAGGCAGCACCACGAAGCGCATGCGCGAGATGTAATTGAGGTTCAGTGCCTGCGCCGCCTCCCACTGCCCACGCGGAATGGCCTCGATGCAGCCGCGCCAGATCTCGCCCAGGAAGGCGGCGCTGTTGAGCACCAGCGCAATGCCTGCGGCCAGCCAAGGGTTGATGTCCAGCCCCAGCACCGGGGCGCCGAAGAAGATCAAAAACAGCTGCAGCAACAGCGGCGTGCCCTGGAACACCTGGATGAACAGGGTGGCGGCCCAGCGCGCAGCGGTGTTCTCGGACGTGCGCGCCAGTGCCACCACCAGGCCCAGCAACGACCCGCCCACGAAGGCCATGGCCGACAGCGCCAGCGTCCACTGGGCGGCCTGCACGATGAACCAGAACTCGGAAACTCCAAAGGTGCGCATGGCCGGTCCTCAGCGACGGTCGGGGTAGTTGAGCGTGCGCTGGTAGACCAGCTTGAACAGCCCGGAGAACGACACGGCCAGCAGCAGATAGATGGCCGCCACGACGATGTAGATCTCGAAGCTGCGGAAGGTCTGCGACTGCAGGTTGGCCGCCACCGAGGTCAGGTCGTCGGCCGAGATCACGGACACCACGGCAGAGCTGAGCATCAGCAGGATGAACTGGCTGGTGAGCGCCGGGTAGATGGCCTTGAGCGCCGGCTTGAGCACCACGAAGCGGAAGATCTCCCAGGGCTTGAGGTTCAGCGCCCGGCCGGCCTCGATCTGCCCCTTGGGAATGGACTCGATACCCGCGCGCACGATCTCTGCCGCATAGGCCCCCAGGTTCACCACCATTGCCGTCAGCGCCGCCGTGTAGGGCGACCAGCGCAGGCCGATGGACGGCAGGGCGAAGAAAAAGAAGAACAGCTGCACGATGAACGGCGTGTTGCGGATCAGCTCGATGTAGGCATTGACCAGAAAGCGCAGCCACGCCGGCCCGGAGGTCTTGCCCCAGGCGCAGGCAATCGCCACCAGCAGCCCCAGCACCGTCGCGGTGAGCGACAGCTGCACGGTGATCCAGGTGCCCTTGAGCAGCAGGGGCCAGGCGGCAAAAACGGATTCAAACTGGAATTGGTAGTTCACGGCAAACGCCTGTCGGGTGGCATGGCAGGAGTCTATGAAACCGGTTTCATTCGCGCATGAGGGGTTTCCCGGGGAGGGCCGGATCGTGCTCCACGGCCCGCACGGGGCACCCCGGTGCCCTGCTGCCGCCCACCCACGCGATCGGCAGGGGGTGCCTGGGCCACAATGCCGCATGCGTTTTCAACCCGAACCCCCTTTCACCCACGGCCAGCCCGAACGCACCGCCATCCTGCTGTGCAACCTGGGCACGCCCGACGAAGCCGCGGCCCCGGCCGTGCGCCGCTACCTGGGCCAGTTCCTCTCTGACCACCGCGTGGTGGAGATCCCCAAGGCCGTGTGGCTGCCCATCCTGCACGGCATCATCCTGCGCACCCGGCCCGCCAAGTCCGCAGCCAAGTACGCCAGCGTGTGGACGCCCGAGGGCTCGCCCCTGGCGGTATGGACGGCCCGGCAGGCCACCCTGCTGCGCGGCTGGCTGGGCGAAGCCGGCCACCAGGTGCTGGTGCGCCATGCCATGCGCTACGGCAACCCGTCCATCGCAAGTCAGCTCGATGCGCTCAAGGCCGAGGGCGCCACGCGCATCCTCATCCTGCCGCTGTACCCGCAGTACTCGGGCACCACCACGGCCAGCGTGTTCGACGCGGTGTACGCCTGGGCCGCGCGCACGCGCCACGTGCCCGAACTGCGCTTCGTGAACCGCTACCACGACCACCCTGGCTACATCGACGCGCTGGCGCGCAGCATCGAGGCGCACTGGAAGGTGAATGGCCAGCCCGACAAGCTGGTGATGAGCTTCCACGGCGTGCCCGAACGCACGCGCACGCTGGGCGACCCCTACCACTGCGAAAGCCTCAAAACCGGCCGCATGCTGGCCGAGCGCCTGGGCCTGCGCAACGAGCGCTACGTGCTCACCTTCCAGTCCCGCTTTGGCAAGGCCAAGTGGCTCGAGCCCTACACCCAGCCGACCGTAGAGGCGCTGGGCAAGGCCGGCACGCGCCGGGTGGACGTGGTCTGCCCCGGCTTCACCAGCGACTGCCTGGAGACGCTGGAAGAGATCAACATGGAGGTGCGCGAGGCCTTTTTGCACGCGGGCGGGCAGGAGTTCCACTACATCGCCTGCCTGAACGACAGCAGCCACTGGATCACGGCATTGAGCCGCGTGGCCCAGCAGCACCTGGCCGGCTGGCCCACGCAGGTGGAGGATTCCGCCACGCAGGCCGATGCGCGTGCGCGCGCTTTGGCGGGCGGTGCGCCCCAGGGCGCTACCCCACCGAGCCGGTGACCGACACGCCCCCCCAACCCCAGCCCTGCCCTACCTCTCCCTGCCCCTGAATTGCCTTCCATGCCCGCATCCGCCCGCGCCCTTTCTGCACACCAACTGCGGCTGACCATCCACCCCGCCACGCTGGGCTTTGCCAGCACGGCCGAACTCACGGACCTGCCCCTTCCCTGGATCGGCCAGGATCGCGCCGAGGCCGCTGCGCGCTTCGGCCTGGCCATGCAGCAGCCCGACTACCACCTCTTCGTGCTGGGCGACGTGGGCAGCGGCCGCGCATCGCTGCTGCACCAGGCCATGCTGGCCGAGGCTGCGCGGCGCCCCGTGCCGCCGGACCTGTGCTACCTGCACGACTTCGACGCACCGGACCGCCCGCGCGCGCTGCGCCTGCCCGCAGGCCAAGGGCGGCGGCTGCGCCAGGCCCTGGCCGACATGGGCACGCGCCTGGAGGCCGAGGTGCCTCAGCACCTGGCCAACCCGGCTTTCCTGGCCGATGCGGCGCGCGTGGAGCAGCGCTGGCAGGTGCAGGAGAACGAAGCCCTGGCCGCGCTCGATGCCTTCGCGCTGGCGCGCCAGCTGCGCCTGGTGCGCAACAGCGGGCAGATGACCATCACCCCTCTGGGGCCACGTGGCCAGCCGCTGTCCGACGCCGAAGCGCGCGTGCTGCCGCCCGAGCGCCGCGCAGCCATCGCGCGCGACGAGGACGCCTTGCGCGGCGAGATCGAACGCTTCGCCCAGGCCATGCACCCGCTGGAGCGCGAGCGCGACGCCGCCCTGGCCGTGCTGCGCCGCGCGGTGGTGCAGCCACTGGTGCAACAGGCATTGCAGGGTGCTCGCGCCATCAACAGCCAGCCGGCCAGCCCGCCGTCCGGCCGCCTCTCCCAGTGGCTGGACCAGGTGGAGCGCGCACTGCTGGACAACATCGACCTGCTGGAGCCCTACTACGGCGAGAACGAAGCCGATGCGGAAGCGGACCGCAAGGACGACCTGGACGGGTTGCTCGCAAAGTGCCGCGTGAACCTGGCGGTGGACAACGGCGGGCGCACCGGCGCCCCCGTGATCGTCGAAGACAACCCCCAGCAGCGCAGCCTGATGGGCAGCATCGACCACGGCGCCAATGCCGACGATGCCGCCCCTGGGCAGGCCGACGTATCGGCCATCCATGCCGGCAGCCTGCTGCGCGCGCACGGCGGTTTCATCCTGCTGCACCTGCAGGACCTGGCCGCTGAAGAAGGCCTGTGGCCGCGCGTGCGCCGTTTTCTGCGCAGCCGCCGGCTGCAGATCACCGACGATGCCGGTGGCCCTGGTGGCGGCGCTGGCGCGCCGGCCGGCCTGCAGCCCGAGCCGGTGGAGGTGGACGTGAAGATCGTGCTCATCGGCTCGGTGGAGGAGTACTACGCCCTGCAAGACAGCGACCCCGAGGCCGCACGGCGCTTCCGTGTGAAGGTGGATTTTGCCGACCGCTTCGTCGCCACGCCCGCCACGCACCGGGCCACCGCCATCTTCGTGGCGCAGTGCTGCGCGCAGCGCTGCCTGCTCCACTTCGGCCCCGAGGCCGTGGCCCTGCTGATCGAGCAGAGCCACCGCGAGGCCGACGACCAGGGCCGACAGAGCGCCCGCTTCGCCCAGGTCGAGGCGCTGGTGATCGAGAGCGCTGCCATGTGCCGCATGCGCCATCCTGCCGGCGCCACGGCACTGGTGCAGGCCGCCGACGTGCAGGCCGCCCTGGCCGCACAACGCCTGCGCCACAACCAGACCGAGGAAGAGCTGCACGAAACCCTGGCCGAAGGCGAGTGCCTCATCACCCTGCAGGGCGCTGCGGTAGGCCAGGTCAATGCCCTCTCGCAGATCGACCTCGGCGACTACCGCTTCGGCTTTCCCGTGCGCATCACGGCGCGCAGCTTCGCCGGGCAGGAGGGGCTGCTCAACATCGACCGCGAGGTCCACATGTCCGGCCCCATCCACGACAAGGGCGTGCTCATCCTGCACGGCTACCTCACGGCCTTGTTCAGCCACGTGGCACCGCTGGCGCTCAATGCCTCCATCGTGTTCGAGCAGGAGTACAGCGGCGTGGAAGGCGACTCCGCTTCGTGCGCCGAGCTGTACGCGCTGCTGTCCAGCCTGTCGGGCCTGCCGCTGCGCCAGGGCATCGCGGTGACCGGCGCCCTGAACCAGCACGGCGAGGTACTGCCCGTGGGCGGCATCAACGAAAAGATCGAAGGCTGGTTCCAGGCCTGCGCCGCAGCCGGGCTCGACGGCACGCAGGGCGTGCTCATCCCCGCACGCAACCAGCGCCACCTGATGCTGGCCCGCCCCATTCTCGATGCGGTGGAACGCGGCCTGTTCCACGTCCATACCGTGCAGCACGTGAGCGAGGGCATTGCCCTGCTGACGGGCGAGGCATCGGGCATGGGGCCGGGTGCGGTGCTGGCCCCCTCCGCCGACGACGTGACCCAGACCGTGCTCAGCCGCGCCGAGCAGACCCTGCGCGCCTACCGGCGTGCCTGCCAGAGTGCGGGGTACACGCGCGCAGGCCGCGCCGGGCGCAGGCCACGGCGCGACTGAGGCCGGGTCCGTCGGGCGCATTCGCGTCCACGGTGTGACAAGGGGGTGCCACGGAGTCACCAACGTGACGCTCCAGGCGCCTTCGGCAGTGTTTTCCCCGACCCATTGTGGTGCATGCGCGCTCGATACTGGCTGCGCCGCCGGCCCATGCGCGCACTGCGCGTGCCGCCATGGACAGGCGCAGCACTACAACAGGAGACACGCCGATGCACCCCTTCTCCACGGCCCTCGCGCCCCCTCTCACGCGCCGCCGCGTGCTGTCGTCCGCAGTGGCCACCGCCGTGGCCCTGCCCGGCTGGGCACTGGCGCAATCGCAGGCCACCGAGCCCTGGCGCATTGGCCAGACGGCAGCGCTCACGGGCCCGCTGGCCTTCCCTTTCGTGGAGATGAACAAGGGCATTGCCGCAGCCTTCCAGGAAGTCAACGAGCGCGGAGGCATCGACGGGCGGCGCGTGCAATTCACCAGCGCCGATGATGGCGGCGACCCGGCCAGGGCCGGCGCCAATGCCAGAAAGCTGCTGGAGGAAGACAGGATTTTTGCCCTTCTGTCCTGCGGCGGCACCACCAGCGTGATGGGCGCGCTGCCCGTGGCCATGGCGGCCAAGGTGCCGGTGATCGCCCCCGCGACGGGATCGGACGCGCTGCGGCCCTTCAACCCCCTGGTGTTCCATGCGCGTGCGAGCTATGCGCAGGAGCTCCACAAGATCGTGCAGCAGCTGGGCTCCACCGGCTTCACCAAATGCGCGGTGGCCTACATCGACAACCCGTTTGGCAAGGCCACGCTGGCGGCCTTTGACGCGGCGGCCAAGGCGCACAACAACAAGGACTGGAAGGCCTTCCTCCTGCCCGAGACGCCTGACGGCGTGGCGCGCACGGTGGACGAGATCACCGCCTGGCAGCCCACAGCCCTGATCTCGCTGGCCGTGGGTGCCGTAGGCATACCGTTCTACCAGTCGCTGCGCCAGCGCGTGAAGGCGCCCGCGTTCTCGATCTCGTTCCTGGGTTCGCGCCCGCTGCTGGCGGCGCTGGGCGAGTCGGCACGTGGCATCACCGTGGCCCAGGTGGCGCCCAACCCCGACAACGTGGCCAAGCCCATCGTCAAGGCCTACCGCGATGCGCTCAAGGCCAATGCTGCCAGTGCCGAGCCGGGCTATTCGTCTCTGGAGGGCTACCTGAGCGCGCGCCTGATGATCGAGGCCCTGCGCCGCGCGGGCCGCAGTGCATCGCGCGACAGGCTCATGGAGGCGCTGCACACCATGCGCCCCTACGACATGGGCGGCTTCGAGCTGCGCTACGGCCCGCAGGACCACAGCGGCACGGACTTCGTGGAGCTGTCGTACTTCAACGGCGAACGGTTTCGGCGCTGAGTCACCCGGCTTTCGCGCTTGCCATGAACACGGCCAGTTGGTCCGCAAACGCGCGCTGGTAGGCCGGCCGTGCCTCGCCACGTGCGATGTAGGCCAGCAGACTGGGCTGCTCCTGAAGCAGTGGCGACGGATCGCCCAGGCGGCGCAGCACCGTCACCATCAGCAGGTCGCCGGCACTGAAGGTTTCACCGTCGAGCCAGTCGGCCTCGCCCAGCCTCTGCGCAAGCTCGGCCAGCCGTGTACGCACGCGGTCTTCGAGCATGGGCTGGCGCTGCGCATACCAGGGTTTTTCATGCTCCAGGATCCGCGCGGCGCCCCACTCGACGATGGGCGGCTCCACGGTGTTGAGCGCGGCGAACATCCACATGATGGCGCGCGAACGGGCATGGGCCCCGGCCGGCAGCAGGCCTGCATGGCTCTGCGCAATGTGCAGCACGATGGCGCCGGTCTCGAACAGCGCCAGGCTGTCTTCTTCATAGGTGGGGATCTGCCCGAAGGGGTGCAGTGCACGGTGCGCTGGCGCCTTCATGGCCGCGAAGGAGACAAGGCGCACGCCGTAGGGCTGCCCCACTTCCTCCAGCGCCCAGCGCACGCGCATGTCGCGCGCCAGGCCGCGGCCGCGGTCGGGTGAACGTTCAAAGGCGGTGATGGTAGGTTGCATCAGAGCACTCCTGCAGACGGATTGGGATCATTGTTCCACCCACGCGATGGCCCAGCCGTGTTGGCGTACGTAGGACATCCGCTCTTGTTGCGCCGGGAACCGCTGGATTTGGTGTTCGCGTGGGTAGGATGGGACATCGTTCAATCAGTTACACCCAATCATCACCATGCCTGCGATCGGTCTCCCTTGGCCACCCAACCTTCAAATCGACGGATCGACCTACCTGGTCCGGCCGCTGGCGCTGGCTGTGCCATCGAACGTGCCGGAGCGGGTTTTCATCTTCGAGGAGGACGGCTCGCCCGTGCTCACCGTGCGCCGGGACTGGGCCAGCTACCCCGAAGCGCTCTACACCGCAGAACAGAAGCTCAGGGAGCATTTGGCGCCAACGCCGATCAATGTGTTTGGCGGCTGAGGAGCGTGCCGTTCGCGAAGGCGGCAGGGAGACCTTGAGCCACTGCCCCCACGGCAGTGCCGCCTTTTCGGCGCTGCCATGCCAAGGGCTATTCCTGTACCGATTCGCGCGTGATCCCACGGGCCACACAGCACTGGTGCAGTTCGCTGGTGGCCAGCATGCCCTGCTGCAGCGGGTAGGTGACGCGTGCCACCAGGCACTCGTCCCCCGGCAACGAGAGAATTTCCCCCGACCGGCCTGCGCCCAGTGCCGTCCAGAACTGCAGTACCCCAATGGCATCCGTGTTGGCATGGGCGAATCTTCCGTGGGCCACCTTGCGAGCGCGGGTGAATTTGAAGGTTTCGGATTGGGTACGCATCGGCTTTGCAGAACAGAGAAACAGCGAGGACAAAAAGCTTTCGCATGGTGTACTGCCTGGGCCGGACTCTGTGTAGGCGAACACCGCAAACATCCACTGCGGGGCGACCCTACCAGGGCAATGGCTGCCCACCGTATGCGTAGAAACTACCCGTGCATTCCGGCGTGAGCCCATCGATCACACGCAGCATGTCGGCCGCCGCGTCCGCCGCCGGCCGGCCGATCTCGGCGCCGCGAAACGGGGCCGACAGGGCAGAGTCCACCGTGCCGGGGTGCAGCGCCACCAGCACGGCCTGTGGGTTGCCGCGCTGCACTTCGATGGCGGCGGTCTTGAGGAACATGTTCAGCGCCGCCTTCGAGGCGCGGTAGCTGTACCAGCCGCCCAGGCGGTTGTCGCCGATGCTGCCCACCTTGGCCGACAACACCGCCAGCACGCTGCGGTCCTTGGCCAGCAGCGGTGCAAAGTGCGCCATGACCAGCGCCGGGCCCATGGCGTTGGTGCGCAGGCAGGCCTGCATCTGCGCATAGTTGAGCTGGCCCAGGCGCTTTTCGGGCATGCCCTTGGGGCCGTGCAGCATGCCGGTGGCGACGATGATGAGGTGGAACGGGCCCTGCGGCGCCAGCGCCGCCGCCGCCTCGGGCACAGTGGCTTCGTGCTCGAAATCGATGGGAGGTCGCGTGCTGCGGCCCAACCCGATCACCAAAGCGCAGCGAGCATCGGTCTGCAGGTGCTGCACGAAGGCACTGCCAATGCCGCCCGAGGCACCAAGGACGAGGGCGCGAAAGCCTTGCGGGAACGAACGCAGGTGGTCTGTCAGCATGTGAAGGGGGGCGCCCATGCCCAGATGATGCGCCATGGCAGGCAGTCTATCCGGTCGCCACGCCGATGCCCTGCCCCAACCTGCTGCGCAACTCAAAGGCCACAGGCCGTTCTTTTCAGGGCCATTGCAGCCGAGTGGGTGCCCGGTACTGCGAACGCGGCAGTGCGCT
Organism: Pseudomonadota bacterium; assembly: GCA_040387235.1. Classification (GTDB taxonomy): domain Bacteria; phylum Pseudomonadota; class Gammaproteobacteria; order Burkholderiales; family Burkholderiaceae_C; genus Acidovorax. The sequence goes on from JAZKEE010000216.1 coordinate 26,972, forward strand.
CGCCGCAGGCCCGCCGGCGGTGCGCACCAGGGCTGGTTCTGCAGACCCCGGGTCCTGCACACCATGCACGAAGAAGCGGTCCACCAGCGCATAGTGCTCGGGCACGTTCAGGGCCGGGGCATGGCCGCAGCCGGGCACCTCGATCACGCGGGCCTGGCCGCGTGCGCCGGGGCCGCGCGTGAGCATCTCGATGGTGGTCTCGCGCAGCACCAGGTCCGAGTCCTCGCCGCGCAGGCACAGCACGGGGATGTCGAGCGCGTCGTAGTGATCCCAGATCAGGTAGTCGTTGGCGTGGTGCGTGAACTGCTGCACCATGGCCGGGTCATAGTGCGGGGTCACCCGACCATCGGGCAGGCGCCGGGTGCTGCTCTCGGTCAGCCGGCGCCACTGCGCATCGCTGAGCCAGCCATAGGGTTGGTAGACCTGGCGGAAGAAGGCCTCCAGTTCGGCCACGGTACCGAACGCGGGCGGCTGGCCGGCGTAGGCCTTGATGCGCCCGAGCGCATCGTCGGCCAGGCGCGGCGCGTTGTCGTTGAGCAGCAGGCTGCGGATGCGGCCCTTGAGCTGTGGTTCGAACAGGCCCGATGCGCACACCGTGCCGATGGCCCCGCCCATCGATGTGCCCACCCAGTGCGCCTGCTCGATCCCCAGCGCATCGAAAAGCCCGGCGGCGATGCGCGCGTAGGAGCGCAACTGGTAGTCCTGGGCCGGCTCGCGTGCCCACTGGCTCAGGCCGCGGCCGATGGTGTCGGGGCAGATCACGCGATAGCGGGGCGCCAGGTGGGCGGCCAGGTCGTCCATGTCGCGGCCGGTGCGGGCCAGGCCGTGCCAGGCCACCACCACCGGGGCATCGGGCGCACCCCATTCGGTGTAGTGGATTTCATAGCCGGCGCAGGTGGCATAGCGCGATAACGGGGTCATGGTGGACAACCTTGTGAGTCAGTGGATGGGACGGCGCAGTCGATGGACTGCCCCTATTTCATGAGCCGGCCGTTGCTGCCGATGACGGTGACTTCAACGTAGCGCGAGCCGATGCGGTTGGTGGGGGAGTAGCCCAGGCTGATGCCGCCCAGGTCGTAGTTCTGCAGCGATTCGAGGGCCTTGACCACCTTGGCGCGGGTGGGCGCGGGGCCAGCGCGGCGCAGGGCCTCGACCAGCACCTTGGCACCCAGGAACTGCTCGAAGCTGGTGTAGTTGACCTCGGCCTGCGGCGCATACTTCTTGAGCAGGGTCTGGTACTCGCGCACCACGGGCAGTTGCGGGCGAAACGGGTACGGCACCACCTGGCTGATGCCCAGGCCGTGCGCGTTCTTCAGGCCGGCGAGCTTCACGAGCTCGGTCGGATCCACCACCGAGATGTTGTACAGCTGCGCGCCACCGCCCTGCTCGCGGTAGCGCTGGATGAAGGCGGCCGCAGGCTTGTTGATGGCGATCATGATCACGGCGTGCACGTCGGCGGCCTTGATGGCCTTGACGGCATCGTCCACCTTGTCGGTGTTGCGCTCATAGCCGGCCGAGACGACGAGCTTCAGGTTGCGCCGCGCCAGCGCCGCCTCCACCCCCGCCAGGCCTGCCTTGCCGAAGCCGTCGTCCTGGTACATCACGGCCACGCGGTTCATGCCCAGCGTGGTCAGCTGCTGCACCATGTGCTCCGCCTCGTCGCCATAGCCCGCGCGCACATGAAAGATCCAGGGGTTGAACGGGCTGCGCAGCGATTCGCCGCCTGTGTAAGGCGCCACCAGAGCGGCACCGCCCTGCTCCAGCACGCCGTCCGTCAGCAGCTGCGTGATGTTGGCGGTGCCGGCAAAGCCGTAGAGCGCCACCACTTCGGGCCTGGCCAGCATCTCGCGCGTGAGGCGCACGGTGTCGGGCACCTTGTAGCCGTCGTCCACCACCCACTGGCGGATGGTGGCGCCATGCACGCCGCCCTGGGCGTTGATGGCGTCGAAATAGATCCTGCCGCCCAGCACCATCTGCGTGCCCGTGCTGGCCAGCACGCCCGAGAGGGGTGCCACCTGGCCGACCACCAGTTCGGCGCCGCGCAGCTGCGCCGCCGCCGGCAGCGCCAACAGCCCCATCACCCCCAGCATCGTGAGTACCGCGCCCATGCGGCGGCCCCATGTGATCCATGTGTTCATGTCCGTCCTTTGTGCCACCGGGTGCGGCAATGCGCCCGGCAGCTTTTTTGTTGCGGTGGGTCGTCGTTCTTATTCGGGGATGGCGATGGCTCCTGCCGTCACGGCGATGGCATTGCCTGCAGCGGGCACATCGGCCAGCGGCGGCACATTGGCGGCGGTGATGGCCGGGGCGCTGCCTGGCGCGCCGCCGCGCGGCACGGTGCGCACCACCTGGCTGGCGGGCAGCGCCTTGCCGGTGGCCAGGTGGTCGTACACGGCGTCGAGCGCGCGGTTCAGGTACACGTGCAGAGGCACATAGCGCGTGTCGTAGCCGGGCAGCACGGTGGGCAGGCCGATGAAGCTGTCGAAGTGCTGTGCGTTGGCCACCTCCATGTAGCTGAGCTTGCTGGCCGCGCCCTCCACGCGTTTGTTGAGCGCGGTGTAGGGACGCGAGGTGTGGCTCACGGGCAGCAGCGCATCGGCGCGGCCGTGCACGATGATGGCGGGCTTGCCGCGCAGGTTGCCATTGCGGCGCGTTTCATCGACACCGGCCTGCAGCTTGCGGGCCACGGCATCGCTGCCGGTGACCAGGTTGCGCAGGCACAAGGCGCCCTCGGTGTTCCAGTCGAACGCGCCGGACTCGGCCACGGAGAGGAAGTCGCGCGCCGGGCCTTGCTTGGCGCGGTTGTTGATGAGCTGCACGCCGCCCGCTGGCGGTACGCCGTTGCCGGTGGCGAACATGCCGGCCAGCGCGGCCGGTGGGGTGAGCGGCGTGACGGCACCGGCCGCCGTGGCACCCGCGTAGCTGAAGCCGCACAGGTGGTCCTGCACGCTGGCGCGCGAGAGCGAGTTGGCGAAGGTCACGGCCACCGCGGGCGCGACCTCGAAGGCAGCGAGCGAGGCATGCAGGTCATTCGACTCCGGCTCCCAGCCGTAGGCGCGCAGCTTTTGCAGCGATTCTTCGGCCTGGCCGGCCGTGGTGTCGGCCGTGAGCAGGCCGCGCGCACGCAGGGCCGCACAGCGCCCCGGCGCGATGGGCAGGGCCGCGCCGGCGAAGCCTGCGGCAAAGGCCGAGGCGTACGGGCTGGTGCTGACCGAGGGGGCCAGCGACGCGCAAGCCTGGTACAGGTTGGCCTGCGTGGTGTAGTCGATCAGCGGGCGGCCCGTGACCGCGATGGCGGTGCCGCCGCGCTGCACGGCAACGCCCGGGTTGGCGGGCAGTTCCACCGCGGGCTCGGACACGGCCACGCCGCTGATCAGGCCTTGGGTATCGAGCTCGGCCGCGGCAATCGCCGCGCCGCCGCCGTTGGAGATGCTGGACGCGATGACGATGGTGTTGCCCGGCGTCAGCGACTTGATGCGCTGGCCCGACACGGTGAGCGAGCCATGGCGCTCGTTGAGCACGTAGTAGCCGAACTCCACTGCCTGCAACGTGGTCGTGCCCCAGTCCTTCTCGGCGTTCTGGCCCGAGTGCGCGTGCTTGAAGGCGAAGCGGTTGGGCGTGGCGGCGTTGAAGGCCGCGAGTTGCGCGGGGGTCAGGTTGGCGTTGAAGGCGGCGTTCTTGCCGGCCGCAGCCGCCGTGGTGCGCGTGCCGTCGATCAGCGGCACGGTGTCGTTCTGCAGGTCGTGCGGGGCCGCGCCCGTGCCCTTGTCGGAATAGGCCACGGCGCAGCCGCGCTTGAGACCCCATTCACCGGTGGAGATGCCGCCGTACACGCCGCGCGAGCCCGACGCGGTGGCTGTGATCATGCAGGGACGTGCGGGGTTGAAGCTGTCGGGCACCTGCACCATCAGGGTCACGTTCTGGCGGCCACTGCCGTCGTCGGCATAGGCGATGTACTCGGTGCCGGGCACCTTGCCATCGCCCGTGGTCACACGGCCCTGGGCATCGACGTTGGGGCCGTACAGTGTGCCGTAGCCGCCGGCGGCCGTCATGTCCAGCATGCCGCGGTAGTTGTTGTAGATGGCGGCGCGGCGCAGTTCGGCACCCGTGGGCTTGAGTGCATCGGCATAGGCGGGCGGCGTGGCCGAAGCCAGGCCGCTCGCGCCCAGACCAGCGGTCAGCAGGTCGTTGCTACTGCCGTCGTAGCGGGTCTCGCTGATGGCGCCCAGGTAGGCAGGGCGCGTGTTCACCCCGCCCGTGCTGTCACCGCCCCCACCGCCACCGCAGGCTGCGAGCACTGCGGCGGACACGGCCACCATTGCGGTTCTTTGCGTCGTCGTCTTCTTCAGGCATTTCATTGCGTTTGTCTCCGAGTTGTGTTTTTTCTGAACTTCTGGAACGCAGCTTCACCCCGGCCAGGTTGCGGGCCTGGCCTTCACGCCGCCTTGCGCGCTGCTGCCGCGCGCAGGCGCCCCACCACACCGGTGGGGAAGTAATAGACCGAGAGGACAAACAGCACGCCCAGCCACAGCAGCCAGCGGTCGGGCGAGAGCAGCGCCGACAGCCAGGGCAGGCCCGAAGCGGCCTCGCTGCCCAGGCGCAGCAGGTCCTGCAGGTAGCTTTGCGCCACGAGGAACAGCACTGCGCCGATGGCCGAGCCGTAGATGGTGCCCATGCCGCCGATGACGACGATGAGCAGGCAGTCCATCATGATCTCGAACGACAGGGAGGTGTCGGGCCCGTTGTAGCGCAGCCAGAGCGCAAGCATGGCGCCCGCGCAGCAGGCGAACAGGGCCGACAGCACGCTCGACGTGGTGCGGTACACCACCACGCGGTAGCCGATCGCCTCGGCGCGGAACTCGTTCTCGCGGATCGCCTGCAGCACGCGGCCGAAGGGCGAGTTCACGATGCGCAGCAGCGCCAGCACCAGCGCCACGGCCACCACGAAGAGCAGGTAGTAGCACAGCAGCCGCCCGTCGAGCGTGACGCCCAGGAAGGGCTCATCGAAAGGCTCGAAGCTCGGCGACAGGATCTCGGGCACCTTGAAGGTCAGGCCGTCCTCTCCGCCCGTGATGTCCGACAGCTGCGAAGCCAGCGTCTGGAACGCCGCGGCCACGGCCAGCGTGATCATGGCGAAGAAGATGGCGCGCACGCGCAGTGAAAACAGCCCCACCGCCAGCGACAGCAGCAGCGAGAGCACCAGGGCGCCGCCAAGGCCCACGGCCAGCGCCGACCAGGTGGGCCCCATGCGCGTGGTGGCCACCGCGATGCCGTAGGCCCCGATGCCGAAGAACATGGTGTGCGCAAAGCTCACGATGCCGGTGTAGCCCAGCAGCAGGTCGAAGCTGGCGACCAGCACCACGAAGATCAGCACCTTGGCCGCTACAGAGAGGGCCTTGACGCCAGGGAACAGGAAAGGCGCGAACGCCAGCCCGAGGAAGATGGCCACGAGGATCACCGCCAGCACCTTGCTGCGCGGGTAGTCGCCGGAGAGAAGTCGGTTCAGCATGTCTTTGGCCTCCTCTTCAGCGGTTCGCCACTGGGTACACACCTTGCGGGCGCCAGAGCAGGATCGCGACCATGAGGGCGATGTTGGAAAACAGCGCCACCTTGGGCACCAGGAAGCCGGTGTAGTTGGCCATCAGCCCCACCAGCAGCGCGCCAATGAGCGCACCGCCTGTGGACCCCAGGCCGCCGATGATGATCACGATGAAGATCAGCACGTTGACCTGCGCGCCCATCTGCGGCACCACGTTCTGCTGGTACAGGCCCCACATCACGCCGCCCAGGCCCGCCAGGGCCGAGCCCACCACGAACACGCCGATGAACAGGCGGCGGATGCGGTAACCCAGCGACTCGACCATTTCACGGTCCTGCACGCCGGCACGGATCAAGAGACCGACCTTGGTGCGAGACAGCGTCCAGGCCAGAACGGCGAAGACCAGGAGGCCCACGGCCACCGCCACCAGGCGGTACTTCTCGATGGCCGCATCGCCGATGAGCAGCGCGCCGCGCATGCCCTGGGGCAGCGGCAGCGGGATCTGCTGCGGGCCCCAGATGACCTTGATCAGCTCTTCGCCGATGATCATGCCGCCCATGGTGATGAGGATCTGCTTCAAATGCTGACCGTACACGGGCCGCACGATGAAACGCTCGAACGCCAGGCCCACGGCCCCCGCCACGGCCATGGCCACCAGCATGGCCGGCAACACGGCCACCATGTTGCGCCACAGCTGGTCGGATCCGGTCCAGTCGCCCATGGCGCCCAGCACGCTGGTGGCCACGAAGGCACCGAGCGCGATGAACACGCCGTGGCCGAAGTTGAGCACGTCCATCAGGCCGAACACGAGCGTGAGGCCCGAGGCAATGATGAAGATGATCATGCCCATGGCCAGCCCCGCCACGGTGAGCGTGAGCCAGGTGCTGGGCGAACCGATGAAGGGCAGCACCAGCAGCGCCAGCGCGGGCACCAGGGCCAGCGGCTTCCAGTCGAAGTCGCGCAGCATGGCCTTGGCGGCCGCGGTGGAAGTGGGTGTCGTTGTCGTTGCGGTGCTCATAGTGCCAACCCCAGCAGCGATCGCTGCAATGCCTCGTCTGCGGCCAGTGCGGCCATGCTGCCCGCATGCACCACCTGGCCGTTGTCCATCACGGCCACGGTGTCACCGAGCCGCTTGGCGAAATTGATGTTCTGCTCGACGAGCAGGATGGTCACGCCGCTCTTCTTGAGTTGGTCGAAGGCGTCGATCATGTTGTTGATGATGGCCGGCGCCAGGCCCTTGCTGGGCTCGTCCACGATGAGCAGGTCGCGCGGCTCGACGATGGCGCGGCTCACGGCAACCATCTGCTTTTGCCCGCCCGAGAGCTTTCCGGCAGGGTGGTTCCAGAACTTTTCCACCGCGGGAAAGAGCTTGAAAATCCATTCGAGCCGCGAGCTGTCCATCTGCGCGGCGTTCTTGGCGTTGCGTGCCGCCAGCAGCATGTTCTCCTTGACCGTGAGGTCGGCGAAGATGCCCATGTTCTCGGGCACATAGGCGATGTTCATGCCCGCGATCTGCGGGGTGTTGAGCGCCGTGATGTCCTTGCCACCGAAGTGGATCGAGCCCTCTGACGCATGCCACAGGCCCATGATGGTGCGCAGCGTGGTGGTCTTCCCCGCACCGTTGCGGCCCAGCAGCATGGTGAGCTGCCCCTTGGGTACGGCCAGATCCACGCCGTGCAGGATGTGGTACGCCCCGATGTGGGTGTGCACACCCTTGAGTTCGAGCAGGTTGGTGGTGGTGTTGGCGGTGCTCATGCGGCTGCCTCCTTGGTGACGCCCAGGTAGGCTTCCTGCACCACGGGCGAGGCGATCACCTCGGCCGGTGCTCCGTCGGCCACCAGGGTGCCGTTGGTCAGCACGATGATGCGATCGGCCAGCTCGCGCACCACGTCCATCTTGTGCTCCACCAAGAGGATGATCTTGGTCTTGTCCTTCTTGAGTTCGCGGATCAGGTTCAGGATCACGGGGGCCTCGTCATGGCTCATGCCGGCCGTGGGTTCGTCGAACATGTAGACCTGGGGCTCCAGCGCCATGAGCAGCGCCACCTCGAGCTTGCGCTGGTCGCCATGCGGCAGGCTGGCCACGGGCGTGTCCTGCCGGTCCAGCATGGCCACGGCCTGCAGGATGGCGCGCGCGCGCTCCGTCAGGTCGCGGTGGTCGCTCCAGATGCTCCACAGGTTCAGCCCCCGGCGGTGCTTGCCCTCTTGCGTGGCCTGCACGGCCAGGCGCACGTTCTCCAGCACGCTGAGGTTGGGGAACAGGTTGGTGAGCTGAAAGGCGCGGCCCAGGCCCGCATGCGTGCGCGCCGAGACCGACTGGCCCGTGAGATCCTGCCCGCCCAGAGTGACGCTGCCCGCGCTGGCGCGCAGCTGCCCCGAGATGAGGTTGAAGTACGTGGTCTTGCCGGCGCCGTTGGGGCCCACGATGGCGGTCAGCGTGCCGGGCTCGAAGGAGCAGGTCACGGCGTTGACCGCCACGTGGCCGCCGAAGCGGATGGTCAAGTCCTTGGTGGCCAAGGTGCTCATGGGAGGTGCTTCACTTTCACGGTCGTCGTCTTTCACTTACGGAGCCTGGCAACCCGGAGACGGGCGCCAAGGCCTTGCTTCATTTCAATTGTCCATCGCACTACGCCACTGGCGCGGCCCACGCCAGTGCTCCCGCGCAAGGGCCGCCCCGCCGCGCAGGGAGCGTCCCCCTCCCGCATTGCGCAGCAATGCGGGAGAGGGGGAAGGCGCGCAGCGACTCAGGTGGTGCCTCATCTCACGGGCAGGTGCCGATGACGTAGTAGTTGGGGCTGGTCTGCTTCAAAGTGGTCGTCACGAACACGTTCCACAGGCCCATGTTCTGGTTGGAGCCCTTGGCATAGGTGTAGCCGCCGGTCTGCGTGGCGCGGCCGGCCTGTACATGCGCGTAGTTGGTGGCCGTGGTGCAGGTGGCGGTGCCGCCCGAGCCCGCCAGCGTGGTGCCCGAAGCGGCCGCCGATGCCGCGCCCTCAGCACCGTTGGCGTCGGCGGCGCGCACCGTCCAGCTGTAGCTGGTGGAGGCGGCCAGGCCGGTGTCGGTGTAGCTCGTGCCGCTCACCGGCAGGGCGTTGACCTTGTTGGTGTTGCGGTACACGTTGTAGCTGGCCGCGCCCGAGACGGCGCCCCAGCCCACCACCATGGAACTGGCCGTGGCGCCCGAGGTGTTCACGCCCGTGGGGGCCGGCAGCGCGGGATCCGTGGGCGGGTTGGTCGTGCCGCCGCCGCTGCTGATCTGGTCCACCATGGCCTTGATGGCGACCATCTGCGGGCCGGACTTCTTGGCGTAGTTGGCGTTGTCGTAGCCCCACCAGTCAAAACAGCTGTTGGTGGCCGCCGTGCTGGTCTGCGGGTAGAGCATCACGATGTTGTTGCTGTCGGCCCAGCGGTTGTAGCCGGTGTTGCGAACATACTGCTGCTGCACGTCGCTGATGTTCTGCTTGCAGCCGTGCAGCACCACGTGCAGGCGGCAGGTGGCGGTGCCGCCGGCCTGGCATGCCTGCGGGATGTAGGCCCAGCCGGTGCTGGCCATGCCGTGGTTGGTGATGAACTGGTTCTGGTTGAACTCGACGTAGTTGCCGGCCGGCAGCGTGGCATTGTTGCGCGCATTGAGCGTGCCGTACAGATGCTGCAGCATGGTGCCGGCCAGGTCGAAGTTGCAGTCGCTGATGTAGGGCGCGCCCTTGGTGGAGCAGCCATTGCCGTAGTCGTCGGTGACCATGGCGTGCTCGGCCGCGATGTCTTTCTTGTAGACCACGTTGGCGGCCGGCACGAAGCTGTTGTAGTAGGTGCGCAGCGCGTCCATCACGCCAGGCTTGACCACGCTGTCGAGCGTGCCCGAGAAAAGGTAGACCTTGGAGGCCTGCAGGTTGGCCACGGGGTCGATCAGGCCCTGGCTGGCCCACGTGTTGGTGGTGTTCACCAGCGTGCTGGTGGGGATGCCCGCAGGGCTGGCCATGCAGCGCCCGGTGGCGTTGACGATGGAGCCCTCGGCGCAATAGAAAGGCCCGCCCGCGACCACGCCCGCGCCCTTGGCGAAGGTGGCCGAGTAGGCCACGTGCAGTTGCACGGCCATGAAGCCGCCGGCAGACAGACCCGACACCGTGGTCTGCGTCTTGTCGATCTTGAGCGCGGGGAGATTGACGGCAGCGGATGCACTGCCGGTTGCGCACAGCGCGATGGCAGCACCTGCTGCGGCCGCCCGGATGAAATTGAAAGCCATGTTGTCTTGTCTCCAAATAATTTTGAGAAAAACCGACCCAGCCCCCGTGTAGACCCGGGGGTTCATGCATCAATTCACTGGAAAAAAAGGGGCGGCCGCCCCCGCGGGATGAACCCTGGGGTACGGCACCTGTGTACCGCGGCCCCAGGCCACGCAAACCGTATCCGGTTGCGCTTATCGCTGGTTGCGAATCGGCACGTTCATTTCTTCAGGCTTGATCTCGCGCACCAACTCGGGCACGCCCCAGGCAAAGGCCGGGTCCACCTTGATCTTGAAGTGGTACATGCTCTGCATGGCCTGGTGGTCTTCCTTGCGGAAGGTCATCTTGCCCTTGGGCGTCTCGAAGCTCATGCCCTCCATGGTCTTGATGAGCTTGTTGGTGTTGGTGTCGCCGTTCGTCGCCTTGAGGGCCGTGACCAGGGCCATGGCCGAGCTGAAACCGCCCGCAGTGAAGAAGTCCGGCGGGGTCTTGAACTCCTTGTAGTGCGCGGCCACCAGGGCTTCGTTCACCGGGTTCTTGGGGATGCCGAAGTAGTAGTAGGTGGCGCCTTCCATGCCGGGGAAGTTCTTGTAGGCGGCCATGGCCGGCAGGATGTTGCCGCCCGTGGCGATCTCGATGCCGTAGCGCTTCAAGTCCATGTCGGCGATCTTGAAGGGGTTGCCGGCACCGGCCCAGATGATGAAGATGACCTTGCGGCCCGGCACGTCCTTGAGCTTGTCGATCAGGCGCTGGGCACCGGCGGTGAAGTCGGTGGTGGTGGTGGGCAGGTACTCCTCGTGGGCGAGCTTGGCGTTCTTGAGCGCGTCCTTGAAAGCCTTCACGCCGTCGCGGCCGAAGGCATAGTCCTGCGCCAGCGTGGCCACGGTCACGCCGGCCTTGTCGATGGCCACGGCGTTGGAGATGGCGTCCTGGCTGCTGTTGCGGCCGGTGCGAAAGATGTACTTGTTCCACTTGTCACCGGTGATGGCGTCGGCCACGGCGGGCTCCACCAGCAGGATCTTCTTGTACTCTTCGGCCACGGGCAGCAGGGCCAGCGCCACACCCGAGGACGTGGGGCCGACGGCGATGTCGGCCTTGTCGTCCGAGTAGGCCGAGGCCAGCAGGCTCTTGCCCAGGTCGGGCTTGCCCTGGTCGTCCTTCTCGATCACGACGAGCTTCTTGCCGTTGACGGTCATGCTGCCGCCGGTGGCGTAGTTCAGGCCCATCAGCAGGCCGGTCTGGGTCTGCTTGCCATAGGCTTCGAGCGGGCCGGTCTTGCTGTAGACGTGGGCGATGCGGATCTCGCCGGACTGGGCGAACGCGGGGGCGGAAAGCGTGGCTGCGGTGACGGCGGCGGTGGCGAGGGCGACCAGGGTGCGACGGTGCATGGCGATGTCTCCTTTGTAGTGATGCCTGAACATTGCACAGTTCATGCCAACGCACAAACTGTTGATTTGTATGAAACTTCTGCTGACACCCCGGATGTTGTGTCCAAGTTAAATACAGTTGATTTGCCTGAAATTCAGACAATTGCCTGAAATTTATTCAGGGTTTTCCAGACGTCCGTAGAGCGTGGCGCGCGAGATGCCGAGCTGCCGCGCGGTGGCCAGCTTGTTGCCGCCATGGGCCTTCATCGCAGCGTTGATCGCCCGTTGCTCGAGCTCGGCCACCTGCTCGGCCAGGGGGCGCAGGTAGCGCGATGCATCCTCGGCCTCGACCACCACGGCCGTGGTGTCCTGCACCGGAGCTGCGGGCTCCACACCGGCCTCGCGCAGGATGCGCTCGAGCTGCGCCGCATCGATGGACTGGCCTTCGCTGCGCATCACCGCCTGCTCGATCACGTTGCGCAGCTCGCGGATGTTGCCGCGCCAAGGCTGGCCTGCCAGCAGGGCCATGGCATCGGGCAGCAACTCGGGCGGCGGCGTGCCGTTGCGCAAGGCCAGGTCGTCGCCCAGCGACTCGACCAGCGCCGGGATGTCGCTGCGCCGCGCACGCAACGGCGGCACGCGCACGGGCAGCACATGCAGGCGGTAGAACAGGTCTTCGCGAAAGCGCCCCTCGCGCACCTGGGCCGCAAGGTCGCGCGAGGTGGCCGCGAGGATGCGCACGTTGAAAGGCACCAGCTTGTTGGAGCCCAGGGGCTCGATCTCGCCCTCCTGCAGCGCGCGCAGCAGCTTGGCCTGCAGGCTCTGCGGCATGTCCCCGATCTCGTCGAGGAACAGCGTGCCGCCGTCGGCCAGCTTGAACTTGCCGTCGCGGCCCTTGCGGTCGGCGCCGGTGTAGGCGCCCGGCGCCACGCCGAAGAACTCGGCCTCCAGCAGCGTGTCGGGCACGGCGGCGATGTTCACGCTCACGAAGGGGCCGCTGGCGCGGCTCGACGAGGCGTGGATGGCATGGGCCAAGAGCTCCTTGCCGGTGCCCGTCTCGCCCAGCAGCAGCACCGGGCTGCTGGACTGCGCTGCGCGCCGCGCCTGGCGCTTGACTTCGGCCGCGGCCGGGCTCGATCCGACGAAGCTGGCAAAGGTGTACTTGGAACGCCGTTCGCCATCGCCCGCCACCGCCAGGCTGCGCCGGCGCTGGCTGGCCAGCTCGCGCCGCGCATCGTCGAGGTCGCGCTGCAGCAGCGCGAACTTGCTGATCAGCGGCTGCAGCGTGGTCTCGGGGTGATCGAACAGCACGATGCCGATGGCTCCGATGACGCTGCCCGCGTCGTCGCGCAGCGGGATGCGGCTGACCACGAAAGTGCCCGCCTTGTTGGTGAGCAGGTCGATCAGCACCGGGTTGCCCGTCTCCAGCACGCGGCGCATGCCGGTGTTGGGGATCACCTCCTCCACCATGCGGCCCACGAACTGGTCCACCGACGAGAAACCCAGGTCGGGCAAAAAGCGCTGGTAGCCCTCGTTGACCCAGACGATGCGCCCGCTCAGGTCCACCAGGAACATGCCCTGGCTGACGCTGGAGAACAGGTGGAACATGGACCGTGCAGCCAATTCGAGGATGCCCTGGGCATCCAGCGGCAGTGCGGGGGCGTCGTCGGTAAGCGGGGGCATGTGCGGATGGTAGCAAGCCTGCCGTCCGCAGAGGGGCCGTCAGCCCATTGCGCGGCAGGTCTCCGCGGCCTGCACCCCACTCACCGCGCGCAGGCCGCGCGCCATGCGCAGCACCACCACGGGCTGCGCCTTCTCTGCCGGGCCGGCACCCAGGGGCTGGTCCACCAGGATGCAGGGCTTGCCGGTGCGCCGGCAATGGTCCTGCACGCGCCAGTACTCGTCGTGGCTGATGCAGCCCGTCTGGCAGATCACGAGGTCGGCGGCCGCCAGGCTGGAATCGAGGGCCGGCGTGGCACCCGGCCCCTCCACCACGGCCTCCTGCAGCTTCGCCCCGCCCGGCTCCACCGCTGCCGCGGCCACGGCCTGCAGGCGCCAGCGCAGGCACTCGCGCGAGAGGCTGGTGATGCGCTCGGCCAGCGCCGAAATGTGGCGCGCCATGTCGCGCCGGCGCTTGAGGCCCGGCTGAGCGGCCTGCAACTGCTGCAGCTCGTCCTGCGCCATCGCCAGCCGCGTATCGCGCAGCACCACAGCCGCACGCAGGCGCACCACCTGTGCCCTCAACTGCTCAAGCTCGCCCACCTGCTGGGCCAGGGCATCGCTGCACCGCGTCTGCGCCTCGCCCAGTTGGCGGCACAGCACCAGGAACTCTTCGGACAGGGTATGCATGCACCATCCTCGATAATAAGAATGATTCGCATTTTATGGTATGATTTGCCCGTCTGAGCAAGCCACCTGGTGGGGGGCACCCAAGGAAGCGAATCCTGGGTGCCTGGCTTGCGAAGTTTGCTGGGCGGGCAAGGTCGGGGCGTACCCAGGACCATCCAAGTACGCCAGGGCCTGCCCGCCACCCCTGCAAACCAAGGACCACAGCGGTCACGCCGCCGTGCACAGGATCTCACCCGCTGGCCTGCCCTGCCCGCGTCGCCTCAGCCGCGCAGCGGCGACACCCCTGCGAAGAACACCTGCGCGATCGAGGCGATCTCCTCCTCGTCATCGAGCACCATATCCGGGGCCAGGACCAGCCGCGACACCAGAAACCCGATGTTGAGCGCCAGAAAGCGCCGGGCGAGTGTTTCAGCCGCGAGGTCGCTGCGCAGGCGCCCGTGCTGCTGCAACCGGTCAAACAGGGCCACCAGCGGCCCCCACACCGCCGGCTTCCACTGCGCGGCAAAGCGCGCCCGCAAACCCTCGTCCCGCACCAGTTCGACCAGAAGCAGGCGCGTGAGCTCGGGCGCGGTCTGAAGCGCGGTGAGCCGGGCGCGCAGCAGCGCCCGGTGCCAGGCCACCAGATCACCGCCATAGGCCGCGATGGCCTCGGTCAGCCCTGCCAGCGATGCCGGGGCCAGATGGGGCAGCACCGCTTCGGAGATCACCGCCTGGGCCAGCCCCTCCTTGGAACCGAAGTGCTTGAACAGGGTGCGCTCGGTGGTTTGCGCCTGCGCAGCCACCTGGCGCGTGGTCGTGCCACCGATGCCCTGGGTACTGAACAGCTGCGCCGCGGCCCAGAGGATTTCCGCGTGCAGCGCGTCGGAGCGGGGACGGCCGCGGGGAGCCGGGTCCGATGGGGGCGAGGAAGTCATGCACCAAGTATAGCAATCGCTTTACTTTTTCACCAGAATTAGTAAAGTAATTGCTATACATATTTTTGGAGTGCTGTCATGCCGCTTGCCCTGCCCCGCTACCAGGCCCTGCCCTTGCCCGACCGGCTTGCATTGCATTCCCCATCGGCCGATGCGCCGGCTTATCCCGCCCACTTCAGGGATGTGCCTGCGCCCGTGCACCTGCCCTGGGGACTCAAGCCCATGGGCAGCGCTGTGAGCGGCATCGACACCCTGGCCGATGGCCGCACGCGCTGCTGGATACGCCACGAGGTGGTGCGCGGGGTGACGCCGCGCATGCTGGCATGGTGGTTCGCCCACCTGGAGGGCGACGTGGAGGTGGGCGGCGTGCGCATCAACCGCTACCGGGTGTGGCATCCCTACGACCACGTCCACGCCAGCTATGCGCGCCGCCTGCCCGACGGCAGCGTGGGGCCGGGCGCGGCCATCCACCTGCGCGAGATGCTGGGCGCCAACCCGGCCTACGTGGTGGACGTGGTGACCGACATCGAGAAGCTCGACGAAGAAGGCTTCATCCACAACCCCGTGGTGCATGGCATCCGAGGCCTGGCGCGCATGGAATACCGCTTCAAGGCCGTGGCGGAGGGTACGCAGTACGAGAACTGCCTGCTCTTTGGCGGGCGTGGCACGGTGGCACGCCGCCTGCATCCGCTGCTCTCGCGCCTGGCATTCCCCGATGGCAAGGGTGCCGCCTGGCTGCGCCACAACATCGAAGAAGTCGGCATGTTCGAGAACTTCCTGCCAGGCCTGTACCGGCAGGAGACGGGGCTGGACGGATGAGCCCGGGACGGGCCGACGGATCGCCCGATGGAGATGGTAGGCGTGGTGCGCTGCTCAAGGCAGCACCCGCCGTTCAGGAGCGCCAGGGCAACGGCAAAAAGGCAGCAGATCGAAACCGCACAAGGGTTTGCATCGGATTCAGGGGGTTCAGGGATTGCTGCGGTTGATGAAGTTGTCGGGGCCACGGCCACCCAGCCTGGGCAGCAGCCTGCTGGGGGAGTGGGGAAACTCCGGCGGCTTGCGGGCCACGATGAAGGGCCGGATGTCCTTGCCCCGGGTACCGTGCCGCTCCATGGAAACGATGTCCAGGCCCTGGCGGGCCATGGCCGCATGCAGACCCTCCCCCTCGAAGCTCAGCACGTGGGGCGCCTTGCCGATGGCACGCATCAGCGGTAGCGCGAGCCAGGGAATGAGCGGGTTCATCTCGGCGATGCAGGGCGTCTTGGAGATCAACAGGCCGCCAGGCCGCAGCGCCTGCACCGCCATTTGCAGCGTGTGGTCGAGATCGCTCACCAGGTGCAGCATGCTGAAGGCCAGCACCACGTCGTAGGCGCCTTGCCCCAGGCCTGGCGCATCGGCGTCGGCCACCGCGAAGCTCAGCTGCGGCACCGGCTGGACCGCCAGCTTGCCCTGGGCAATGGCGATCATGCCGGCCGAGACGTCGGTCGCCAGCAGGCGCCGGGTGAAGGGCGCCAGGCGCAGCGCGGTGGTCCCCGTGCCGCAGCCGATCTCCAGCACCTCCTTCTCGGTGGTCAGCAGGGCCTGCACCCGCTGCAGCGTGGCCTCGTAGCCCGGCATGTCGGCAATCGGGTCGGCCGCGTACTTGGGCGCGATGCGGTCCCAGAACAAGGCCTTGCGGGCCACGGAAGCACTTGCCTGCGGGAGTGGCGATGCGTCGGCGGGTACTGCGGTGGTGGTGGTCGGCATGGAATGGGACGTCGTCTGTGCAAAGGTCAGCAACGGATGCTATCCATGCACCGCACCCCAGGGAACTGCCGGAAATTGCAGTGAACATATACATTTATGCATGGATAAACTCGACTGGAACCAGCTCCGGGCGTTTCTGGAAACCGCCGAAACCGGCTCGCTCTCGGCCGCCGCGCGCAAGCTGGGCCTGACCCAGCCCACGCTGAGCCGCCAGGTCGCGGCCATCGAGCAGCGCATGGGCGTGACCCTGTTCGAGCGCGTGGGCAAGGCCATGGCATTGACCCCCACGGGCATGGACCTGCTGGAGCACGCCCGCGCCATGGGCACGGCGGCCCAGGCCCTGGGCGTGGCGGCCAGCGGGCGCTCGCAGGAGGCGGGCGGGGTGGTGTCGGTGTCGGCCACCGACGCCGTGGCCTTCTACCTGCTGCCCCCTCTGGTACGGGAGCTGCGCGACAAGGAACCGGGCATTGCCGTCGAGGTGATCTCGTCCAATGCGCTGAGCGACCTGCTGCGCCGCGAGGCCGACATCGCCATCCGCCACGTGAAGCCGGAGCAACCGGAGCTGATCGCCCGGCTGATCCGCGAGACGTCGGCCAGCTTCTATGCCTCCAAGGATTGGGTGAAGGCCCATGGCCATCCACGCAGCGCCGAAGACGCGACCCACCTGCCCTTCGTGGGCTCGGACCGCTCGGGCCAGTACCTGGGCTACCTGCGCCAGCACGGCCTGCCCCTGAGCGAGGCCAATTTCAGCTGCTACGCCGACCACTCGGTGGCCCACTGGGCTCTGGTATGCCGCGGCATGGGCATCGGGGCCATGATGGACGAGATCGCCCACGCCACCCCGGGCATCGTGCGCGTGCTCGACGACGTGCCGCCCGTGATCTTTCCGATCTGGCTGGTCACCCACCGCGAACTGCGCACCGCGCGGCGCATCCGGGTGGTCTTCGAGGCGCTGGCGCAGGGCCTGGCATGAGGCGCTAAGCCCGCCCCCTGGCGTTGGCGCCCGGTGCGCCCGTGGCGGCAAACGCCAGCGCAAACAGCAGCGCCAGCAAAAGGTCCACCCCGGCCGCCATGGCCAGGGCCGCATCGGCGCGCCCCTGCAGGCACAGCACCAGCGCCGGAACACCGAAGGCCAGCTTCTCGGCCACGGCGGGCAGCATGAAGAGGCGGTAGCGCACCACGTCGCTCGCGATCAGCAAGAAGGCGAGTTGCCACGCCAGGGCCACGCCCACGAAGCCGAAGTGCGTGAGTGCGGCAGCAGCGTGGGGGCTGGCCTGCGGGCCCATGAAATACTGGGGCACGAGCGCGATCAGCCCATACGCACCCGCCCCCAAGAACAGCCAGCGGGCCCTGCGCAGGGCGCGGCCCTGGTGGGTGGTGGGCAGGCCCGCCTGCACGACGGCACCGGCCGGCGCATCATGCGGCGGCATCGCCATCCCCCTGCAGGCGCCACATCTCGAACACCTGCTCGCGCGCGATCAGCCCGCCGCGCATGGTGAAGTGGTGCACGATGCGCAGCGCCACGCGAGAACCGATGGGCAGGGGCGCGTTGTCCATGCCAGGGCCCACCAGGTGCATGTGCACCAGCATGTCGTCGACAACGCGGTGCTCCGTGGCAAAGCGGTCCAGCGGGGTGATGCGTACATCGGCCATGGCGGGCCACATCGCCAGGTAATTGGCGCGCACGGCGTCGCGCCCCTCGAAGCGCAGGCCGCGCCCCGGGATCTCGAGAACGATGTCATCGGTATAGAGGCCGAGGATCGAGTCGACGTCGCGCGCCTCGCCCTGGATGTGGCGGTCGACGACGTCCAGATTGTGTTCGATGGTGTTCATGGGTTTCTTCAGATTCACTCGGTGGATTGCAGATGCACATTCGTATTTAGACAGAATGTCTGTCAATCATAGACAGTCATTCTGTCTTTTGCAATACACTGCGTGCCATGACGACGAACCGCCCCTTGACCGAGAGCAACGCCAGCCTGGGTGCCTTGCTGCGCCAGCCTTACGAGCAGATGTCCACCTGGCTGTACGCCGAGTTGGCCCGGCGCGGCCACGACGACGTGCGCCCCGCCTACAGCGCCGTACTGCGCAACCTGCCGGCCCAGGGGGCGCGCGTGAGCGAGTTGGCCCAGCGCGCCGGCATGGCCAAGCAGAGCATGGGCTACCTGGTGGAGCAGATGGCCGGCGCCGACCTGGTGGAGGTGGTGCCCGACGCGCAGGACCGGCGCGCCAACACAGTGCGCCTGACGGAGCGCGGCAACGCGGTGGTGCAGATGGCGCTGGACCTGTCGCGCCAGTACGAGGCGCATTTCGGCGACCTGCTGGGCGAGCGCAAGATGGCGCAGCTGCGGGCACTGCTGCAGGAACTGGCCGCGCAGCTGGACACGGATGCCGGCCGCACCGGCCCCGGGGCAGGCATGGCCAAGGACTGAAGCGGGGCCTGCAAAAGACAAACCCCGCACCCCTGGACGCAGGGGGCGGGGTTTCTGGCCTGAACCGCTTGTCAGGTCAAAGCGCTTGCGGCTCCCCGGCTTGCCGGGCGCGGCGTGCGGCCACCACCCGCGCCACGCGCGGCAGGATCAGCACGGCCAGCACGATGAAGATCAGCGTGAGCGAACCCGGGCGCTCCAGGAAGATGGTCCACTTGCCTTCGCCGATGGCGACGGCATTGCGCATCTGCGCCTCGGCCAGGGGACCCAGGATCATGCCCACGACCACGGGGGCCGCGGGAATGTCGAAGCGGCGCATCACCACGCCCAGGAGGCCGATGGCGTACAGCAGCACCAGGTCGAACGCACTCTGGCGCATGCCGTACACGCCCAGCGTGGCAAACACCAGAATGCCCGCATACAGGTACGACTTGGGGATCTTGAGCAGCTTGACCCACAGGCCCACCAGCGGCAGGTTCAGGATCAGCAGCATGACGTTGCCGATGTACATCGACGCGATCAGCGCCCAGACCAGCGCGCCGTTGCTGCTGAACAGCTGCGGGCCGGGCTGGATGCCGTAGTTCTGGAACGCGCCGAGCAAAATGGCCGTGGTGTTGGAGGTCGGGATACCGAGCGTGAGCAGCGGGATCAGCGTGGCCGTGATGGCCGCATTGTTGGCGGCCTCGGGGCCGGCCACGCCTTCGATGGCGCCAGTGGTGCCGAACTCTTCCTTGTGCTTGCTCAGCTTCTTCTCTGCCGCATAGCTCAGGAAGGTCGGGATCTCGCTGCCGCCGGCCGGCACGGTGCCGAAGGGGAAGCCGATGGCCGTGGCGCGCAGCCAGGCGGGCCACGAGCGGCGCCACTCCTCCTTGGTCATGTGGGTGCTGGTCAGCTTGTTCTGCGTCTCTTCGGTCTTGCCTTCGTACATCACGTTGTACAGGGCCTCGCCCACCGCGAACAGGCCCACGGCGATCAGCACCACCTCGATGCCGTCCATCAGCTCGGGCACGCCGAAGGTGTAGCGCGCCTGGGCGGTGAGCTGGTCGATGCCGATCAGGCCCAGCGCCAGGCCCAGGAACAGCGCCAGCATGCCGCGCAGCGTGCTCTTGCCCAACACCGCACTCACGGTGGTGAAGGCCAGCACCATGAGCATGAAGTACTCGGGCGGGCCCAGGCGCACGGCGTATTCGGCCACGACCGGGGCAAAGAAGGTCACCAGCACGGTGGCAATGGTGCCTGCCACGAAGGAGCCGATGGCCGCCGTGGCCAGTGCCGCACCGGCTCGGCCGTTCTTGGCCATCTTGTTGCCCTCCATGGCCGTGACCATGGACCCGGCCTCACCGGGCGTGTTGAGCAGGATGGAGGTGGTGGAGCCACCGTACATGGCGCCGTAGTAGATGCCCGCGAAGAAGATCATCGAGGCGGTGGCTTCCACCTTGACGGTGATGGGCAGCAGCATGGCCACGGCCACGGCGGGGCCGATACCGGGCAGCACGCCCACGGCCGTGCCGATGACACAGCCGATGAAGGCCCACATCAGGTTGATGGGGGTGGCTGCAGTGACAAAGCCCTGCAGCAGGAGGTTCCAGGTTTCCATGGTGTCGCGCTGGCTTAAAGCCACCCCGTGTTCGTGAGGCCGGGCAGGTTGATCGCCAGCAGTTGGGTAAACATCCAGAACACCGGCGCGGCCACGGCCACACCGATGAAGAGGTCCTTGATCCACGCCTTGGGACCCAGGTCGAGCTTGCCCTCGGAGCTCTTGAAGCCACGCACCGCGAGCACGAAGCACAGTGCACAGCTCAGGATGAAGCCCAGCGTGGTGATGAGCATGGCATTGAGCAACAGGCCGGCGGAGACCCAGATGAAGCCCTTCCAGTGGGCGGTCTCATCGCCAGAGGCCTCTTCCAGGTCGCGAAAACCGCCGGTGCGGGCATGGACGATGGCCAGCACACCGCAGACGATGAGCGCGATGGCCACCACCCAGGGGAAGAAGTTGGGGCCCACGCCACCGTAGCCCGCCTCGGAGCTGATGGAGGTGGCGCCCCAGGCCAGCAGGCCACCCAGCAGCAAGGTGCCGGCGCCCACCACGGTTTGCAGGGCCGCGGAGCGAGAGGAATGTTGTGTCATGTTTTTATCCCGCAAGGAAGAGCGGCGCGCAGAGGACTGTTTCCAGCACCGTATTGCGCGCCGCCCGGAGGGTACGACGATGGGCTTTCGCCGGGCGCTGGGCCCGGCGTCAGATCATGCCGGACTTGACCATCGTGGCGCGCAGGCTGGCGAACTCGGCATCCACGAAGTTGGCGAACTCGTCGCCAGCCAGCCATGCAGGCGTCCAGCCGTTCTTCTCCATCGCGTCCTGCCAGGACTTGTGCTTGTAGGTCTTGGACAACGCCTCGACCAGGTCCTTGCGCTGCTCGGCGGTGATGCCGGCCGCGCCGTACACGCCGCGCCAGTTGCCGATCTCGACATTGATGCCCTGCTCCTTGAGCGTGGGCACGTTCACGCCCTTCAGGCGCGTGGCCGAGGTCACGCCCACGGCGCGCATCTTGCCGGCGGTGATGTACTCGGCAAATTCGCTGTAGCCGCTGCCGCCCACGGTGACGTTGCCGCCCAGGATGGCGGCGGTGGCCTCACCGCCCCCACGGAAGGCCACGTAGTTGATCTTGGCCGGGTCCACGCCCACTTCGCGAGCGATCATGGCGGCCGCGATGTGCTCGGTGGATCCGCGCGAACCGCCGCCCCACTTCACGCTGCCGGGGTCCTTCTTGAGCTGGTCGACCACGTCCTTCATGGTCTTGAAGGGCGAGTTGGCAGGCAGCACGAACACGTTGTATTCGCTGCTCAGGCGCACCAGGGGCGTCACCTTGTCCAGGCCCACCGGTGGCTTGCCGGTGATGATGCCGCCCAGCATCACGGCGCCCATGGTCATCAGGGCGTTGGGGTCGCCCTTGCTGGCATTGGCGAATTGCGCCAGACCGATGGCGCCGGCAGCGCCACCCTTGTTGTCATAGGTCACCGAGCTGGCCACGCCTGCGTCCTGCATGGCCTTGCCCAGGGCGCGGCCCGTGGTGTCCCAGCCACCACCGGGGTTGGCAGGGATCATCATCTTGATGGCTGCAGCGGCCTGTGCGGTCAGCGGCAAGGCACCGGCTGCCGCCATGGCGGCCAGGGACTTGAGGAAGGTATCGCGACGCATCGTTGTCTCCTTGAATGATTGGCGAACCTGTCGATGATGCGCGCCCTGCCTGTCAAACGGCTGTCCACAACCCTAGGGAAAACACTAGGAGAAGATTCCAGGACGCCAACGCCCCGCGGGAAAACATGAAAGCACCGGAACCGTGCACAGCCGTTCCCACAGTGATATGGTCCCACGCATGAAATTGCTTCTCGTCGAAGACGACCCCACCATGCAGGCCACGCTGCACCGCGCCCTGAGCCGCCGCGGCATGGAGGTGACCCCCGTGGGCGACGGCCGCGCCGCGCTGGCGCAGTGGGCCGCCCAGCCGCCCGATGCGGTGGTGCTGGACCTGACCCTGCCCGGGCTCGACGGCCTGCAGGTGCTGCAGCAGGCGCGCACGCGCGGGCTGCGCACGCCGGTGATCATCCTGACTGCGCGCGGCACCGTGGGCGACCGCATCATGGGCCTGAACTCGGGGGCCGACGACTACCTGCCCAAGCCTTTCGACCTGGACGAGCTCGAGGCCCGCCTGCGCGCCCTGGTGCGCCGCAGCGCCGACCCGGTGGCCAGCAATGCCCTGCCGCCCAGCGTGCAGCAGATCGGCGCCATCCGCTATGACACCAACAGCGGCGCCATCTACCTGAACGGCGAGGTGATGGAGTTCACCCCGCGCGAGCTGGCGCTGATGCATGCCCTGCTGGCCCAGCCCGGCCACGCGGTGACCAAGGAGCGGCTGTACGAGCTGGTGTTCCCGGGCCAGCTCGACGTGCAGTACGAGGCCATCGAGGTGGTGGTCTACCGGCTGCGCAAGAAGCTCACGGGCACGGGCCTGACGCTGATGACCCTGCGCGGTCTGGGCTACCTGCTGCGCACGGACGCATGACATGAAAAAGCCGCCGGGCGAGCCCCGCGTGCCACCGACACCGCGGCCCCACTCGCTGCGCCGCCGGCTGCTGCTGGGCATCCTGCTGCCGGTGGTGGTGTTCATCACCTACAACACCATCAGCGGTTACCAGCAGACCCTGGCCTCGCTGACCACCGCCTACGACCGCACGCTGCTGGCATCGGCCAAGAGCATCAGCGAGCAGCTGGACGTGACGGGTTACGACGAGGCCGCGCACCTGCGCGCCATCGTCCCCTACTCGGCGCTGGAGGCCTTCGAGGCGGACAACAAGAGCCGCATGTACTACCGCGTCTCCAATCTGCAGGGCGGCCTGATCTCGGGCTTTGACGAACTGCCGCTGTGGAAGGGGAGCATCCCCGCGCGCCCGCCCTATGCGGCGCTGGTGGACTTCTACGACGACACCTTCCGCGGCATGCCGGTGCGCGTGGCCGTGCTGCTGCAGCCGGTGGCCAGCTCCAGCGGGCGCGCCATGGCCGTGATCCAGGTGGCCGAGACGCTGGAAGTGCGCGAGACGCTGGCGCTGCAGAACCTGCGCAACACCCTGCTGCGCCAGGCCCTGCTGATCGCCGTGATCGGCATCACGGTGGTGCTGGTGGTGCAGCGCGCCACCCAGCCCGTGCGCCAGCTCAGCCAGGAGCTGCAGGCCCGCCAGGAAGGCGACCTGAGCCCCATCACCGCGCCCGCTGCGCCGCGCGAGCTGCAGCCCCTGATCGAGGGCACCAACGAGTTCCTGCAGCGCCTGCGCCACCTGCTGCGCCACCAGAAGCGCTTCGTGCGCGACGCCTCGCACCAGCTGCGCACGCCACTGGCGGTGCTCAAGACCCAGGTGCAGTCGGCCCTGCGCGGAGACATGCCGGCCGAGCAGGCGCTGCACGAGATCCGAGACACCGTGGACCGCGCCACCCAGCTGGCCAACCAGATGCTGGCCCTGGCCAAGGTGGAGCAGTTGCGCCAGCAGAGCGCGCCGCCCATGACGCGCTTCGACGAGATCCTGCGTGGCGTGGCGCTCGACATCTCGCCCCTGATCGCCCAGCGCGACCTGGACTTCGGCATCCACACCGAAGCCGCCCCCATGCAGGCGCACGAGTGGATGCTGCGCGAGCTGACCCGCAACCTGCTGCACAACGCCGTGCGCCACGCTCCACCGGGCAGCGAGCTGTCGGTGGAACTGCGCACCGACGGCCGCCACGCGGCCCTGACGGTGAGCGACCATGGCCCCGGCATCGACGACGAACTGGCGCTCAGGCTGTTCCAGCCGTTCTCGGCCGGCGACGTGCGCACCGGCAGCGGCCTGGGCCTGGCCATCTGCCAGGAGATCGTGCAGGCGCTCGGCGGCACGATCTCGCTGACCAACCGCACCCAGGGCGGCCGCGTGCTGGGTCTCGATGCCGTGGTGCGGCTGCCACTGTCCGTGGCGGCAGACACCACCACCAGCATCGCGGGCATGGCAGACGGGGCACAATCGCCAGGATGACCCCCACCGAGACGATGCGCCTGGACAAATGGCTCTGGTGCGCCCGCTTTTACAAGACCCGCGGCCTGGCCACCGAAGAGATCGGCAAGGGCCGTGTCACCGTCAACGGCCAGGCCGCCAAGCCCGCGCGCGATGTGCGCCCGGGCGACACCGTGGCCCTGCGCCAGGGCCCCGTGGCGCGCACAGTGACCGTGCGCGCCCTGAGTGGCGCGCGCGGCCCCGCCCCCGTGGCCCAGCTGCTGTACGAGGAAACCGCCGAGAGCATAGCCGCGCGCGAGGCCGCGGCCGAGCAGCGCCGCCTGGCCCCCGAGCCGGCCGCCACGCTGCAGGAGGGCCGCCCTACCAAGCGTGACCGGCGCAACATCGAGCGCGTGAGCGCGCCCGGCTGGGACAGCCGCTGGAGCGCATCGATCGACGAGTGAGCCCCGGGCCGGCTATGCAGGCACGCCCTGCACTGGCGCCAGCGCCCCCAGGTAGCTGCGCACCGCCGGCTCGCGCGCCAGGGTGTCGAAGTCCGGCGCCTGGCTGACCACGCCCTTGTTCACGAAGAGGAAGCGCTCGCAACTCTGGCGCAGGATGTCCACGTGGTAGGGCTCGTTGGGGTGCAGGCACAGGAAGACCAGCTTGCCCTTGCCACGCAAGGTGGCAAAGAAGTCGAGCATGAAGCCGATATAGCCGTCCTGGGTGTTGAACTGCGGCTCGTCGAACAGGTGCACCAGCGGCGAATCGGTGGCTGCATGCTGCAGCAAGAAATTGGGCTTGCCGCGCTGGAACGAGCGCACCTGGTAGGACTGGTGGTAGTGGATGGCCAGGCGGTCGCGCTCGCGCGTGCGCACCTGGTGGATGTCCTGCCCGTTGACCAGAACGCGGCCCGCGCTGGGCAGGTTGCTGCCAGTGATCAGCTCGAACAGCGTGGTCTTGCCCGAGCCGTTGGGGCCCATGACACCGACGACCTGCGGGCCGTCGACCACGAAGTCCGCCGCCAGCGAGAAGGTGCGCTCCTGTTTCAGCAGGCCGCGGGTGTAGTGCTTGGCCAAGCGGTCCACATGCAAAAGAGGCGTGTTCGCCATGCTCATACCCCCAGAAGCTGCATGCGCAGCGCCGTGTCGTCCAGCAGCACGCGGGCCGGGCCCTCGTGCACGATGGTGCCTGCATTCATCACGTAGGCGCGGTCGGCCACCTGCAGCGCGCTTTGCACGTTCTGCTCCACCACCAGTACGGCGATGCCCTCGCGCCTGAGGCGTTCAATGGTCTTCATCACGTCCTGCACCACCTTGGGCGCCAGGCCCTGGCTCGGCTCGTCGAACAGCACCAGCCCGGGCGAGCCGAGCAGCGCGCGCGAGATGGCCACCATCTGCATCTCGCCCCCGGAGAGGTTCTCGCACTCGCGGTGCATGAGGTATTCCATGGCGCTGAAGATCTCGAAGCACTCCTTCTCGTTCCAGGCGCGAAAGCGCGTCTTCTTGCGCGCGATGGCCAGGTTGCGTGCCACCGTGAGCGTGGGGAAGATGCGCCGGTCGTCCGGCACCCAGCCGATGCCGCTCTTGGCGATCTCGTGCGTGGCTTCGCGCGTCACGTCGCGCCCGTCGAAGGCCACCGCGCCGCTCCTGGCGGGCGTGAGCCCGAGGATGGTGCGCAGCGTGGTGGTCTTGCCTGCGCCGTTGGGGCCCAGCAGCGCCACGACTTCGCCCGCACCCACCTCCAGCGACACATTGAACAAGGCCTGCGTCTCGGCGTAGAAAGTGCTCACGCCCTGCAGCGACAGCATGGCCGGCGCTGGTTTCAGTACCGCGCTCATGCTGCCAGTGCCCCGAGGTTGGAGCGCTGCACCCACTCGTTGTGGCGCAGTTCGGCCGGGGTGCCGCGGGCGATGACCTGGCCCCAGTGGATGACCGACAGCGTGTCGGCCAGGCGAAACAGGAATTGCATGTCGTGCTCGATGATGACGATGGTGAGGTCGCGCTTGAGGCTGGCCACCAGGTCCGCCAGGCGTGCCGTGCCTTCGGCGCCCAGGCCCGCGGTGGGCTCGTCCAGGAACAGCATGCGCGGCTCGGCCGCCAGCGCCACGCCGATCTCCAGCGCCCGGCGCTCGCCGTACGACAGGCTCCTGGCCGGCGTGCGCTCCTTGCCCTTGAGGCCCACGCGCGCCAGCACGGCGGCGGCCAGGTCCTGCGCGGCGCTGTCGGCGCCCAGGTCGCGCCAGGCGTTGAAACCCTGGCGCCGCACATGGGGCGTTGCCACCAGCACGTTGTCCAGCGCCGAGTCGTCGTTGAACAGGTTCATGATCTGGAACGAGCGCGAGATGCCCTTCTTCGCGATCTCGCGCGGGGCCAGGCCGGTGATGTCCTCGCCGGCAAAGGTCACGCGGCCGCGGTCGGGTTTGAAGCGCCCGGTGAGCACGTTGAAGCAGGTGGTCTTGCCCGCCCCGTTGGGGCCCATGATGCCGGCCAGCTGGCCCTCCTGCACACTGAGCGTGATGTCTTCGAGCACCACCTGGTCACCGAACCGCTTGGACAGTCCTGCAGCTTCGAACAACATGGTCAAGCCTCCTTCTCTTGGATCGTGATCACGGGCGCAGGGCCTTGGGTGGAAGCGGCCCGGGCACGCCGGGCGCGCCAGTCCTGCCACATGCCGGCCACGCCCTCGGGCTTGTAGAGCACCAGCACCATGAACACCAGGCCATACCAGAGCAGCCAGGTTTCGGTGTAGGCACCGAGCAGGTCGCGCGCCAGGATGAAGAAGGCCGCGCCGATCAGCGGCCCCCAGAAGCTCACCAGCCCGCCACCGATCAGCACCATCATCACCACGAAGCCCGAGTTGTGCAGGCTCATCACGTTGGGGTAGGCCGACTGCTGGGCCATGGCGAACATGGCGCCGGCCAGCCCTGCCACCCCGGCCGAGAGCGTGAAGGCCAGCCACTTGTAGAGCCACACGTTGTAGCCCACGAAGGCAGCGCGCGTCTCGTTCTGCTTGATCGCGTTGAGCACGCGCCCGAAGGGCGAATGCACCAGCCGCCAGAGCAGCGCCACCGTGACGGCGAAGACCGCCAGGCAGAAATAGAAAAGCGCCTCGTTGCTCTTGAGCGGCAGCGCGGCAAAGCCCAGCTCCACCGACAGGCGCTTGATGTTGAGCAGCCCGTCCTCCCCGCCCGTCACGGTGTGCCACTTGTTCGCAACAAACCAGAACACCTGCCCGAAGGCGATGGTGAGCAGCGCGTAGTAGATGCCGCGCCGGTGCGAGATGAACAACCCCACCAGCGCCCCCAGCACCGCCGCCACCAGCACCGCACCCGCCAGGTCAAACCACAGGTTGGCCCACACGCGGTGCTGCAGCAGGCCGAAGGCGTAGGCGCCGATGCCGAAGTAGGCCCCATGCCCGAAGGACGGCAGACCCGCCGTGCCCAGGAGCAGGTTGTACCCGAGCGCGAACAGCATCCAGATCATGATTTCCAGCGCCAGGTACTGGTACAGGCCTGCGCCTGCAATCCACAGCGGTGTGGAGAACAGCACCGCAACGGTGATGAGCAGTGGAGCAGGTAGCGGGCTGGCTCGACCCGGAGTGAATTGCATGGCGGGAAAACCCTTGTTCGAATTGGCTTGTGAAAACAGAATGTACGTTCTAATATTCGATCACGCAAGAATTTCTGTTCTAGTAGTTTCCCGATACCCACCACCTCCCAAGCAACGACCGATCCATGGACAGCGCAACCACCTACGACGAGCTCAAGGACGCGATTGCACGCGCCTACCCCGACATGTCCAAACAGCTGCAGCGCATCGCGCGTTTTGCACTGGAAAAGCCGCAGGAGCTGGCGCTGGGCACCGTGGCCGCGCTGGCCGAGGCCACCGAGGTGCAGCCTTCGGCCATGATCCGCTTTGCCAACGCGCTCGGCTACAAGGGCTTCTCCGATATGCAGCAGGTGTTCCGCGGGCACCTGGTGGAACGCTCGGCCACCTACCGCGAACGCATCGACCAGTTGCGCCGCCAGCAGGTCACCGGCCAGCGCGCGCCGGCTGGCGTGCTGCACCAGCTGACCAGCGATTCCATGACCGAGCTGGGGCACCTGGAAGAAGCCGTGCGCGAGGCCGACCTGCGCGCCGCCGTGAAGCTGGTGGCTGCAGCCAGCCGCGTGCACGTGCTGGCCCAGCGGCGCGCCTTCCCCATTGCCTGCTACCTGAGCTACGCGCTCGGCCAGCTGGAGCTCAAGACCCACCTGCTGGACGGCGCCGGCGGCATGCTGGACGAGAACCTGCGCTCCGTCGACAAGACCGATGTGCTGCTGGTGGCCAGCTTTCGCAACTACTCGCCCGACGTGGTGCATGCCGCGCAGACCTGCGCCCGCCGGGGCGTGCCCGTGATCGCCATCACCGACGGGCCGCTGTCGCCGCTGGTGGAGCCTTCCAAGGTGTGCTTCGAGCTGGCGGACGACTCCTCCAAACCGTTTCGCTCCCTGGTCGCGCCCATGTGCCTGGCACAGGCGCTGGTCATGAGCACCGGCCACCACCTGGCCGAAAAGCCCGCGCCGCAGCAGCGCACCGCACGAAAGACCCGACCATGAAGAATGCACCGCCCCGCCGCTTCGACGTTATCTGCATGGGCCGCGCCGCCGTCGACCTGTACGGCGAGCAGATCGGCGGCCGGCTGGAGGACATGCAGACCTTCAGCAAGTACCTGGGCGGCTCGCCCGCCAACACCGCCGTGGGCGTGGCACGGCTGGGTCTCAAGCCCGCCATGCTGACCCGCGTGGGCGACGAGCACCATGGCCGTTTCGTGCGCGAGGCCCTGGCCGCCGAGGGCGTGGACACCAGCCATGTATTCACCGACCCCCGGCGCCTGACGGGGCTGGTCTTCCTGGGCATCCAGGACCGCGAGACTTTTCCGCTGGTGTTCTACCGCGACCACTGCGCCGACATGGCGCTCACGGCCGGGGATGTGCATGGCGATTTCATCGGCTCTGCCACGGCACTGCTGCTGTCCGGCACCCACCTGTCGCAGCCCGGGACCTATGAGGCCTGCCGCTCTGCCATGGCACTGGCGCGCGAGCGCGGCACGCGCACCGTGCTCGACATCGACTACCGGCCCGTGCTGTGGGGCCTGACCAGCCCCGGCATGGGCGAGCAGCGCTTCGTGGCGGACGACAATGTCACGGCGCACCTGCAGGGCGTGATCGCCGACTGCGACCTGGTGGTGGGTACCGAAGAGGAGATCCACATCGCCGGTGGCAGCACCGACACCTTGCAGGCACTGCGCCGGCTGCGCGCGCTGACGCCGGGGCTGCTGGTCGTCAAGCGCGGGCCCATGGGCTGCGTGGCCTTCGAGGGCGCCATTCCCGACAGCCTCGAGGACGGGCTCAAGGGCCCGGGCTTCCCCGTGGAAGTGTTCAACGTGCTGGGTGCGGGCGATGCCTTCATGGCCGGCTTTCTGCGCGGCTGGCTCAAGAACGAGCCGCTGTCCCAGTGCTGCGCCTGGGCCAACGCCTGCGGCGCCATCGTGGTGTCGCGCCACGGCTGCTCGCCGGCCATGGCCAGTTGGGAAGAGCTGCAGCACTTCCTGCAGCACGGCTCCCCCACGTGCCGCCTGCGCGAAGACCCGGTGCTCGAGCACCTGCACCGCAGCACCACGCGCACGCGCCGCTGGAGCGAGCTGGTGGTGCTGGCCTTCGACCACCGTTCGCAGATCGAAGAAATCGCCGCACGCCACGGGCAGGGCGAAGCCCGCATCCGCACCTTCAAGCAACTGGTGGCCCAGGGGGCGCGCAACGGTGCAGGCACGCACGTGGGTGCCGGTGTGCTGCTCGATGGCCGCTTTGGCGAGGACGTGCTGCCCTCGCTCACCGGCAAGGGCTGGTGGGTGGGCCGGCCGGTGGAGCTGCCGGGCTCGCGCCCGCTGGCCTTCGAGGCCGGGGAGCACCTGGCCATCGCAATGCGCAGCTGGCCCGCCGAGCACGTGGCCAAGTGCCTGCTCTACTGGCACCCCGACGACACCCCGGAGCTGCGCCAGGCACAGATCGCCCGGCTGCTGGAGCTCCAGGCGGCCAGCCATGCCACCCAGCACGAGTTCCTGATCGAGTCGATACCGCCGCGCGAGATGAAGCGCGATGCATCCACGCTGAGCCGGACGCTGGAACAGATGTACGCGGCCGGCCTGCGCCCGGAGTGGTGGAAGCTGCCCCCCGCCGAGACCGATGCCGAGTGGGAGGAGATCAGCCGCACCATCGCGCGCAACGACCCGCACTGCCGCGGCGTGCTGATGCTGGGCCTCGAAGCCAGCGAAGAAACGCTCTCCCGCAGTTTTCGCATCGCCGCCGCGCACCCGGTTTGCCGGGGCTTCGCGGTGGGCCGCACGATTTTCGCCGAGGCCGCGGACCGCTGGTTCGCGGGCCAGATCAGCGACGCCCAGGTGATCGACGACATCGCCAGCCGCTATGCCCGCCTGGTCGTCCTGTGGGACGAAGCCCGGGCGGGCATGTCCGAGGCCGTGAGCGCCATTTTTTGACGAAAGAGACACACACATGACTACACCGAACATCGGCTTCATCGGCATCGGCATGATGGGCCACGGCATGGCGAAGAACCTGC
>JAZKEE010000217.1:0-17800 GCA_040387235.1 Pseudomonadota bacterium
AACATCGGCTTCATCGGCATCGGCATGATGGGCCACGGCATGGCGAAGAACCTGCTGGCCAAGGGCTACGCGCTGACCTTCAAGGCCAACCGCAACCGCACCAACCTGGCGGACCTGCTGGAGGCCGGGGCCCGTGAGGCCACGAGCAATGCCGACTGCGCCCGCCAGAGCGACATCGTCTTCGTGTGCGTGACCGGCTCGCCCCAGGTCGAGGAGATCGTCTACGGCAAGGCCGGGCTGCTGGAGGCCGCCCGGCCCGGCCTGCTGGTGGTGGACACCTCCACCGCCGAGCCCGAATCGAGTGCGCGCATCCGTGCCGACCTGCTGGCACGCGGCGTGAAGCTCATCGACGCGCCCCTGGCGCGCACGCCCAAGGAGGCCGAGGAAGGCCGGCTGAACACCATGGTGGGCGCCGATGCCGAGGACTTCGCAACGCTGGAGCCGGTGCTCAAGGCCTTCTGCGAGAACATCTTCCACGTCGGGCCACCGGGCCATGGCCATGTGCTCAAGCTCGTGAACAACATGATGGCCATGAGCTTCGCCGCCTGCATCGCCGAGGCCTTCGCCGTGGCGGCCAAGTCGGGGCTGGACCTGAACAAGCTGTACAGCGTGGTCACGGCCGGCGGCGTGAACTGCGGCATCTTCCAGATGATGACCAAGGAGACGCTGCAGAACGGCGACGTCACGGGCTTCAAGTTCGGCATCTCCAACGCGCGCAAGGACCTGCGCTACTACACCCACCTGGCCGAGATGCTGCCCGTGACCAGCTTCATGGGCGAGGCCGCGCACCAGAGCTTCGTGCAGGCCGTGAACCTGGGCTTCGGCGACAAGCTGATCGCCTCGCTGTTCGAGGCCCAGGAAAAGGCCAACGCCGTAGCCATCGTTCCCCGCTGATTCGATCCCCGCAAGACACACAACAGGCACCCGCCACCCAAGGAGACAAACATGAGCGATTCCAAGGACAGCATCTCATCACGCCGCTCGCTGCTCAAGCAGTCGGCCCTGGCCCTCGCGGGTGCCGGGTTGTACGGCGCGGCCCCTTTCTACGGGCCGTGGAAGCACCACCACGCCTGGGCGCAGACGGCGCAGAAGAAGCCCCTGGTCATCGGCCTGACGATGGACGCATCGGGCCTGTACGCAGCCTCGGGCGGCGAGGAGCGGCTGGGCGCCATGATGGCCATCAAGGAGTTCAACGACCGGGGCGGCGTGCTGGGCCGGCGCATCGAAGCCATCCACATGGACACCGAGACCACGCCCGCCACGGGCTCGCGCATCGCCGAGCGCATGATCACGCGCAACGACGCGGCCTTCCTCATCGGTGCGGTGCACTCGGGCGTGTCCAACGCCATCTCGCAGGTGGCGCAGAAGTACGGCACGGTGTTCCTCAACACCAATTCCAGCTCGCCCACCGAGGCCGGCAAGGACTGCCACCGCACCAAGTTCGTCTGGGACGGCAACGGCACCAATTTCTCCAATGCCATCGTCAAGAACGCCATGAAGGCCAGCGGGCGCAACTGGGTGCTGCTGACCAACGACTACGTGTGGGGCCACAGCACGGCCAAGGCCACCCGCGCTGCGGTGGAGGCCAATGGCGGACGCATCATCGAGGAGCTGATGGTGCCGCAGAACACGCGCGATTTCTCGGCCTACCTGCTCAAGCTGCAGCAGCTCAAGCCCCAGGTGGTGGCCACCGCCGTGGGCGGCGACGACATCAAGGCGCTGCGCCAGCAGGTGGTGCAGCTGAAGATGAACACCAGCATGGCCTGGATCAACAACCAGCAGGACTGGCCCGACGTCTACGGCCTGGGGCCGGATGCGATCTTCGGCGTGTTCGGCACCACCTGGTACTACCGGCTGAACCTGCCGGGCGTGCGCGAGTTCGTGGCGGCCTACCAGAAGCAGTTTCCGGGCATGGCCATCCGCGTGCCGGGCAACGTGTACCACAACGCCTACATGGCCACGCGCGAGCTGCTGCGCTGCGTGGAAGAGGCCGGCACCACCAACAACATCGCCATCATCAAGAAGCTCGAGGGCCGCAAGATGGCCGCCGCCGACCGGCTGCAGCACTTCGACGCCTGGATGGACCCGGTGACGCACCAGTGCCAGCAGACCATCTACATGGCCAGCTACAACGACCAGCCAGCCGAGAAGGACGACATTTTCAAGATCCTCTCACAGATCGAGCCCCAGGAGGTGGTGGACAAGGATGCCGCCGGTACCTGCAAGCTCGAGAGCTACGAGGCCACACCCAGCTACGAGGCCTGAGCCCGCACGCCATGAGCAGCAGCAGCATCAACCGGCGGCGACTGGTCCGCGGCGCGGCGGCGGCCGTTCTCGGCGCCCTGGGGCCCTGGCAGGTGCACCACGCATGGGCCCAGGCGCGCGGCAAGAAGCCGCTCTTGATCGGCCTGACCACCGACGACACCGGTCAGTACAGTGCCAGCGGCCAGGACGAGCAGCGCGGCATCCTGATGGCGGTGCACGAGGCCAACGAGCGCGGTGGCGTGCTGGGGCGCCGGATCGAGACGGTGCATGCCGACACCGGAGGCGACGCCGCCAAGGCCACGGTCGTGGCGCGCCACATGATCGAGCGGCAGGAGTGCGCCTTTCTGGTCGGGGCCGTGCACTCCGGTGCCGCCAGCGCGATCTCGGGCGTGGCACAGCAGCACGGCTGCATCTACTTCAATACCAATTCGAGCTCCCCCAGCGAGGCCGGCAAGGACTGCCACCGCACCAAGTTCGTCTGGGACGGCAACGGCACGAATTTCTCCACCTCGATCGTGCGCGGCGCCATGACCGGTTTCGGCCGCGACTGGGCGCTGATCACCAGCGACCATGCCTGGGGCCACAACACCGCCAAGGGCATCCGTGCCATCGTCGAAGGCAACGGCGGCACCATCGTGCAAGAGATGGTGGTGCCACAGAACACGCGCGATTTCTCGGCCCAGCTGCAGCGCATCCAGCAGATCAAGCCCGGCGTGATAGCGACCGCCGTGGGCGGCGACGATGTCAAGGCCCTGCGCGAACAGGTCCGCAGCGCCCGGATGGACCGCTCCTTCGGCTGGATCAACAACCAGCAGGACTGGCCCGACGTGTACAGCGCCGGCCCCGAGGCGCTGTTCGGCATTTTCGGCACCACCTGGTACTGGGGCATGCGCCTGGCCGGCATCGCCGACTTCAATGCCCGCTACGAGAAGGCCAATCCCGGCTACCGCATCCGCAAGCCGGGCAACGTGTTCTACAACGGCTACATGGCCACGCGCGAACTTTTCCGGGCCATAGAGCGGGTGGGCAGCACGAACAACATCCGGCTCATCAAGGAGCTGGAGGCGCTGCGCATCCCGGCGGCTCAGCGCATGCAGCACTACGACGCCTGGATGAACCCCGCAACCCACCAGCTGCAGCAGACCATCTACATGGCCGCCTACAACACCCAGCCGCGCGAGCCGGACGACACCTTCCGCATCCTGGGCCAGCAGCGGCCCGAGGAAGTGCAGGACCGCGACAGCCTGCGCACCTGCCAACTCGAGTCGTACGCGGCGACTCCCACCTACGAACCCTAGGACCTCCATGGACTGGCTGCTGAACCTTCTTCCCCACCTCGTCAACGGCGTATCGCTGGGACTGCTGTTCGCGCTGATCGCGCTGGGCTTCATGCTCATCGTCGGCGTGATGGAAACCATCAACCTCGCGCACGGCTCGCTGTTCGCGCTGGGCATGTACGTGGCGCTGTTCTTCGTGTCGCCCCAGCTGGGCTGGTTTCCGGGCCTGCAGGCCTGGTACATGGCCTTGCCGATCGAGACGCGCTACCTGGTGGCGCTGCTGCTGGCACCGGTGTTCGTGGGTCTGTTCGGCATGCTGCTGGAGCTGTGCATGCGCCGCACCTACGGGCGCGATCCGCTGTACGGCCTGCTGCTGACCTTTGGCGCGGCGCTGGTGATCGAGGAGACCATCCGCCTGGTGTGGGGCTCCAACGAAAAGCAGCTGGCCCTGCCCGCCGCGATCTCGGGCGCCTTCCTGCTGGGCGACCTGATCTACTCGAAGTACCGCTTCTTCGCCAGCGGCTTCGCGGTGCTGATGATCTTGGCGCTGTGGCTCTTTCTGGAGCGCACGCCCTACGGTGCCATCATCAAGGCCGGCGCGCACGACAGCGAAATGGTGCGCGCCCTGGGCATCAACCTCAAGCGCCTGCGGCTGCTGGTGTTCGGCATCGGGGTGGGGCTGGCGGCAATCGCCGGGGTGGTGATGGCGCCCATCTGGGGCATCCGCCCGCACGTGGGCGTGGATGCGGTGGTGCCGGCCTTCCTGATCATCGTGCTCGGTGGCGTGGGCTCGCTCTGGGGGGCGGTGATTGCCGGCCTCATGGTGGGCATGGTCGTGGGGCTGACCGGGGCCTATGCTTCGGAATGGTCGCTGATGTCCATGTACCTGTTGTTCATTGCCGTGGTGACCTTTCGCTCACGCGGCCTGTTTGGAAAGAAGAGTGTGCTGGATGTCTGAACCCCTGAAAGACAAGGTGGCCATCGTCACCGGTGCCGCGGGCACCATGGGCCTGGCGGCCGTGAAGGTGCTGCTGGAAGACGGCTGCCAGGTGGCCCTGGTGGACGTGAACGCAGAGCGCACGGCCGAGCTGGCCGCCGCGCTGGGGCCGCGCGCCCTGCCCTTTTCCTTCGACATCAGCGATGCGGGGGCCGTGCAGGCGGGCCATGCCGCCATCGAGCGCGCGCTGGGGCCGGTGGACATCCTGCTGAACAACGCGGGCGTGCTCTCCAACAACAAGGCCGAGGCCACCAGCGCCGCTGAATGGCGCCACGTGCTGGGCGCCAACCTCGACGGCGCCTTCTACCTGGCGCAATGCGTGGTGCCTGCCATGAAGGCGCGGCGTTTCGGCCGCATCATCAACACCTGCTCGCTGGCCGCCAAGACCGGCGGGCTCACGGCGGGCACGGCGTACTCGGTCTCCAAGGGGGCCATGACCTCGCTGACGTTTTCGCTGGCGCGCGAACTGGCGCCCTTCGGTGTCACGGCCAACGGCATCTCGCCGGCCTACGTGAAGACGCCGATGATCACCGAGCAGCTCAACGAGGAACAGCGCCAGAAGCTGCTGCGCGACATCCCCGTGGGGCGGTTTTGCGAGCCCGAGGAGTTCGCGCACGTGGTGCGCTTTCTCGCATCGCCGCTGGCCGGCTTCATCACCGGGGAGATCGTCGATCTCAACGGTGGACTGCTGATGGACTGACGCATGGCAGCCAACGACACGGCGGACCAGGGCATCACACCGCGCATCGCCTTCGCGCAGGAACTCTCGGGCCTGTTCGACCTGGCCGGCAAGGTGGCCTATGTGCCCGGCGGCTACGGCGGCATCGGCGAGGCCATCGCCTGGTCGCTGGCCATGGCCGGTGCCAAGGTGGCGGTATCGGGCCGCGATGCCGCACGGGCCCAGGCGCTGGCCGCAGAGCTGCAGGCCGCGGGCCACCAGGCCCTGGGCCTGGCCATGGACGCGCATGCGGTGGAGGACATCCGCCGCAGCGTGGACGCAGTGGCCGCACACTTCGGGCAGCTCGACATCCTGGTGAACTGCGTGGGCATGCAGCGCGAGCAGGCACTTCTGGAGGTCACCGAGGAGGCCTTCGACGAGGTGATGCAGGTGAACCTCAAGTCCGCCATGTTCCTCGCGCAGACCGTGGCCCGCCACCAGATCGCAGGCGGCCAGGGCGGTGCACAGGTGCACCTGCTGTCGGTGCGCGCGCAATTGGGGCTGCGCGAGCGCGGCTACTCGGCCTACTGCGCAAGCAAGGGCGCGCTCACCATGCTCATCCGCCAGCATGCGAGCGAGCTGGCGCCGCACGCCATCACGGTCAACGGCATCGCCCCCACCGTGGTGCGCACCGAGATGGCCCGCCACTGGCTGGAGAACCCCGAGACGCGCGCCCAGGTGCTGGGCCGCATCCCGCTGGGCCGCGTGGCCGACCCCAAGGACGTGGCCGGCGCGGCGGTGTTCTTCACCAGCCCCGCGGCCTCGTTCATCACCGGGCAGGTGCTCTACATCGACGGGGGCATCACGGCCAGCCAGTAGGCCTGGGCCACTGCCTACGGATACTTGCTGCGGACCATTTGCGAACACAGCGTAGGGTCGCCATCGGACAAGGAGGGCAGTTCCACGCAGGTGGACAGCGGCATGCGGAAGGGGTCGCTGCGATTCTGGTCCACCGCGACCATGCTGCCGTCTTCCGTGCGCACGTGGTAACGCGTGCGAAACGTTTGCGTGGGCGGCCGGTCCATCGCCGAGCCCACCACAGCCCCCAGCACGCCCGCGAGTACCTGCATGCCCGCCGAGTAGTTGTTGCCGGGGCGAAATGCCCGGTCGACATACGCCGCCTGCCCCAGCGCACCGCCGAGCATCGCGCCGCCTTTGGTGCCGGGCGTGGACTCGTCCACCGTCTGGGCGTCCGCAATCCAGCCGTACCGGCCCGCGTGCAGGAGTTCCACCCTCCACTTCGATGAAATGGCCAGGCGCTCGTCGTCCGCCAGGGCCTCCCAGATGGCGGGCTTGATGCGGGCGATTCGCCGCATGGATTCGGGCACCGGTCCACGGTAGACAGGGTCGAAGGGTTCGGCAGACAGGGGAAGGGTGGGCGCGTAGCTGAGCGCCCGCTCCGCCTGCCGCACGGATTGGTTGAGCACCAGGATCTCGTTGCCCAGCAGGTCCGCGTCGGCGGCGGTGGGGTCTGCCGTCAGGCGGGCCCGCAGCAGGGCACGGCGGGCACTGGCATCTTCCAGTTGCCTTTCCAGCACCTCCCATTGGATCGTCGGCGGCGCAGCCCAGGCCGCAGGGAACACCCCCAGCAGCGCCGCGCCCCAGCACAAGCCCACCAGCCCGCATCGCCGCATCCCGCCCTCCCGCATGTGCACCTCGCTTTGCCCCGCGCCACCCACGGCGCCGTACTGCGCATCATACAAATCGCGCGCGCGGCGGGCGCTGACGCCTTGGCCCCTAGAATCAATCGCCCAGAAAGCCCGCCATCTTGCCGCCTATGCCACACAACGCCTTTTGGCGCAGCGCCATGCCACTTGCCCTGGCAGTCGCCACGACCCTGGTGGCCGCACAGCCATCGGACCTGTTGCTGGAAGCCTGCAACCGCCTGCCTGATGCGAAGAAGCGGCTGGCGTGCTTCAAGGAGGCCACGAGAAGGTCGGCGGACGCACCAGCGCCCACCGCCGCGCCCACACAGTCACCCGCGCCGACCTCCCTGGCAGCACCCGCATTGCCACGCTCTCCAGCACCGTCGCCCCTGCCCGCCGCCACCGACCAGCTGCCGCCGCTGACCCTGGCCGAAGCAGTGCGGCTGTGCACGCGGCTGATCACCGTCACCCAGGGCCGTGAGGCCGAGGCCACCGAAAGCGCCGAAGCGTCCTCGACCAGCGAAATGTCCGTGACTTGGCCCGCTCTGCCCGGCAAGAGGCCGGTGTACTGCAACGTGGGCCGGGCAGAACACCACATCACCTCCATCACCAGCAACGGCAAGGTGGCCAGCGGCGCCTTGCTCGATGGGATGCACGCGCGTGCCACGCAGCGCGGGGAAATCCAGGCAGGCAACCACACCCGGTTCCTCGCAGGCGCCAGGAAGGCCCTCACCTCCCCGATGCAAGACCCCGACGGCGCCCAGTTCCGCAACCTGTTCGTGAGCGATGGCCCCATGCACATGCTGTGCGGCGAGATCAACACACGCAATGCGTTCGGCGCGTACGAGGGCTTTCAGCGCTTCTACGCATCGGGCGACCCGGAGTTCCATGCCATCGAAAGCCGCAAGACAGCCCGGGTGTTCGCGGCCACCTGGGCATCGGTGTGCGCGCGCAAGATGGCTGACATTGCCGCGTTCTGAGCCAGCAACTACCCAACCGCCAGTTCCAGCCCGATGCAAGTGGCGCCCCCGGCCAAGCAGGCCACCGTGCGCCCGCCATGCATGCGCGCGATGGCATCCGTGATGGACAGGCCCAGGCCGTGGTTCGTCTGGCCATGGCTGCGCGCCGGGTCTCCCCTGAAGAAGCGGTCGAACAGGCGTGCCAGCACCTGGGGGGCCACGTCGGGGCCGGCGTTTTCCACCAGCAGTTGCACGGTGCCATCGGGCAGGTGCGCCACGCACACCTGCACCACGCTACCGGGCGTGGCATAGCGCGTGGCATTGCCGATCAGGTTGGACAGCGCGCGATGCAGCAGCGGCACATCGAAATCGCCCGCAGCATCGCCCACGACCTGCAGGATGAGCCCGCGTCCTGCAACGCCGCCTTGTAGTAGTCGGCCACCTGCGCGGCCACGGCGGCCAGGCTGGCCACCGGAGCGCGGCGCGCACGTGCCCCCGGTCGGCCTGTGACAGGAACAGCATGTCGCTCACGATGCCGGTGAGGCGCTGCAGCTCTTCGAGATTGGAGGACAGCACCTCGGCCACTTCGCCCCCACCTTGCAGGCCATGACCCCAGACCATGACCTTCTCCCTGCTCCCTGCCCGCGAGCCCCTTCTCCTGTCGCTGGCCGCGCTGGCCCTGGCCGCGCCGGGTCTGGCCGCCGCTTCGTCGGTCTACCACGCAGCCGGCGGCGAGGTGGGCTTCACCACCCACCCCGACCACCTGCAGGCCGGCAGCAACCGCCAGCGCAGCGAGGTGCGCGCCGAGATCGACGCGCCGCGCCGCGACGGCAGCCTGGCCCTGCTCTCCCGTGGCATCGCCCTGCCCGCGCAGAACACGGACCCGGCCAAGACGCGTGAACAGGTGCGCGGCGAGTTCCTGGGCATGACCGACGCCGAGAAGCGCCGCCTGCAGGAGAGGCACGGCGCCGGCGGCTGAACCAGCGCAGCGCGCAGTGGCTGCGGCATCACGTCCCCGCGATGATGCGCGCCACGTGCGTGAAGATCTGGACGCTGTAGGCCTGGCTCGGGTGCACGATGTCGCCGGTGATGCCGTCCCAGTCGGTGATGGTCACGCCGTTGCGGACATCCACGTACGGGTAGTCCTGGTAGGCGCAGGTCTGGCGCAGCAACTCCGCCACTGCGGCGACGCCGGATACCCTGGCCAGGTAGCCCGAATCCCAGAAGCTCGTGCCTGCGGGCTCGTAGGCGTACGAGGAGGCCGCGTTGACATCGATCACACCCACGAAGCCGAAGGCCTTGCCGGCCAGCGTGCAGATGGATGCCACGCGCTTCACGTTGGCGGGCAGGATGTCGGGGTCCGCACTGTCGTTGCCGCCCAGGTTGATCAGCACGGCACCCGCGTCGGTGGCAGCCAGCAGGTCGGCCAGGGCGATGCCGCCGGGCAGGCCGGCCAGCATGCGCAGCGCGGGGTCGTCCGACAGCAGCAGCGCGAAGCTGGCACCGGGCGTGGAATGGTCGTAGCAGAAGTCGTAGACCGCCTGCGCGGTGTTCAGGGTCTGGCGCGGCGGGATGGCCAGGCGCCCCGCCCCCTGGGCACCGTAGAGGACCGAGTCTCCGATGAGCATGGCTTTGATCATTCAGGTTCCTGCAAAGACGCCGCGTTGGAAGAACAAGAGAGGCGGACAGGCCCCGATTGGACTGCAAGGCGCGCAGAAAAGCTGTGAGAACCTGTTTGTTGTTTGTTAGGCGCCAGACGCCCCAGATCCACCCAGCAGGACCCGGGGTCCTGCCCGTGGAGCCCGTCGGCGGGCAGGCGTTCAGCGCTCAGTGCAGCAGCAGTTGCGGCTGCCCGCTGCCATCGATCTTGAACACCGAGACCGACTTCACCAGGTCGTCGGCCTGCGTGCGCAGGCTCGATGCAGCGGCGGCCATCTCCTCCACCAGGGCGGCATTCTGCTGCGTGGCCTGGTCCATCAGCGTCACGGCTTCGCCGACCTGCGACACGCCCGAGCTTTGCTCCGAACTCGCCGCGCTGATCTCGCCCATGAGGCGGGTCACGCTGCCGATGCTGGCCACCACCTCGCCCATGGTGGTGCCGGCCTTGTCGACCAGGGCCGTGCCGTGCTCCACGCGGCCCACGCTTTCGGTGATGAGCTGCTTGATCTCCTTGGCTGCCTGGGCGCTGCGCTGGGCCAGGGTCCGCACCTCGCCGGCCACCACCGCAAAGCCGCGCCCCTGGTCCCCCGCGCGGGCAGCCTCCACGGCGGCGTTCAGGGCCAGGATGTTGGTCTGGAAGGCGATGCCATCGATCACGCTGATGATGTCGTTGATCTTGCGGCTGGAGTCGTTGATGCCCTTCATGGTCTCCACCACCTGTGCCACCACCTCCCCGCCCTGCTGGGCGATGGTGGAGGCGGAGTGGGCCAGCCGGTTGGCGTTGACCGCGTTGTCCGCGTTCTGCTTGACGGTGGATCCCAGCTCCTCCATCGAGGCCGCCGTCTGCTGCAGGGCGCTGGCCTGCTGCTCGGTGCGGGTGGACAGGTTGTGGTTGCCCTGGGCGATCTCCGAACTGGCGGTGGACACGCTCATCGACCCCTCGCGCACACCGGCCACCAGGCCCGAGAGGCTCTGGCGCATGGCCTCCATGGAGGAAACGAGCGAGGCGATCTCGTCGTTGCCACGGGCCACCAGCGGACGCGCCAGGTTGCCATGGGCAAACTCCTGGGTTGCAGCACCGGCCTCACCCAATGGCCCGACGATGGAGCGCGTGGTCAGGTAGCCGAGCACCACCGCGAAGATGACCACCGCCGCGCTCAGCACGATGAGCTGCATGCGCAGGGATTCGAACTGGCTCATCGACTGCTCGATGGCCCGCTGGCTGATCTTGTCGGTCTCCGCCAGGAAGGCGTCGAGGTTGCCCACCAGCCGGGTCAGCAGCGGCCGGCATTCGGCGTTGATTTTCTTGATCGCCGTCTCCTTCTCGCCCACACTCGCCAAACGGGTGATTTCGAGCGCAATGGGACCGTAGGCAGCCTCGGTCTCCTTGACCTGGACCAGCAGCTTTTGCAGGGACGCGGCCGCCTCGGGCGGCGCGGCCTTGAGGGCTTCTTCCAGATTCTTGAGCCCCTTGCC
The DNA here is from genome assembly GCA_040387235.1 of Pseudomonadota bacterium. Taxonomy (GTDB): domain Bacteria; phylum Pseudomonadota; class Gammaproteobacteria; order Burkholderiales; family Burkholderiaceae_C; genus Acidovorax. The sequence goes on from JAZKEE010000217.1 coordinate 10,998, forward strand.
CACGGCCTCATGCGCCGTGCCGATCAGCTTGATCTCGGCGTCTGCATCGGGCTTGGAACTGGCGATCACCAGATTGCGCGCCGACACGGCCCTGGCGTTGGCAGCATCGAGCACGCTGTTGCCCAGGCCCTTGATCACCTCCAGGTGGTTGACCTGGACCTCCAAGTTCTGCTGGGTGAGCGACTGCCCCCGTATCCCCATGAACGCCACCAGGATGAGGGCGACTGCGAGGACGGCGTAGCCCACGGCAAGACGCGTCTTGATGGTCAGACTTTGCAGGAAATTCATCGCGAAGTTCTCCCTGTTTTGGGCGCGCATGCGCGCAATCCGCCGGCCAAGGCCGGTCTGCAGCGTGATTTGCCCTGACCCTTCCTTGCCAGCCAACTGTCACTGGCCGTCTGCACAATCATTTTTTATGGATTTTTGGCCCCGCGCAGACTTGGGGGAGATCCTTCCATGCCGATACCTTGCGCCTCCTGCAGCCGGCTGGCAAGCATTTTCTTGCCAGCTGGCATAAACGCCCGGCGTGATTCACGCTCTGCGCGGTGCGCTGGAGCTTGCAATCCTGGGGTAGGCCACCACCAGCGCGCCCACCAGCATCGCCGTTCCGTTCGCATAGACCCACACCTCCCCCTCGAACAGCAGCGCGATGAACACGGTGATACCAAAGATGATGGCCACGATGGTGAACATCGCCATCGCCACCTGCCGGCGGTGCGAAGGCGCCATGGCCACGCCGGTCAGCACGAACACAGCCCCCAGCATCGCACCGGACCCCAACTCGATGAGCAGCGTGCCAAGCAGCCCATGGCCCACCTGCCAGGCGCTGATGTACTTGGTTAGCCGCTGGGCCAGAAACGCGACCAGGAACGCGGCCGGCAACAGGCAGAGCCAGCGCATGAATTTGCTTTTCAACATTCCCTCTTTTTCCCTTGCGTGCGCCGTTCGGTGGTGGCCGCCCGCGGACGGGCATGGGCCAAGGCGAAATGTACCAACTAGCGCCGGGCCTGCCCGTGGGTTTGGCCCCCCATCCCCCAAATCGGTGATGGCCGAAAGCCCGCCCGCACTGCAAAATCAATGGCCATCCAGAAGGGGGAAACCATGCGTTGGATCGTGGTTGCCATCTGTTGTTGTCTTGTCCCGCCCATTGCCTTTGCAGCAATGGACCCGCCACGGGGCACCGTGGGCCTTGCCGGCGCGCTGAACCTGGCCTACCTGCTTGCATTGAGCAGCGGTGTGGGCTGGCTGGTTCAGCAGGTCGCGCAGACCTCGGGGCGCTTCACCCCGAAAACCGAAGCCGTCCTCAGCGGCGCCAGCGCCCTGATCGTCGGGCCGTTGCTCTGGTTCGTGCTGTTTCGATAGGGAATTCATCCCATGCGTCCGCGCCCTGCGGACCGGCACCGGGGCCGATACCCACCAAACCACCTCGCCATGCCGGGCCAACTCTGGTCTGGCGACCGCCTTGCTCGGGCCTTGTCACGCACACCTAGCGTCCGCCCAACAAAAAACCCCAAGCGATCAAAAATCACTTGGGGTCCATGTTTGGCGGAAACGGAGGGATTCGAACCCTCGATGAGGCTCTACACCCCATACTCCCTTAGCAGGGGAGCACCTTCGGCCACTCGGTCACGTTTCCAATCCGGCTATTATGCCCCATTTTTGGTGCACTTCAGCCGAGTTGGGGGCTGATACGGATTTGCCTTCAACCGTCTAACGTCGTTGGTTCGCCTTGCCGTGCTACAGCACTGTCTGCGGCTCCCGCCTAGTTATACGATCGAATGCAAATCCGTATGATGGATCGATCAGGCGACAGGCTGGTCCAGCTCGAAGGCCTTGTGCAGCGCGCGCACGGCCAGCTCGACGTACTTTTCGTCGATGACGACCGAGGTCTTGATTTCCGAGGTGGAGATCATCTGGATGTTGATGCCCTCTTCGCTCAGCACGCGGAACATCTTGCTGGCCACGCCGACGTGGCTGCGCATGCCGATGCCGACGATGGAGACCTTGCAGATCTTGGCGTCGCCCACGACTTCCTGCGCGCCCAGCTCGGGCACGACCTTTTCCTTGAGCAGCTCGACGGTGCGCGCGTAGTCGCCGCGGTTCACGGTGAAGCTGAAGTCGGTCTTGCCGTCCTTGCTCAGGTTCTGGATGATCACGTCGACTTCGATGTTGGCATCGGCCACGGCGCCCAGGATCTGGTAGGCGATGCCTGGCTTGTCGGGCACGCCCAGCACGGAGATCTTGGCCTCGTCGCGGTTGAATGCGATGCCGGATACAACGGCTTGTTCCATTTTTTCGTCTTCCTCAAAAGTGATCAGCGTGCCGGACTTGGCTTCTTCGTTGATGTCGATGTCCCAGGGCGTGAAGCTCGACAGCACGCGCATGGGCACCTTGTACTTGCCTGCGAACTCCACGGAGCGGATCTGCAGGACCTTGCTGCCCAGGCTGGCCATTTCGAGCATTTCCTCGAAGCTGACGGTGTGCAGGCGGCGCGCTTCGGGCACGACGCGGGGGTCGGTGGTGTACACCCCGTCCACGTCGGTGTAGATCAGGCACTCGGCGGCCTTCATCGCGGCGGCCACGGCCACGGCGGAGGTGTCAGAGCCCCCACGGCCGAGCGTGGTGATGTTGCCGTCGTCGTCGATGCCCTGGAACCCGGTAACGATGACGACCTTGCCATTGGCCAGGTCGGCGCGCACGCGCTGGTCGTCGATGGACTCGATGCGCGCCTTGGTGTAGCTGCTGTCGGTGCGGATGGGCACCTGCCAGCCGGCATAGCTCACCGAGCCCATGCCTTCGGCCTGCAGCGCAATCGCCAGCAGCGCGGACGAGGCCTGCTCGCCGGTGGATGCCAGCATGTCCAGCTCGCGGTTGTACGCCTCGGTGGCGCGTGCGGGCGCCAGCTCCTTGGCCAGGGCGAGCAAGCGATTGGTTTCGCCACTCATGGCGCTGGGCACGACCACCAGTTGGTGGCCTGCGCGGGCCCACTTGGCCACGCGCTTGGCGACGTTGCGGATGCGCTCGGGAGAGCCCATCGACGTGCCGCCGTATTTGTGAACGATCAATGCCATTGGATTTCTGGGGTGACGAAACACTTGCCACGGCGCCGGTTGGACACTGTTTTGGCGCGCCGCTGTTTTTCGTGCAGATGGGAAAGCAGGGACCGGCCCGTGATTTCCTGCCGAAACCAGGGCTGGTTTCATCAGGACGACACGAATCAATCCCCAGGGACCAAAACCTGGGGATTGTACCAATCGAGCCCGGAACCCGAGCGCACCACGAAGCCCACCCCTGCCTTGATGTGAATGCGGTGCCCGCGAGTGGAGCAGGCGGCCACCTGGCCGAGCAGCTCGGCCAGCTGCGCAGCGCTCGGCGTGGTGTGGTGCACGCTGCGCAGCCAGTGGCGCAGCACATTGGCCTGGCGGGCCCGGCCAAGGGCCCGCAGCGCGGCCAGTTGCGGGGGGACGCCCACGTGGACCAGATCCGCCTGTGCGACCTCATCGAGCAGCGCGCTGGCCTGCGCGGCGTTGTCGGCCGACCGCGCGAACGTGTCGCGGAAGGCAGGGAATGCGGCTTCAAGCACCGGCAGGATCTGTGCGCGGATGCGGTTGCGCGTGTAGTGCTGGTCGGCGTTGGTGGGGTCTTCCACCCATGCCTGGCCCTGCGCCTGCAGCCAGTCGCGCACGGCCTGGCCCGGCACGCGCAGCAGCGGGCGGTGCCAGGGCAGGCCCGCGCGCTCCCACCGGGCGGGCATGGACGCCAGGCCCGCCACGCCGGCCCCGCGCGAGAGGGCCAGCAGCAGCGTCTCCACCTGGTCGTCGGCATGCTGGGCCAGGGCGACCGATGCGGTGCCGGCCATCGCGGGCTCCTGCAGCGCTGCCTCCAGCGCCGCGTAGCGGCCCTGGCGCGCGGCATCTTCGGGGCTCTGGCCCGGCTGCGGCCGGGCATCGATGCGCTGCACCGCCAGCGGCACGGCAAGGCGCGCGCACAGGTCCACACAATGGCGCTCAAAGCCGTCGGCGGCCGCCTGCAACCCATGGTGCACATGGATGGCGCGCACCTGCCCCGGCCAGCGCCGCACGCAGGCCAGCAGCAAGGCCGTGGAATCCGCCCCGCCGCTCAGCCCCACGGCCAGCGGCAGCGCAGGCGCAAAGGCCGCCACGGCGGTATCGAACGACTGGGTCATGCCCGTCCCCCAGGCGCGCAGCCGCGGCTTGGCCACGGTTGATCAATGGAAGGGCGGACGGAGCAGCGGCACGGCATGGCTGCCGATTATCGCGGCGGCCACCCCCACGGGCTGGGGCGCGATGGCTCCGCGCACCCGTCAGTCGTGCGGCCCCGCCAGCCGGGGCGCCGCGTGGCCGCCATCGGTGGACAGCCGGAAGGTGCCCACCACCTCCGACAGGCGCACCGACTGGTCCTTGAGGCTCTGCGCCGCCGCCGCGCTCTCCTCCACCAGGGCGGCGTTCTGCTGGGTCATCTGGTCCAGGTGCGAGACGGCCTGGCCCACTTCGTTGATGCTGGTGCTCTGCTCGTTGGTGGAGGCGGTGATCTCGGCCATGATGTCCGTCACGCGCTGCACCGAGTTGACGATGTCGGTCATGGTGGCGCCGGCATCGTGCACCAGCCGCGAGCCGGTGGCCACCTGCTCCACCGAGGCGCTGATGAGCTGCTTGATCTCCTTGGCCGCCTCGGCGCTGCGCTGCGCCAGGCTGCGCACCTCGCTCGCCACCACGGCAAATCCCCGACCCTGCTCGCCGGCGCGGGCGGCCTCCACGGCCGCATTCAGCGCCAGGATGTTGGTCTGGAAGGCAATGCCGTCGATGGTGCCGATGATGTCGCTGATCTTGCGCGACGCGGCATTGATCTCGTCCATGGTGCTCACCACATTGCCCACCACCGAGCCGCCATGCCGGGCCACACTGGAGGCCTGGGCCACGAGCTGGTTGGCCTGTCGCGCCGCATCGGCGTTGTGGCGCACGGTCTCGGTCAGTTGCTGCATCGATGCCGACGTCTCCTGCAGGCTCGACGCCGTGAGCTCGGTGCGCCCGCTCAGGTCGTGGTTGCCGGTGGCGATCTCTTCGGCCGCCACGCGCACCGAGTTGCTGGCGTCGCGTATCTGCGCCAGCACGCCCGAGAGCTTGCCCGCAAAGCTGTTGAAGCTGGCCGCGATCTGCGCCAGCTCGTCCTCGCCCTGCGCGTCGATGCGGCGCGACAGGTCGCCATCGCCCGCTCCGATCTCGTGCATGGCGTCGCGCACCAGGGTCAGCTGGCGCAGCCGCCGCGAGAGGATGCCCGCCAGCACCACCAGGGCCACCAGCAGCACCACGATGCCCGCGCCCAGCGACACCTGCAGCATGGTGCGGATGGCGGCCAGCCCCTCGCCCCGGTCCAGCGCAATCGCCAGCAGCCACGGCGTGCCGGTGACGGGTGCCACGGTGAGCAGCATGGACCGGCCCTGCAGGTCCACGGCGTTGAGGTCGGCGCGCTTGGCCATGTCGGCCAGTGCCGTGGCTGTCAGTGACGGGGCCATGTCGGTCGCGGGCTTCAAGGCCAGCTTCACGTCGGGGTGGGCAATGATGTTGCCATCGCCGCCGACCAGAAAGGCGTAGCTGGCCGGCGTGGGCTTGATGGACGCCACGTTGGCCACCACGGCCGACAAGGACACGTCGCCCGCCATCACGGCCTTCACGCCCGCCCCCTCGCGCACGGCCTTGGCAAAGGTGACCACCAGGCCGGCACCGCCGGCATCGGCATACGGCGCCGTCAGGATGGCGGTTTGCGAGTCGGCCGCCTGCTTGTACCAGGGGCGCGAGGTGGGGTCGTAGTCGGGAGGCAGGTTCTGCTTTTCCGAGAACACCGTGCGCTTGTCGGCATAGCCGAAATAGGTGGTCAGAAAGTTGCCGGCCTTGGCCAGCATCAGCAGCGGCTTGGCGGCCTCGGCATCGTCGAGCGCGGCGGCGGCCGATTCGACCACCGTGGCCTTGCCGCGGGCCCAGTCGCGCAGCGTCTCGATGTGGCTGTGGGCCAGGGCCTGCGATTGCGCGGTGAGGGAAGCATAGGCCTGGGATCGGGCCGTGAGGTAGTTGGCCACCGTCAGGGCCAGCAGCCCCGCCACCAGGCAGGCTATGGAGACCAGCAGGATCTGGCCCTTGAGAGTCTTCAGGAACGACATGGTGCCCCTTCGATCCACCCACCACCCAGCAGGCGATCTACCATGCTACATCCGGTTACGGTTCGGGCGCCAGAGGGTTGCTGCCCGTGCATTCGCGCCAGGGCAAAAAACAACAACGGCCCGCGAGGGGCCGTTGGCGTGGGGTGCCTGCCGCACCACAAGGGGGCAAGAAGCCCCCGGTCAGTCAGCGCTCAGACTTGGTGTCGCTGAAGCGGCCGTAGCTCTGCAGGCGCTCGTAGCGGCGGTCCAGCAGGTCCTTGGTCTTGAGGTCCGCCACCTGGCGGAAGGCATCGCCCAGCGCGCGCTTGAGGAAAGCCGCCATCTGCTTGTGGTCGCGGTGGCCGCCGCCCACGGGCTCGCTCACGATCTTGTCCACCAGGCCCAGGGCCTTCAGGCGGTGGGCGGTGATGCCCAGGGCGTCGGCCGCTTCCTGGGCCTTCTCGCTGGTCTTCCAGAGGATGGAGGCGCAGCCCTCGGGGCTGATCACGGAGTAGATGGCGTACTGCAGCATGACCACCTGGTCGGCCACGCTGATGGCCAGCGCGCCGCCGGAGCCGCCTTCACCGATGATGGTGGTGATGATGGGCACTTCCAGCTGCGCCATCTCGAAGATGTTGCGGCCGATGGC
>JAZKEE010000218.1:0-29754 GCA_040387235.1 Pseudomonadota bacterium
CCGATGTCGAGTCGGTGGGCGGTAAAAACGCCTCCCTCGGCGAAATGATCTCCCAGCTGCCCGAGGGCGTGCGGGTACCTACCGGCTTTGCCACCACGGCACATGCCTTCCGCGAGTTCCTCGCACACGACGGCCTGGCCGACAAGATCAGCGCCAAGCTTGCCAGCCTGGACACCGAGGACGTGCGCGCCCTGGCCCGCGTGGGGGCGGAAATCCGCGCCATGGTCGAGGCCCAGCCCTTCCCGGCCGACCTGCAAAAGGCGATTGGCGAGGCCTTTGCCACCCTGTCCGCAGGCAATCCGCAGGCCAGCTTTGCCGTGCGCTCGTCCGCCACGGCCGAAGATCTGCCCGACGCATCGTTCGCCGGCCAGCAGGAGACCTTCCTGAACGTGGTGGGCATCGACGACGTTCTGCACAAGATGAAGGAGGTGTTCGCCTCCCTGTACAACGACCGTGCCATTTCCTACCGCGTGCACAAGGGCTTTGCCCACGACGTGGTGGCGCTGTCGGCCGGCGTGCAGCGCATGGTGCGCTCGGACCTGGGTGCCGCGGGCGTGATGTTCACCATCGACACCGAATCGGGCTTTGACGAGGTGGTCTTCATCACCAGCAGCTACGGCCTGGGCGAGACGGTGGTGCAGGGCGCCGTGAACCCCGACGAGTTCTACGTGCACAAGCCCATGCTCAAGGCTGGCAAGAAGGCCGTGATCCGCCGCAACCTGGGCAGCAAGCTGGTGCAGATGGTGTTCTCCACGGCCGAGGAAAAGGCCGCATCGGGCAAGCTCGTGAAGACCACCGACGTGCCCACCGAGCAGCGCAACCGCTACTCGCTGACCGACGCCGACGTGCAGCAACTGGCGCACTACGCCCTGGTGATCGAGCAGCACTATGGCCGCCCGATGGACATCGAATGGGGCAAGGACGGCACCGATGGCCTGCTCTACATCCTGCAGGCCCGCCCCGAGACCGTGAAGAGCCAGTCCAAGGGCCAGGCCGAGATGCGCTACAAGCTCAAGGGCCAGGGCACCGTGCTGGCCGAGGGCCGCGCCATTGGCCAGAAGATCGGCACCGGCCCGGTGCGCTTGGTGCACAACATCTCCGAGATGGACAAGGTGCAGCCCGGCGACGTGCTGGTCACCGACATGACCGACCCCAACTGGGAGCCGGTGATGAAGCGTGCCAGCGCCATCGTCACCAACCGCGGCGGGCGCACCTGCCACGCGGCCATCATCGCGCGCGAACTGGGCATCCCGGCCGTGGTGGGCTGCGGTGACGCCACCGAACTGCTCAAGGACGGCACGCTGGTCACGGTGAGCTGCGCCGAGGGCGACACCGGCCACATCTACGACGGCCTGCTCGAAACCGAGGTCACCGAGGTGCAGCGCGGCGAGATGCCAAGCATCAAGACCAAGATCATGATGAACGTGGGCAACCCCCAGCTGGCCTTCGACTTCTGCCAGCTGCCCAACGAGGGCGTGGGCCTGGCGCGCCTCGAGTTCATCATCAACAACAACATCGGCGTGCACCCCAAGGCGATCCTGGACTACCCCCAGATCGATGCCGACCTGAAGAAGGCCGTGGAATCGGTGGCCCGCGGCCACGCCAGCCCGCGCGCCTTCTACGTGGACAAGGTCGCCGAAGGCGTGGCCACCATCGCCGCGGCCTTCTACCCCAAGCCGGTGATCGTGCGCCTGTCGGACTTCAAGAGCAACGAGTACCGAAAGCTCATCGGCGGCAGCCGCTACGAGCCTGAGGAAGAGAACCCGATGCTGGGCTTTCGCGGTGCGGCGCGCTACCTGAGCGCCGACTTCGGCGAAGCCTTCGCCATGGAATGCGAAGCCTTGAAGCGCGTGCGCAACGAGATGGGCCTGACCAACGTGCAGGTGATGGTGCCCTTCGTGCGCACCCTGGGCCAGGCCGAACGCGTGACGCAGCTGCTGGCCCAGCATGGCCTGCAGCGCGGCAAGGACGACCTCAAGGTCATCATGATGTGCGAGGTGCCGAGCAACGCCATCCTGGCCGAGCGCTTCCTGGAGTTCTTCGACGGCTTCTCCATCGGCTCCAACGACCTGACCCAGCTTACCCTGGGCCTGGACCGCGATTCCGGCCTGGAGCTGCTGGCCCACGATTTCGATGAACGCGACCCCGCCGTGCAGGCGCTGATCCACCAGGCCATCAAGGCCTGCCTGGCCCAGGGCAAGTACATCGGCATCTGTGGCCAGGGCCCCAGCGACCACCCTGACTTCGCGCAGTGGCTGGCCGCCGAAGGCATCTCCTCCATCTCGCTGAACCCCGACAGCGTGATGGCCACCTGGCAGCAACTGGCTGCGGGCTGACGCCTTGCGCGCACGGGCATCGCTGCAGCGCCTTGGCTGATCCGATGCCTGTGTTGCCGCGCTCTCCCGTCAAGGCTGCCGAGCCCGAGCTCGCAGGCCCTTTTCCGCCCGACCTGCACGATGTGCGCCACCTGTGGCTCAAGGCCGGGCTGCTGCTGCTGTGGGTGCTGGTGTCCTTCGTGGCCACCTACTTCGCACGCGACCTGCAGTTCCTGGTGGCTGGCGGCTGGCCGCTGGGCTACTGGATCGAGGCCCAGGGAGCGGTGCTGGTGTTCATTGCCATCGTGGTGGCCTATGCCTGGGCCATGAACCGCTTCGAGCGGCAGGACGAGGAGCGGCGCCTGCTGGAGCGGGAAGCTGCAGCCCGTGCGGCGGCGGGCGGCGACGCTCCGCCGGACGCGGCCTGACGCCATGCGCAGGCACGGCGGCTCTGCGGGCGCACCCCCCACCGGCGCAGTGCCGGGGGCGGGGCCTGGTGCCGTCGAGACCGCCTATTCCTGGCGACTGCACCGTATCCTGGCGCTGTACATCGCAGGGGTGCTGGGCTTCCTGGCCCTCATGACCTGGGCCGAGCACCAGGGGCTCTCGCGCCACTGGATCGGTCCCATCTTCCTGTTCCTCACCGTCATGGTCTACGCCGGCATCGGCGTCTATGGCCGCACCTCGGACCCCGAGGAGTACTACGTGGCCGGGCGGCGCATTCCGCCCATGTACAACGGCATGGCGGCGGCCGCCGACTGGATGAGCGCGGCCTCGTTCATCAGCCTCTCGGGCGCGCTGTACCTGCAGGGCTTTGCGGGCACGCCGGGCCAGCCCGGCGGACTGGCCTACCTGCTGGGCTGGACGGGGGGCTTCTGCCTGGTGGCCATGCTGATTGCGCCGCACCTGCGGGCCATGGGCCTGTACACCGTGCCCGATTTCTTCCATGTGCGCTTTGGCGGGCGCTGGCCGCGAGTGATCGCGGCGCTGGCCGCCGTGCTGTGCTCGTTCACCTACGTGGTGGCGCAGATCTACGGCGTGGGGCTGATCGCCTCGCGCCTCACCGGCGTGCAGTTCGAGATCGGCATCATGCTCGGCCTGGGCGGCGTGCTGCTGTGCTCGTTCCTGGGCGGCATGCGCGCCATCACCTGGACCCAGGTGGCGCAGTACGTGGTGCTGCTTCTGGCCTTTCTGATCCCCGTGTCCTGGCTGGCCTACAAGCAGCTGGGCAGCCCGCTCGCGCCACTGGTGTACGGCACGCAGATCACGAAGATCGCCGACCTGGAGGCGCAGTTGCTCGACTCGCCCGCCGAGCAGCAGGTGGTGCAGGTCTATCGCCAGCGCGCGCTGGAGTTCGAGGAGCGCCTGAAGGACGTGGAAGCGGCGCTCGAACGCGAGCGCGAGAAGGGGCGCGAGCGCATCCGCACGCTGCGCGCGCAGAACGCCGATGTGGGCCTGATCGTGCTGGCCAGCCGCGACCTGGCAGCGCTGCCGCGCGACCCCGCCGCCGCGCGCGAGCGCTGGACGCGCGAGATGCACGAGAACAATGAGCGCGCCCGTCCCCTGGGCGGCCTGCCCCAGCACAGCCAGGCCTTTGCGGGCGACCCCGACGGCACGCCCGAGGAGCAGCGCGAGTTCGACCTGAGCCGGCGCAATTTCATGGCGCTGATGTTCTGCCTGATGGTGGGCACGGCCGGGCTGCCGCACCTGCTCACGCGCTACTACACCTCGCCCACCGTGTCGGGCGCGCGCGCATCGGTGGGGTGGTCGCTGTTCTTCATCGCGCTGCTCTACCTGAGCGCACCTGCGCTCGCGGTGCTGGTGAAGTTCGAGGTCATGCACAACCTGGTGGGCAGCAGCTTCGAGGCACTGCCCAACTGGATGGCGCAGTGGGCGCGGGTGGACGCCTCTCTGCTGTCCATCGAAGACGTCAATGGCGACGGCATCGTGCAGTTCGGCGAGATCCGCCTGGGGGCCGACCTGATCATGCTGGCCACGCCCGAACTCGGCGGCCTGCCCTACGTGGTCTCCGGCCTGGTGGCAGCGGGCGGGCTGGCGGCGGCGCTGTCGACGGCCGATGGGCTGTTGCTCACCATCAGCAATGCGCTGGTGCGCGACCTGTATTTCCAGGGCTCGGACCGCGAGGCCTCGCCCGAGCAGCGCGTGATCCTGACCAAGTTCGCGCTGCTGGCGGTGGCCTTGTCGGCGGCTTTCGTCGCCGCGCTCAAGCCGGCCGAGATCCTGCCCATGGTCTCGGCCTCGTTCTCGCTGGCGGCGTCGGCCTTCGTGCCGGCGATGGTGCTCGGGATCTTCTGGCGCGGCACCACCCGCCAGGGGGCCGTGGCCGGCATGCTGGCGGGCCTGGGCGTGGCGGTGTACTACATGCTCTCGCACGTCGTGGCCGTGAAGGCGCTGCTGCCGGCCTGGCTGCTGGCCGACGGGCTGTGGTTCGGCATCCAGCCCATCTCGGCCGGGGTGTTCGGCGTGCCCGTGGGCTTGCTGGTGGCGCTGGTGGTCAGCCGCATCACGCGGCCCGCACCGGAGCTTCCGCGCATCCGCGTGGAGATGTAGCCAGGCGTTTTGCCCGGAGTTCCCGACCTGCAGGATGGTGCCCTGAGGCGACCTGGGAGCGGCTCACCAAACTCAGCGCAGCGGTTCTGGCCAGGCGCTACACGTCGGATGTATTGCAGGCAGTACCGTAGTACGACAAGACCCGGCAACGACGCCAGAAGCGTTTTGTCGGCCGCTCCAAATCGGCACAGACCGAAGGGACATGGAAAAACCCGACTTCTCAAGGGGCCCCAAACGTGACACCCTGTAAACCGGCTCCCATGGGAGGCGGTGAACGGGGCTCTGCCCGGTCCACGATGGGTTATTTCAAAGATTTCCGGGGGGAGAGTCATGGTTCTGGTCAAAACGCAGGCGGGGCAGGAAGCGCTCAAGGACCGCCACGGTGGTTTGACATCGCGGCAGCGCTCTGCCTTCATCCTGTTCGACGGCAAGCGTTCCACGGGCGAGGTGCTGGCGGCCACGGCAGCCATGGGCATCACGCAGGACGACGTGCAGGCCATGATCGCCCAGGGCCTGCTGGAGCCCTTGTCCAGCAGCGGCGCGGGGGCAGCAGTGGCCGCGGCCGCTGCTGCCAAGGGCACGGGGCAGGCGGTGGCTGCCGCCAACAATGCCGCGTCTTCGGCCTCGAGCACGTCCTACGAGGCCACGGTGGCCATGGAGGCCGTGCAGGGCAGTGGCCGCTCGGACCAGCAGCGCTACAAGGATGCCTACCCCATTGCCACGGAACTCACCGCCGGGCTGGGCCTGCGCGGCTTTCGCCTGAACCTGGCGGTGGAAGGAGCGGGCAGCTTCTCCGACCTGGCCGCCCTGGCTCCCAAGATCCGCGAGGCAGTGGGCGATGCCAAGTTTGCGCGCCTGGACAAAGCCCTCTTTGACTGAGATCTGCTGCAGCCGGCCATGAAAAAGCGGCCCGCGGGCCACTTGGTCTTTCCGGTCGCCAGGCGGCGCTGGGATCAGCGGCCGACCTTGAGCAGTTCCACGTCGAACTTGAGCGTGGCGTTCGGCGGAATGACGCCGCCGGCGCCGCGGGCGCCATAGCCCAGGGCTGCGGGGATGATCAGCGTGCGCTGGCCGCCGATCTTCATGCCCTGCACGCCTTCGTCCCAGCCCTTGATGACCATGCCGGCGCCCAGCGAGAACTCGAAGGGGTCGTTGCGGTCGCGGCTGGAATCGAACTTGGCGCCTTGCTCGCCGTTGTTGTAGAGCCAGCCGGTGTAGTGCACCGATACGTTCTGGCCCTTGGTGGCTTCTGCGCCGTCGCCCACGGTGGTGTCTTCGTACTGCAGGCCGGATGCGGTGGTGGTGAACGCCATGAAAGTCCTTGTTTGCTATGGAGTTGGTAGCTGGGAGCCGTTTGCTGCTCTTGCGATTGCTACGGTTGAGGGGATGTTCTTGCGGGGGGCTGGACCCCTGCCTGCGGCTGATTTTACGCGGCTGGCTTCTTGACCCGGCTGGCCACCCAGCGTGTGGCAAAGGCTTGCACGTCACTCAGGCGCTTGAGCAGGTCGGTGCCCGAGGGGGTGACGGTGTAGCCGTCGCTGCCGTGGTCGACCAGGCCGGCCTCGCGCAGTTCCTTGATGCGGGTGTTGAGCGTGTTGGGAGTGATGCCGCCCACGCTGTCCTGCAGCAGGCGGAAGGTCTGGGGGTGCCCGTCACGCAGGGCCCACAGCACACGCAGCGCGTAGCGGCATTCCAGCCGCTCGAACAGCTGGTTGATGGCGAAATTTTCCTTGGAGCTCATACAAGCTTCTCCTCGCGCGGTGTGTATGGAAAACAGTGGCGGCCCGCCGGACACTGCCCGCAAGACGCTGCCAATATAGCTTGGAAACGATTTTGCTACAAGTTTAATAGCTCTGAACGCAGCACTGATATGCGCCAACCCCATTACCAAGGGGTCTTTTGGTGAAGTGTTGCGGCACTGCCACGGCCCGGTGCGGAGCGGGTAGCATCGGCGGTCCGGCCCCTTCGGCCACTGCCTCGGGGCGGCTGTGCCAGGGGGCAAGGCACTGCCTGAAGTACGGGCCCACCCTGGAGCATGCGATGGAACACAAGCACCTGCACGAGGCCAACCGGCTGTCCTGGAACGCCGCCACCCGGGCCCACAACCGCCACAAGGGCGACCAGGCCGCCTTCTTCCGGGCCGGGGGCTCGCCGCTGTTCCCGGAGGAGGTGGCGCTGCTGGGCGATGTGCAGGGGCAGTCGGTGCTGCACCTGCAGTGCAATGCGGGGCAGGACAGCCTGGGCCTGGCCCGGTTGGGCGCCCGGGTGACCGGCGTGGACATCTCGGACGAGGCCATCGCTTTCGCACGCACCCTCTCCGAAGCGAGCGGCATGGCTGCCGAGTTCGAGCGTTCCGATGTGTTCGACTGGTTCGACGCGATGGCGGCGCCGGGAGGGCGGGCCGGGCAGTTCGACACGGTGTTCAGCTCCTACGGCACGATTTGCTGGCTGTCCGATCTGGCGCGCTGGGCGCGCGGCATTGCCGGGGCGTTGCGACCGGGCGGGCGCTTCGTCTTCGTGGAATTCCACCCCGCCGCCCTGGTGTTCGACCCCCAGTGGCGCGCGCGGTACGACTACTTCAACGACGCTCCGGTGCACGAGGCCGGCGTGGGCGACTACGTGGGCGAGACCCAGGCGGCGCGCGACGGGCAGGAGGCGCTGACGCCCGAGGTCTTCGACAACCCGCACCCCAGCCACGAATTCGCCTGGGGTGTCGGCCGGGTGGTGACGGCGCTGCTGGCCGCCGGCCTGCAGGTCGAGGCGCTTGAGGAATACCCGTACATGAACGGCTGGCGTGCCTTCGAGGGCATGCAGGACCTGGGCGGGCGGCGCTGGGGCATGCCTGCGGGCATGGCGCGCATGCCGCTGATGTACTCCCTGGTCGCGCGCCGGCCTGCAACGGCCTGACCGGCGCCCGCACGGCCGCATTGGCTTCGTTGTTCAGCCACGCGCAGCCAGGTGGTCCACCAGCAGGCGGGCGGCCGGGGTCAGTGCCTGCGGGCTGCGCCAGCAGATGGCAAAGCGTCGGTCGGCCCAGGGGTCCGACAGGTCGACGATGCGCACCGGCGCAGTCTCGGCGAAGGAGGCGGCCACCTCGCGCGGCACCACGCTGATGGCCAGATTGGCGCGCACCACGCGCAGCGCCGCGTCGAAGTTGGACACCTGCACGCGGTGCGCCAGCGCCTTGCCCTCCACGGCGGCAGCCCGCGCCAGCAGCACCTGCACGGCGCTGAGCGCGGGCATGCTCACGAACTCGTGGTCCAGCACGTCGGCAAAGCGCACGCTCGTCTGCTGCGCCACGGGGTGGCTGGTGTGGGCCACGATGGCCAGGTGGTCGTGCCGGTAGCTGCAGGTGGTCAGGCCCGTGAGGTCGGCCGCGTCCCAGCAGATGCCGATGGAGGCGCTGCCCTCGCGGATGCCGCGCACCACGTCGGGACTCACGCGCTCCTCCATGCTGATCTGGATGTCGCGGTGGGCCGGGTTCTGCAGGAAGGAGGCGACATCCTCGGCCAGCGATTCGGCCAGCACCGAGGCCGTGGCCAGCACACGCACATGGCCCCGGATGCCGGTGGCGAAGGCGGCCATGTCGCGTTCGATCTGGCCCACGCTGGCGAGCATGGCGCGGGCATGCTCCAGCAGGGTCTCTCCCGCCGGGGTGGGCTCCATGCCATGGCGCCTGCGCACCAGCAGGGGCGTGCCCACGGTGTCCTCGAGCTGGGCCAGCCGCTTGCTCACGGCCGAGCCGACGATGGATTCCTGCTCCGCCGCGCGCGCAATGCTGCGGTGCTCGCAGACGGCGACAAAGAGCTTGAGCGATTGCAGATCGAGCGGTCGCATGGTGAATGGATTGAGATATTCCTTGTGGGAATTTTAGGTGTTCCAAAATTGCGGTGAATTGTTGGGTTGGAATTTCTAGAATCCACCAACCCCCACAACAATGCAGGAGACACCGTGAGCCCCCTTCACTCCACCGCATCGCAAGGCGCACCCCGCGCCATGACCGGCAGCACACAGGCCGTGGTCCGCGAGGTGGGCCTGCGCGATGGCCTGCAGAGCATTGCCACCATCGTCTCCACCGCGCACAAGATCGAGTGGCTTGACGCGGCCTACGCTGCCGGCCAGCGCGAGATCGAGGTCGGCTCCTTCGTGCCCGCACGGCTGCTGCCCCAACTGGCCGACACGGCCGAGGTGCTGGCCCATGCGCTCACCCTGCCGGGCCTGGTGGCTTCGGTGCTGGTGCCCAACTTCAGGGGCGCCGAGCGGGCGCTCGAATGCGGCGCCCACCTGATGGTGGTGCCCCTGTCTGCCAGCCACGCCCACAGCCTGGCCAACCTGCGCAAGACGCCCGACGAGGTGGTGGCCGAGGTGGCGCGTATCCGCGCGGCGCGCGACGCCTCGGGCCGCCGCACGCTGATCGAGGGCGGGGTGGGCACGGCCTTTGGCTGCACGCTGCAGGGCGAGGTGGCCGAGAGCGAGGTGCTTCGCCTGATGCAGGCCCTGCTGGACGCCGGTGCCGACCGCGTGAGCCTGGCCGATACCGTGGGCCATGCCGACCCGGTGGGCGTGCAGCGCCTGTTCGAGAAGGCCCGCGCCCTGGTGGGCGAGCGCCTGGCCTGCGCGCATTTCCACGACACGCGCGGCATGGGCCTGGCCAACGCCTATGCCGCCTGGCAGACCGGCATCACCCGCTTCGACGCCTGCCTGGCCGGAATCGGCGGTTGCCCGCACGCGCCCGGTGCCAGCGGCAACGTGACCACCGAGGACCTGGCCTTCATGCTCGAACGCATGGGCGTGGCCACCGGCCTTCACGTGCCCGCGCTGCTGGCGCTGCGCCAACGGGTCGAAGGCTGGCTCGCCGGCGAAACCCTGCACGGCACGCTGTGGCAGGCGGGGTTGCCCAAGGTGCTTGCGCCTGCGCCTTCGGCTGTGCTGGCAGCTGCCTGAACCGTTTATCGTCCTGACCCATGAATGCTTCCTTGAATTCCTCTTCCCTTGCTTCTGCATCCGCATCCGCATCTCCTGCTCCCGCTGCGTTGCCCCTGGCGGGCCTGCGCGTGGTGGAGTTCACCCACATGGTGATGGGCCCCACCTGCGGCATGGTGCTGGCCGACCTGGGCGCCGAGGTCATCAAGGTCGAGCCGGTGGACGGCGACCGCACGCGCCACCTGCTGGGTGCCGGTGCCGGCTTCTTCCCCATGTTCAACCGCAACAAGAAGAGCATCGCGCTCGACCTGCGCCGGCCCGAGGGGCTGGAGGTGGCGATCCGCCTGGCCTCGTCGGCCGACGTGGTGGCGCAGAACTTCAAACCCGGCGTGATGGCCAAGTACGGCCTGGACTACGCAGCGCTCTCGCGCCTCAACGATCGCCTGGTGTACGTGAACCACGCGGGCTTCCTGCCCGGCCCTTATGAGCACCGCACCGCGCTCGACGAGGTGGTGCAGATGATGGGCGGCCTGGCCTACATGACCGGGCGCCCGGGCGACCCGCTGCGCGCGGGCACGAGCGTGAACGACATCATGGGCGGCATGTTCGGCGCCATCGGGGCCATGGCCGCGCTGATGCAGCGTGCTGCCACCGGGCGCGGGCAGGAGGTGGATTCGGCCCTGTTCGAGAACAACGTCTTCCTCGTTGGCCAGCACATGATGCAGTACGCCGTGACGGGCCAGCCCGCGGCGCCCATGCCCGACCGCATCTCCTCCTGGGCGGTGTATGACGTGTTCAGCGTGAAGGATGGCGGGCAGATCTTCCTGGCGGCGGTGAGCGATGCGCAGTGGGTCACCTTCTGCGATGCCATGGGTTATGCCGACCTCAAGTCCGACCCGGGCCTGGCCAGCAACAACGAGCGCGTGCGCGCCCGCGCCACGCTGCTGCCCGAGCTGCGCCAGCGCCTGGCCCTGCACACGGCCGAGGAGCTGTCGGCCATCTTCGAGCGCCACGGCCTGCCGTTCGCGCCCATCATGCGGCCCGAGCAGCTCTTCGACGACCCGCACCTGAACGCCACCGGCGGCCTGGCCGACATCACGCTGCCCGACGGCGAACGTGCCGGCAGCACGGCGCGGGTGACCCTGATGCCGCTGCGCCTGGATGGCCAGCGCATGGGCGTGCGCATGGACCCGCCCCAACTGGGCCAGCACACCGCCGAGCTGCTGGCCGGCCTGGGCTACACGGCCGACCAGGTGCAGGCCCTGCAGGCGGCGGCCGCCGTGGCCTGAATTTTCATCCCTGCCCGGTGGCATGAGCGCAGCGGCAGTCTGCGCGCCCCTGGCGGCCCACCCCACCCAGGAGACAAACCATGCCAACGCTTTCTTCCACCACCACCACCACCACCCGCCGACGCGCCCTGGCCGTGGGCGCCGCCATGCTCGCGGCCCCGGGCCTGGCGCTTGCGCAACTGGGCGACAAGCCATTGCGCATCATCCTGCCGCTGTCGGCCGGCTCGGGGGCGGATGGCGCCATCCGCGCCATCAGCAGCAGCCTCTCCAAGGCGCTCGGCCAGCCGGTGGTGATCGAGAACCTGCCGGGCGCGGGCGGCATTACCGGCACCACGCAGCTGGTGCGTGCGCCCAAGGATGGCTCGGTGATCGGGGTGGTGTCGAACAACCACGTGGTCAATCCCAGCGTGTACAAAAACATCCCGTTCGACTCCATCGAGGACATCACGCCCATCACCATCATCGGCGCCACGCCCTTCGTGCTGGTGGCCCACCCTTCGGTAGCGGCGAAGAACGCCAAGGAACTGATCGCCCTGGCCAAGGCCAAACCCGGCGTGCTCAACTACGGCTCGTCGGGCAACGGCACCATCCTGCACCTGGGTGCGGCGATGTTCGTGGACCAGGCGCAACTCGACATCAAGCACATTCCCTACCGGGGCATGGGCCCGCTGATGAACGACATCCTCGGTGGCCAGGTGCAGCTCGGGGTGGTGGCGGTGGCGCCGGCCGCCGCGCACATCAAGAGCGGCGCCCTGCGCGCCCTGGGCGTGAGCACGGCCACGCGCGTGCCCTCGCTGCCCGATGTGCCCACCATCGCCGAGCAGGGCCTGCCCAACTACGCGCTCGACGGCTGGATCGCCGCCGTGGCGCCCGCCGGTTTGCCCAAGGCCGAGCTGGCGCGCCTGCATGCCGGCTTCAGGAACGCGATGGCCATGCCCGAGGCGCGCGATGCGCTGATCGCCCAGGGCTACGAGATCAAGCTGACTGCGCCCGATGCATCGGCCGCCTTCATGCGCAGCGAACTGGCGCGCATGGCGCAGGTGGTGAAGAACGCGCATGTGACCATGGATTGAGCACGGCCCGAGGTTGGGTCTGCGTGACAGGCCGTGGGCCTGTGCGCGGGCCGGGGCCGCTGGCCTGTCACGGCTCCGGCGACCTTCGGCGGGGAAGGGCTCCTGCACAAAGCCATGGTTGGGCAACCCGCCTGCTGTGGTGAGGCGTCTGTGGAAGTGGGTGCGGGGAGGCCAGGAGGGCGTGGAGGAAGAGGGCACCCCGACCCAGACCCGGATCGTGGTCAAGGTAAAGATTGCGCAAATGCAAATGGTTGTCATTTCGTGAATCTAAAATACTGGCTTCGCATCCAGTGCGCCGCCTGACAAGGCCCATCGCGCGCACCCCTCCAGGAATGAACAAACCACAGGACAACCGGCGCCGGTCTTACTGGCTCAAGACGCTGCACGAGTGGCATTGGGTCAGCTCGGCCATGTGCCTGATCGGCATGCTGCTGTTTGCCGTTACGGGCTTCACGCTCAACCACGCCGGGCAGATCGAGTCCCAACCCAAGGTGGTGAGCCAGCAGGCCACCGTGCCCGGTGCGCTGCTGACAACGCTCAAGGCCTTGCCTGCGCCGTCGAAGGACCGGGCGCCTGTGCCTGCCGCGCTGCAGGACTGGGCACGCACGCAGTGGTCGCTGGACACGGCGGGCCGCGAGGCGGAGTGGTCGGTCGATGAAATCTATGTCTCGCTGCCGCGCCCTGGCGGCGATGCCTGGCTGCGCGTAAACCTGGCCGATGGCGAGGCCGAGTACGAGCGCACCGACCGCGGCTGGATCTCCTACCTCAACGACCTGCACAAGGGCCGCAACACGGGCGCCGCCTGGAGCTGGTTCATCGACATCTTCGCTGCCGCCTGCCTGGTGTTCACCATCACCGGCCTGTTCATCCTCAAGATGCATGCGGGCAACCGCCCCTTCACCTGGCCCATGGTGGGCATGGGGCTGGTGATTCCGGTGCTGCTTGCGCTCCTGTTTATTCACTGAACCGAAAGAAGAGAAGAATGCCTGTGACGAAGCATTGGCCCCTGCGCTACAGCGTCGCGCTGGGCGCCTGCCTGGGGGGCCCGGCCTTTGCCGCCGGGCTGGGCGTGGGCGTGGAAATCCCGCGCCTGGACGTGGCCGAGTACCACCGCCCTTACGTGGCGATGTGGGTCGAGCGCGCCGACAACTCGGTGGCGTCCACCCTGGCCGTCTGGTACGACGTGAAGCTCAAGAACGACGAGGGTACCAAGTGGCTCAAGGACTTGCGCCAGTGGTGGCGCCGCACGGGTCGTGAACTCGCCATGCCCATCGACGGCGTGACCAGCCCCACGCGCCCTGCGGGAAAGCACCAGGTGGTCTTCAACGAAGGCACCAGGCAACTGGCCACGCTGCCTGCCGGCAGCTACAAGCTGGTGGTCGAGGCCTCGCGCGAAGTGGGTGGCCGCGAGCTGGTGACGATCCCCTTCACCTGGCCTGCCGCCAAGGCCCAGCAGCTGAGCGCCAAGGGCAGCAGCGAGCTGGGCGAGGTCACCCTCGACCTCAAGCCCTGAACCTTTCACCGATACCCGGAGTACCTCCATGCAATTCAAGACCCGCATCGCCACCTGCATCGCCCTTCTGTGCGGCGCCTTCTCGGCACAGGCCCACAACGTGTGGCTGCTGCCGTCGACCACCGTGCTCTCCAAGGCCGAGTGGGTCACGGTGGATGCCGCTGTCTCCAACGACCTGTTCTTCTTCAACCACGTGCCGCTGGGCCTGGACAACCTGGCCGTGACGGCACCCGATGGATCGGCCGTCAAGCCCGAGAACACGCACCGCGGCAAGCTGCGCAGCGTGTTCGACCTGAACCTCACGCAGCCAGGCACCTACCACCTGGCCGTGGTCAACAGCGGCCTCACGGCCACGTACAAGGACAAGGCCGGCCAGAACAGGCGCTGGCGCGGCACGGCCGAGAAGTTCGCGGCCGAAGTGCCTGCCGATGCGCAGGACCTCAAGGTCACGCAGTCCGCAGGCCGCATCGAGACCTTCATCACGGTGGGCAAGCCCAGCGCCATCAAGCCCACGGGCCAGGGCCTGGAGCTGGTGCCCGTGACGCACCCCAACGACCTCGTCAAGGGAGAGAAAGCCACCTTCGCCTTCCATGTGGACGGCAAGCCTGCCGCCAACCTCGAGGTGGTGCTGGTGGCCGGATCCACCCGCTACCGCGACAAGGTCGGCGAGATCAAGGCCACCACCGACGCCAAAGGCGAATTCAGCGTGACCTGGCCCGCTGCCGGCATGTACTGGGTGGATGCCGATGCCAAGGACGAGAAGACCTCGCTGCCCCAGGCCAAGGAACGCCGCCTGTCCTATGTGGGCACGCTCGAAGTTTTGCCTTGATCTGTTGCAGTTGAGGTTTCGGCGCGCATGAGCATCCAGGTGCAGTACGGGCAGGGGTTCGGGCGCGCAGCCGTTGCTGCGGCGCCTCTTCCTGCCTTGGCATCGTTCGGCGGGGCTGGCCATGCCGCCCCGCATGTGCCGGTGCGCGCTGCCGATCCCGCTGTCTTGCAGACCCTGGCTGGCGAGGCCATGGGCACCACCTGGTCGGTGCGCCTGTGCAATCCGCAGTTCGCGCCGCTGGCGCCCGTGCGCGCGGCCATCGAAGAAGCGCTGGCCCTGGTCGTGCGCCAGATGAGCAACTGGGAGCCCGGATCGGAGGTCTCGCGCTTCAACCGCGCGCCAGCAGGTAGCTGGCATGTGTTGTCGCCCGAGTTCTTCACCGTGCTGCAGGCTGCGCAGCACTGGGCGCTGGCCAGCGGCGGTGCGTTCAATGTGGGCGTGGGGCAGTTGGTGAGCCGCTGGGGTTTCGGCCCCCGGCCCGATCCGCAGGCCGACCCTGCGGCACCCGCCACCATGCCCTCCGTGCAGGAACTGCAGGCCCTGCACACACAGGGCGTGGGCGCAGACCTGGTGCTGCGGGACGAGGGCTTGCAGGCACTGCAGCCCGGGGGGCTGCAACTGGATCTGTCGGGCATCGCCAAGGGCTACTCGGTGGACCTGGTGGTGCAGGCCTTGCAGGCCCAGGGCTGGGTGGATTTTCTGGCCGAGGTGGGTGGCGAGTTGCGCGCGAGCGGTACGCGCCCCGGCGGCCAGCCCTGGCGCGTGGCCGTGGCAGGCGATGCCGCAGGCCCGGCCCGGGCGCTGCCGCTCAAGGATATGGCCGTCGCCACGTCGGGTGACCACTGGCATGCCTTTGAGCATGGCGGGCGGCGCTATTCGCACACCATCGATCCGCGCACCGGCGAACCCGTGGCGCATGCGCTGGCCAGCGTGACGGTGCTGCACGCCGAGTGCATGCATGCCGATGCCCTGGCCACGGTGCTCACCGTGCTGGGACCACGCGAGGGCCTGGCCTTTGCCACGCAGCAGGGCGTGGCTGCGCTGCTGTGCGAACGCACGGCGCGGGGCCCGGTGTGGACCGAGAGTCCGGCGTTTGCTGCGCGTTTCCCCGGGTTTTCATGAATGTTTCCAACCCCGCCGTGCGGCTGGCCGCTGCCGCCGCCCTGGTGCTGCTGTACGCCGCCCTGTGCGCAGCCATTTGGCTGCGTGAGCGGCGCAGGCACCGGGCACAGGCCGTGCAGGCCCTGGCCCTTGCATCGGCGCGTGAAGGTGTGCAGCCGCTGCTGGTGGTGTATGCCAGCCAGACCGGCCAGGCCGAAGAACTGGCGCGCGAGACGGCACGCCTTCTGCACACGGCCGGTGAGCCCGTGCATCTTTGCGCGCTCGACAAGCTCGATGCCGCCTTGCTCGCGCGCAGCCGGCGTGCCCTGTTCCTGGCCAGCACCTACGGCGAGGGCGATGCGCCCGACAATGCCGCGGCCTTCCAGGAGGCGTGCATGGGGGCGGATGAAGAACGTGCGCCCGACCTGTCGCAGCTGCAGTACGGCCTGCTGGCCCTGGGCGATCGCCAGTACGCCCACTTCTGCGGCTTTGGCCGCCAGCTCGACGCATGGCTGCGTGCGCGCGGCGCCACGCCGCTGTTCGAGCGCGTGGAGATGGACAACGGCGAGCCGGCGGCTCTCACGGCCTGGCAACACCAGCTGGCGCAGGTGTCGAGCCTGAGCGAGTTGGGCGCGTGGGATGCGCCCGCGTTCGGGCAGTGGACCCTGGTGGCGCGCAGCCACCTGAACCCTGGCAGCGAGGGGGCTCCCGTGCACCTCGTGGAACTGGCGCCACCCGCTGGCGAGGCGGCGGCGTGGGAGTCGGGCGACCTGGTGCAGGTGTGCGTGCCCGGCGACCTGGAGCACCCGCGCGAGTATTCGATCGCCTCGCTCGCCAGCGATGGCCGCGTGCACCTGGTGGTGCGCCAGGCCCTGCGCGACGATGGCACGCCGGGCCTGGCTTCGCATTGGCTCACCGCGGGTGCCCAGGTGGGCCAGGCGGTGCCAATGCGCGTGCGCGCGCACCGCAATTTCCGGCTCGAAGACAATGCTGCGCGCCCGCTGATCCTGGTGGGCAACGGCACGGGCATTGCCGGCTTGCGCAGCCACCTTCGGGCCCGGGCGCAGGCCGGGGCAGCGCCCAACTGGCTGCTCTTCGGCGAGCGCCATGCGGCGCACGATTTCCTCTTTCGCGATGAGCTCATGGCCTGGCAGGCAGCTGGCGTGCTCACGCGCCTGGACCTGGCCTTCTCGCGCGACGATCCTGCCAACAAGGTCTATGTGCAGGACCTCTTGCAGGCGCAGGCCGCCACCGTGCGTGCCTGGGTCGAGGAGCAGGGGGCCGCCATCTACGTGTGTGGCAGTCTGCAGGGCATGGCGCAGGGGGTGGACATGGCCCTCACGGGCTTGTTGGGCCCTGCACCCATGGCCGGGCTGGTGCGCAGCGGGCGTTATCGCAGGGACGTGTACTGACGACGCAGTGACAGTGCCGGCAAGGCGCATCCGCCGTCGGCTCCGGTTGTTGCTACCTGCGCTGGATGGCTTGCTGGTGGCTCCAGGTGTGTCGCTTCGCTGCGTCCCTGCGGCCGGGACAAGCGCCACAACGGAGAAATCAAGGCAGATCCAGGCGAACGATCCGATCCGTGGCCGGCGGCACCACTGCACCGCCAGAAGCCGCAAAGTAAGCCTCCAGCGCGTCCAGGTCCTGCCCCGCACCCAAGCCTTCCACGCCCTGCGTGAACACCGTGAAGTTGTCCCCGCCCGTGGCCAGGAAGCTGCTCACCACCACGCGGTACACGGCATCCGCCCGCAGCGGCTGGCCATGGAGCGTGATGCCACTGACCCGCTGCCCGGCAGGCAGGCGCAGGTCGTAGCGGTAGGTGAATCCCTTGGAGACCGACAGCACCCGCGGGCTCTGCGCCGTGTTGGTGGCACTGGCGAACTGCTGTTCCAGGATCGCCCTGACCTGGGCGCCCGTGAAGGACTGCACCATCAGGCTGTTGCCGAATGGCTGGGCGGTGAACATCTGCCCGTAGCGCACCTGGCCGTCGGGCCCGGGCACCAGAACGCCGCGCACACCGCCGGGGTTCATGAAAGAGATCTGGGCGGCGAGGCCCGGGCCCTGGGCCGCGAGCAACTGTGCGTCGGCGATCAGGTTGCCCATGGAGGTCTCGAGCGATGCAGCGGGCTCGCGCGAGACGGGGCCGGTGAGGCGCCCTGCGGGGCGCTGGGCCTGGGGCTCGGCGGCGGCGCGGTAGCGCTCCACGATGGCGTGCACGCCCTCATCGCGCGCGAAGACCGGGAAGCGCTGGTCCACCGCGAAGGTGGTGGGCCCGCTGGTGAAGCCCTCACCCTGCACGATGACCTGGCGCGCGCTCTTGCGCACCACGCGGCGGGTGCCGGTGTCCACGCGCAGGCTGATGTCGGTGACGTGCGTGCCGTACTGGCCGGCGCTGGTCAGCAGCAGCGGGTGTGCGGGGTTCACAGTGCCGTAGTCGCACAGGTAGGAGCGGTGCGTGTGGCCCGAGACCACCACGTCCACCGCGGGGTCGAGCCGCTCCAGGATGGGCAGGATGTCGCCGCTCAGGCCCTTGCAGCTGGTCTCGCCCAGCGCGGCCTCGGTTTCGCCGCCCTCGTGCACCATGACCACGATCACGTCGGCGCCCTGGGCGCGCAGGCCGGGGATCAGGGCGTTGACGGTGTCGGCCTCGTCGGCAAAGCGCAGGCCGGCCACGCCGGCCGGTGCCACCATGGCGGGCGTGCCGCGCAGGGTCAGGCCGATGAAGCCCACGCTGACCGTCACACCGCCTTCGCTGAAGCGCTTGATGCCGGTGGGCGGCAGCAGCGGGCGACCGTCGTCGTGCGAGGTGTTGGCGGCCAGCAGGCCGAAATTGGTGCCGGGGAAGCCAGGATTGAGCTGGCAGGGCTCGCGCACGGTGTGCTTCTCGCAGCCGCCATTCTTCAGGCGCAGCAGCTCGCGCCAGCCCTTGTCGAACTCGTGGTTGCCCACGGCGTTGAAGTCGATGCCCATGCGGTTGACGGCCTCAATGGTCGGCTCGTCGAGGAACAGTGCCGACACCAGGGGCGATGCGCCCACCATGTCGCCGGCAGCCACCACCGCATGGTGTTGGTGGAGGGTCTTCAGGTGCGCGATGGCGCTGGCCATGTAGGCCGCGCCGCCCGCGGGCACGCGCGCCGGGCCGCTGCCATCGGGCGCAGCCACCTGCAGCGCCATGCGCGGCGGCTCCAGGTTGCCGTGCAGGTCGTTGAAGGCGATGAGGCCGATGTCGATATGCGTGGGCGCGGGCGTCGACGCGCAACCTGCCAGCAGTGCTGCTGCCGCCAGGGCCACCGCCGTGGCGCATGCCAGGGCGCCACGGGTGCGGGCGGCGGAGCTCAAAGGAACGACGCCTGGATCGGGGCAACCTCGCGCACCACGTCCGCGCACTGGGCGCGGTTGCGCAGGGCGTGTTCGATCACCACCAGCGCCAGCAGCGCTTCGGCGATGGGGGCGGCGCGGATGCCCACGCAGGGGTCGTGGCGGCCCTTGGTGATCACCTCGGTGGGCTGGCCGTGGATGTCGATGGACTCGCGCGGGCTGATGATGGAGCTGGTTGGCTTGATCGCGATCGACACCTCCAGGTCCTGCCCGGTGCTGATGCCGCCGAGCACGCCGCCGGCGTGGTTGGTGCGAAAGCCCTGGGGCGTCATGGAGTCGCCGTGCATGGTGCCACGGTGGGCCACGCTCTCGAAGCCGGCGCCGATCTCCACGCCCTTCACGGCGTTCAGGCCCATCATGGCGTGGGCGATGTCGGCGTCGAGCTTGTCGTACAGCGGCTCGCCCAAGCCCACGGGCACGCCACTGGCCGAGATGCGGATGCGCGCGCCGCAGGAGTCGCCGGCCTTGCGCAGCGCGTCCATGTAGTCCTCGTACTGCTGCACGTCGGCCACGGGGGCGAAGAAGGGGTTCTGGCGCACATGGTCCCAGCTCTCGAAGGGGATGGGCAACTCGCCCAGCTGCGTCATGCAGGCGCGGAACTGCGTGCCGTACTGCTCGGCCAGCCATTTCTTGGCCACGGCGCCAGCGGCCACAGTGGGTGCCGTCAGGCGTGCCGACGAGCGGCCGCCGCCGCGCGGGTCGCGGATGCCGTACTTGTGCCAGTAGGTGTAGTCGGCATGGCCCGGGCGAAAGCTCTCGGAGATATTGCTGTAGTCCTTGCTGCGCTGGTCGGTGTTGCGGATCAGCAGGGCGATGGGTGTCCCGGTGGTCTTGCCCTCGTACACGCCCGAGAGGATCTCCACCGCATCGGGCTCGTTGCGCTGGGTCACGTGGCGGCTGGTGCCGGGGCGGCGGCGGTCCAGGTCGGCCTGGATGTCCGCCTCGGTCAGCGGCATGCCCGGCGGGCAGCCGTCGATCACGCAGCCAATGGCCGGGCCGTGGGATTCACCGAAGTTGGTGACAGCGAATAGGGTACCGATGGTGTTGCCGCTCATGGGACCGATTATCCCAGAGTGGAGCGGGTCATTCAGGCGCCACGGTTTCCAGGGTGCTGCCCCCGCGGGTTTGGATTCGGCCGGATAACCAGGCGGGGAGCCGCAGGCAGTGCTGTAGCACGGCAAGGCTCTCCAACGACGCTAGCCGGTTGAAGGCAAAGCCGCCGTCAACCTCCGCGCTCTTCTTCGGGCCAGTCGCGGATGTAGGCCTTGAGCATCTTGTTCTCGAAGTTCTGGCTGTCCACCACGGCCTTGGCCACATCGTAGAAGCTGATCACGCCCATGAGCATCTTCTTGTCCATCACCGGCATGTAGCGGGCGTGGCGGTCCAGCATCATGCGGCGCACCTCGTCCATCTCGGTTTCGAGGGTGCAGGTCAGGGGGTGGTCGTCCATGGCCGAGCGCACCTGCAGCGTGCCCACGCTGCCGCCGTTCTTGACGATGGCCTGGATCACCTCGCGGAAAGTGAGCATGCCCACCAGGTCACCGAGCTCCATCACCACCAGAGAGCCGATGTCGCGGTCGGCCATGATGTCCACGGCATTGGCCAGCGGTTCGTCGGGGGTGACGGTGTAGAGGGTGTTGCCTTTGACGCGAAGGATATCGCTGACTTTCATGATCGGTCTCCAATGGGGCGAGCGGGGCGGCCACGGTCGGGGTGGCGCAGCTATTTCCGATCAAATATAGCCCACAATGTCGCTAGTCCACTGAAACGGAGAAATCGGCTGTGCGCCGGGGTGGCAGCGGGTGCAGCGCAAGACGCGGGCTGCGGCCAAGGCTGGCCGCCTTGGCAAAGCCCGCAACGCGGCGATGCGCCCGCTGCCACCCCGGCCCGCAGGGTGAGGGCCTGGCAGGGCCGCACTCGTCGTTGCCGTGCTCGCCGGGTGTCCAACCCGGCTGCGCCCGCCGCCTGGATTGCGGCCCTGCCAGACCCTCACGCAAAGCCGATTTCTCCGTTTCAGTGGACTGACACCAACAACATGGGAGACATTGGATGCCCGGTTACTCCGACCCCGGCTTTGACACGCTTGCGCTGCATGCCGGCGCCACCCCCGATCCGGCCACCGGCGCACGCGCCGTACCGATCCACCTGACCACCTCGTTCGTCTTCGAATCGAGCGACCATGCCGCTTCGCTGTTCAACCTGGAGCGGCCCGGCCATGTCTACAGCCGCATCAGCAATCCCACCAATGCGGTGCTGGAGCAGCGCGTGTCTGCACTGGAAGGCGGCGTGGGCGCCATCGCCACCGCCAGCGGCCAGGCCGCGCTGCACCTGGCCATCTGCACGTTGATGGGGGCGGGCAGCCACATCGTGGCCAGCACGGCGCTGTATGGCGGTTCGCAGAACCTGCTGCACTACACGCTGTCGCGCTTCGGCATCGAGACCACCTTCGTCAAGCCCGGCGACATCGACGGCTGGCGCGCCGCCGTGCGGCCGAACACGAAACTGTTCTTCGGCGAGACCGTGGGCAACCCGGGCCTGGACGTGCTGGACATCCCGACCATCAGTGCCATTGCGCACCAGGCGGGGGTGCCGCTGCTGGTCGACTCCACGCTGACCTCGCCCTGGCTCATGAAGCCGCTGGAGCTCGGGGCCGACCTGGTCTACCACTCGGCCACCAAGTTCCTCTCGGGCCACGGCACGGTGGTGGGCGGCATCGTGGTCGATGGCGGCAGCTTCGACTGGGACGGCCCGCGCTCGGCAGGCAAGTTTGCCGAGCTGACGCAGCCGTACGAGGGTTTCCACAACATGGTGTTCAGCGAGGAAAGCTCGGTGGGCGCCTTCCTGTTGCGCGCACGCCGCGAGGGCCTGCGCGACTTCGGCGCGTGCATGAGCCCGCACACGGCCTGGCTGATCCTGCAGGGCATCGAGACCCTGCCGCTGCGCATGGAGCGGCACATGCGCAACACGGCGCGCGTGGTGGAGTTCCTGGCCAGCCAGCCCTTCGTCTCGCGCGTGGGCCACCCCATGCTCGAGTCGCATACCAGCCACGCCCTGGCGCAAAAGCTGCTGCCGCGCGGCGCGGGCTCGGTGTTCAGCTTCGACCTCAAGGGCAACCGCGAGCAGGGCAAGAAGTTCATCGAGGCGCTCAAGGTCTTCAGCCACCTGGCCAACGTGGGCGACTGCCGCAGCCTGGTGATCCACCCGGCCAGCACCACGCATTTCCGCATGAGCGACGAGGCGCTGGTGAATGCCGGCATCACGCAGGGCACGATCCGCCTGTCCATCGGGCTGGAGGATGCGGACGACCTGATCGACGACCTCAAGCGCGCCCTCAAGGCCGCGGAGAAGGCGGCCTGAGCCCGGGGATGGCTGACAAGGCACCCGCCATGGACTGGCTGGCCTTCGAGCAGACGCTGCTGGACGATGCGCTGGCGCTGCTGCTGCCCGCGCTGCAGGCGCACGCGCTGCGTGGCGACGTGTATGCCGTGGCGCTGGCAGGCATGTACCGTGAGCTCGATGGCCCCATCTACCTGCCCACGGTGTCCATGGGCAGCGAAGCAGCGCTGGCCGAGGCCGGGGATGGGCCGGAAGATGACAGTGGCACGCTCTACAGCCTGCGCTGGAACCCCGCCGACTGGAACTGGCCCGAGATGTCCTCGGACAGCCCCGCCATGGCCGCCGCCCAGGCCGCATTGGCGGCCGAGGCGCAGGGCGGCGACGTGGTGCAATGGGAGGCCACGGACCGCCGCTGCACCGATGTCCTGGTGAACGTGTGCCACCGGCTGCGTGCCGCCCTGCAAGCGTCGCCCGAGGCCGACTGGCTCACGCCCGGCTTTGCCGTGCTGCTGCACGAGGACAGCGATGAGGGCATTGCCATCGCCCAGCGCTGTCTGGGTGAGGAGGCCTTTGCACGCCTGCTGCCCGGCCATGCCGCCGACCTGGCCGAGGCCCGGCGCGTCGCAGAGTTGCCCGATGCCGAGCGCCTGCGCTACCACTTGGCCTGCCTGGCGCACCAGCCTGCTCCCGAGCTGGGGCTGACGCGCGAGCAGGCACAGCGCCATGGCGAAGCGGCGCAGCGCGCCCTGCGGGCCTTCGGACCTGCCGCCATCCCCGCTTTGCTGTCACTGCTGGAGCGCACGTCGACGCAATGCGAGGCCGCGCGCCTGCTGGGCGAGATCGGTGCGGCCACGCCCGAGGCCATGGCCGCGCTGCGAGTGCACGCACTGAAGCCCGTGCCGCGCAGCAGCAACCGCCACCTGGCCCAGGCAGGGCGCAACTGGTGCGCCAGCGCGCTCGCCCACCTGGGTGACAGTGCCTGGCTGCTGGAACAGGCCCAGGCCGGAACACTCAGCGATGAATGCGTGGCGCAGGGCCTGTCATCGCCCTACGGCGCGTTCCGCAACCACGCGCTCGACCCGCTGCCGCTCGACTACCGCCCCATCGAGTCCCTGCCCGCCGTGCGGCCCGCACTGCTGCCGCTGGTGGAGAAATGGCTGCGCCCCGGCTCGGGCACCTGCACGCTGCGCCCGCACGAGGTGGATGAAGCCGTGCGCGGCCTGCACTCGCCCCTGACCGTGGTGCGCCAGCACGCTGCCATGGCGTTGGGCGACCGGGCGCTGGGCGCGCGAGCCGGTGCCCGCGCCGTGCCCGCGCTGGCCCATGCCGTGGCGCATGATGGCGACGAGACGGTGCGCTACCTGGCCGTGCTGGCGCTGGACTACTGGCGTGGCGAGGCTGCCCCCCAGCGGCCGCTGGCCGAGTCCACGGCCGCCGGTGATGCAAGCACCAAGGTGCGCGACGCCGCACAGCGGTGGCTCCAGGTGCTGGACGACCTTGCCGCCGGCGTGCCGCCGCGCTGAGGACTGCCGTCGCACCCGACAACACAAAAACGAAACAAAGACAGACAAGAGGAACCACCCGCATGCAGATCCAAGTCAACGGCCACACCACCTACTGCTACACCGGCGGCAAGGCGTTCAACCCCGCACTGCCCACCGTGGTCATGGTCCATGGCGTGCTCAACGACCACAGCGTGTGGGCGCTGCAAAGCCGCTACCTGGCCAACCATGGCTGGAACGTGCTGGCGGTGGACCTGCCCGGCCATTGCCGCAGCGCGGGCGAGGCTCCGGCCAGCGTGGAGGCGGGGGCGGACTTCATTGTCGCCTTGCTCGATGCCGCGGGCGTGCAGCGCGCGGCGCTGGTGGGCCACAGCTTCGGCTCGCTGATCGCACTGGAGGCCGCAGCCCGCCTGGGCGAGCGCGTGAGCCACCTGGTGCTGGTGGGCACGGCCTACCCGATGAAGGTCTCGCCCGCGCTGATCGATGCGGCGCTCAACGAGCCCGAGAAGGCGCTGCGCATGGTCAACGTGTTCTCGCGCAGCACGCTGGCGCCGCCTTCGGGCGCGGGCTTCTGGGTCTACAACGCGGGCATGGCGCTGGGCCGCAAGGTGCTGCGCAGCAACACTGCGGTCAACGTGTTTCACCGCGGCTTCGTGGCCTGCGACAGCTATGCCAACGGCGAGCAGGCGATTGCCGCCGTGCAGTGCCCGGTGCTGTTTGCCCTGGGTGCGCAGGACCAGATGACCGCGCCCAAGTCGGCCCAGGGCCTGGTGGCCGCTGCACGCGCCGCGGGCAAGGTGGTGCACACCACCAGCCTGCCCGTGGGCCACAACCAGATGAGCGAGGCGCCAGACGGTACGCTGATGGCCATCCGTGACTTTTTGGCGCTCCAGCCCAACTGACGATCGCGTCTTCACCGGCTCCCTTTCTTTCCACCTGAACCAGAGGCATCCGCCCCATGACCCTGCGCACCGCCTTGTTCGAACTGGCCCGCCAGCACACGCTGGACCGATCGGCCGCCACGCGCCTGCTCGGCCTGGCGGGGTTCGACCACCCGCCCGCCGCCCTGCACACCATGCTGTGGCGCACCGTCGCGGTCATCGCGGCGGCGCTCGGCGGCCTGGGGCTGGTGATGTGGATCGCTGCCAACTGGGAGAGCCTGGGCCGCTTCATGCGCTTTGCGCTGCTGCAGGGCTTTGTGCTGGCCATGTGTGCGGGCGCTGCGTTCAGGGCCGGGGCGCGTGCGCCGCTGGCCATGCTGGCACTGCTGGGCACGGGCGCGCTGTTCGCCTACTTCGGGCAGACCTACCAGACCGGGGCCGACCCCTGGCAGCTGTTTGCCGTGTGGGCCGTGCTCACGCTGCCTCTGGCGCTGGCCGTGCGCAGCGATGTGGTGTGGGTGCCATGGACGCTGGTGGCCGTGGTGGGCATATCGCTGTGGGCGCAGGCGCACACGGGCCACAGCTGGCGCGTGTCGCCTGCGGACATGACGGTGCACCTGGTCTCCCTGGGCGCTGCGCTGGCCGTGGCGGCGGCCATGCTGCCGCAAGCGCAGCGCTTCACCGGCGCGGGCGTCTGGGCGCTGCGCACGGCGGGCACGCTGGCGCTGATGCTGGTCACGCTCACCGCGCTGGGCGGCCTGTTCCACTCGCCCGTGGCGGGCCACTACGGCCTGGGCCTGGTGCTGCTGGCGGCCGCTGCCGCGCTGGTGGGCACGCGCACGCATTTCGACATCTTCCTGCTCAGCGGTGCGACGCTCGGGCTCAACATTCTGCTGGTGACGGGGCTGGCGCGCGCCATGTTCTCGGGCTCCCGCTTCGGTGATTTCGTGGGCTCGCTGCTGCTCATCGGCCTGGTGGCCGCTGGGTTGCTGGCGGCATCGGTGAACGTGGTGATGCGCCTTTCGCGCCGCGCTGCGCAGCAGCAGGGAGACGCTGCATGAGCGGCGTTCCCATCGATCCCGTGAACCTGTCCGCAGACGCTGCTGCGCCCGCGCCCAAGCCCGGTGCGCTTGAAACCATTGTGCAGGCCGCCGTGGAGCAGGGCATCCTGCCGGCTGGCGCCTCGGCGGCAGACGCACACCGGGCTGGCGGCACGGCACGCCCCTGGCCCGTGGTGTTGCTCACGGCGCTGGGCGCCTGGCTGGCCGCGCTGCCGCTGCTGGCCATGTTCGGCCTGTTCTTCGGCGAGTGGATCGTGCGGGACGCGGGCGCCTACGTCATCGGCGCCGTGGTGCTGGCCGGCGCCACGGCAGCCCTGCGCAGCAAGGACCTGCCGATCTTTCTGGAGCAACTGGCGTTTCCCGCGCTGCTGACCGGCGCGGGCCTGCTGGGCTTTGCCTTCGGACGCGACATGGGCCTGCAGCCGGCAGCCGCCTTCATGCTGGTGGTGGCGCTCGCCGTGGCCGCGCTCGTGGCCTTGCCCTGGCTGCGTGTACTGCTGGGGGCGGGAGCGGCGGCGCTGTTCGCGGTCCTCATCTGGCCCGGCTCCGATGGCCGCTGGGCCTTGTCGCCGCTGGTGCCCTGGGGCATGGTGCACGGCGTGCTCGCGGTGTGGGTGGGGCTGCTGCTGTGGCAGCGCCATGCGCTGGGTCGCGGTAGTGCCGGCAACTGGCTGGCAGCGCTGCTGGAGCCCCTGGCCTGCGGCTGGCTGCTGGTGCTGCTGTGGGGCATCTGCGGCCTGTCGGGCCAGACCTTCCTGGTGGGCGGTGCGTTCGGTGCCGGCATCGGCGGCGAGCTGGTGCGCGAGGTCGGGCGGGAGGTCGGGCCCCGCGCCTTTGCACTGCAATGGCTGGTGCAGGCGGCAAGCGTGCTGCTGGCGCTGGGTGCCGCCGCCATCGCGCAGCGCGCCTGGCCGGTGCTGCGCCAGCCCCGCGCTGCCGTGGTGGCGTTGGTGCTGGCCCTGCTGTGCTGGTTCTCGCCTTTGCTCGGCAGCGCACTGCTGGCCCTGGCCATCGCCGGCACCACCCGCCGCTGGGGCCAGGCCACTGCGGCCGCCCTGGCCTGCACCTGGATCATGGGTGGTTTCTACTACCTGCTGGCCTGGCCCCTGACCACCAAGGCCATGGTGCTCGTGGGCTGCGGTGCGCTGCTGGGTGTGCTGGCCTGGAGTGCGCTGCGCACGCCACGCGCCGCTGCAGTGCGCTGTGAAACTGGCCATGCCGCCCGCCACTGGGCGCACCGCATGGGCCCCTGGCTGCTGGCGCTGAGTGCGGTGGCCACCGTGGCCGTGGCCAACATCGGCATCGCCGACAAGGAGAACACGATCGCCAACGGCCAGAAGGTCTACGTGCCCCTGGCCCCGGTGGACCCGCGCTCGCTGATGCAGGGAGATTACATGCGCCTGCGGTTCACCCTGCCACCCATGGTGGATATCGATCGGCGCGAAGCCGGCGTGGAGGGCCTGCTGGGCAGCCGGCCCTATGCCGTGGGTCGGCTCGATGCGCGCGGCGTGGTGGCCTGGGAGCGCGTGGAAAAGTACGATGCGCCCATTGCCCCCGGCGAGTTCCGCATCCAGCTCACGCCCAAGAACGGCGACTGGACGCTGGTGACGGATGGCTGGTATTTCGCCGAGGGCGATGCCAGCCGCTGGGAGCAGGCGCGCTTTGGTGAATTCCGTGTGCAGCCGGACGGCAAGGCTCTGCTGGTGGGCATGGCGGACGATCAGCTCGTGCCCATCGGCCGGTGACGCGGCCGCGCATACCGCTTACTCGACCGGGTGGGCCGTGCGCTGCCATGCGGGCCGGCGCAGCAGCGTGAACGCACGCAGCAGCCACTCTGCCGGCCCGTAGGCGTGCAGCGCCATCCAGCGGCGGCTCTGCACGAGCAGGGCCGCATACAACGCCAAGCAGCCCAGCAACACCGCCAGCGGCGACACCTGCCCCACCAGCGCAAGGCCATAGGCGGTGAACACCACCGCTCCCACCAGGGACTGCAGCAGGTAGTTGGACAGCGCCATGCGGCCCGCAGGTTCCAGCCAGGCGCCCAGTCGGCGGCCTGCGGCTCCGCTCTGCAGGGCCCAGAGCAGTGCCGCGACATAGCTGAAAGTGAGGAAGGGCGCTGTGGCCAGGTCCAGCGCGAGCGTGGCGGCCGACACGTGATCGGGTTGGCGGACGGTGCTGTTCTGCGCTGTGGCATAGACCCAGGCACCCAGGCCGCCTACCGGCAGGCAGCACAGCACCCAGCGGTGCAGGCGTGCCGGCTGCAGCGCAATGGTGGCCAGGTAGCCCGAGCGATGGGCTGCCAACCCCAGCAGGAACATGGCCAGTGCACAGGGCCCCTGCACGAACACCAGCACGAACCAGACGCCATCGGCCATGTCGCGCCCGCGCTGGGCTATGGCCTCGATGGCCCCGGAACGGTAGGCCTGTGCGGCCTGCTGTGCCTTGGCGTGGATCTCGGCCAGCGGCCAGTCCATCGGTGGCGCCAGCGACATCAGCCAGGCGAGAAGCCCCCAGCCCACCGACACCAGCCCCAGCAGCGCCACGGCCATCACCACCGCGGTACCCGGGCGCAGCTTGCGCAGCGCCAGCAGCAACAAGCCCAGCAGCGCATAGGTCACCAGGATGTCGCCCGAGAACAGCAGCCAGGCATGTGCTACCCCCAGCAGCAGGAGCCCCGCCAGGCGCCGCAGGAAGCGGGGCACGAAGGCGCTGCCGGCGCGCTGGGCAGCATCCATCTGCAAGGCAAAGCTGTAGCCGAACAGCAGCGAGAACAAGAGATAGAACTTGGTCTCGAAGACCAGGCTGACGAACCAGCGCACCGCATGGTCCACGGGCCGCGAGAACGCGGGGTCGGCTACGCCGAGGCCAAAGTAGGTCGACGCAAAGCTGCCCGCATTGACGACCAGGATGCCCAGCAGCGCAAAGCCGCGCAGCGCATCGATGGCGTGTTCGCGGCCGGGGCCGCTTTCATTGGGATTGCAGGGTACTGCAGCGTCCTGTGTCGGGGAGCAGGGGGGAGAGGGCAAAGGCAGGGGAGGCAATCGTGGATCAGCGAAGCGGCCTATTGGAAGATCCCCATGGCGCGCTGTCAAATACGGCACTCCCACCCCGGCGTGCGTGGGCGTATAAAGCGAAGGATAAAACAATACCCACACCGGAGACAGGCACCATGGACATCAGCGCCACCCCCACCGACCCGCGTGCTTTCAAGAGCTTCGCGGAGTTCTACCCGTTCTACCTGACCGAGCACAGCAACCGCACCTGCCGGCGGCTGCATTTCGTGGGCTCGACCCTGTCCCTCCTGTGCCTGGCCTGGGCAGTGGCCACGCGGCAGCCGTCCTTCTTGCTGGTCGGCCTGCTGTGCGGCTATGGCTTTGCGTGGGTGGGGCACTTCGGCTTCGAGAAGAACAAGCCGGCCAGCTTCAAGCGCCCCCTGTACAGCTTCATGGGCGACTGGGCGATGTACCGGGACATCTGGCGGGGCCGGGTGCCATTCTGAGTCGCCGAAACGCCTGGTAGCCGGTGGTGTCCTCGGTCGATTCGGTCCGCAGCCCGTCTTCGGCCGTCAGTCCGCGGTTTCGCCGGAGTCCTTGATGATCCTGGCCCAGCGGTTCATTTCGCCCTCCACGTATTTCTTGTGCTCCGCGGGTTCCAGGCGCGCGTCGGTCACGATGCGCACGCCGAGTGCCTCCTCGCGCTGGATGAGTTCGGGGTCCTTGAGCGCTGCGCGGATGGCGGCATTCAGCCTGGCCAGCACGGCCGCTGGCGTGCCCTTGGGCGCGTACACGCCATGCCATACCGACATCTCGAAGCCGCCCAGGCCTGCTTCTGCCAGCGTGGGCACCTGGGCAAGCGCGGGCAATGCCATCCGCTGCTTGCTGGTGACGCCAAAGACCTTGACCTTCTTCGCTTCGATCTGGGGCACGGCGTTGGTGGCCTGCTCGCACATCAGGTCCACCTGTCCACCCATCAGATCGGTCAT
>JAZKEE010000219.1:0-3514 GCA_040387235.1 Pseudomonadota bacterium
GCCCATCTCCATCTCGCGGTACTTCACGAAGGCCTCGTCGATGAAGACGTCGAGGATGCCGGTGTCGGTGAAGTCGATCAGCGTGGTCAGGAAGGTGGCGCTGGCCACGGGCTCCTCGCCACGCGCGGCCAGCACGGCCAGCGCGTTGCTGAGAATGGTGCCGCCCACGCAGAAGCCCAGGGCGTTGATCTGGTCTGCGCCGGTGATGTTCTGCACCACGTCGATGGCCGCCATGGCGCCGTCTTCGACGTAGTTGTCCCAGGTCTTCCTGGCCAGGGCGTCGTCGGGGTTGCGCCAGCTCACGACGAAGGTGCGGTGGCCCTCGCTCACCGCATAGCGGATCAGCGAGTTCTCGGGCTGCAGATCGAGGATGTAGAACTTGTTGATGCACGGCGGCACCAGCAGGAAGGGGCGCTCGTAGACCTTGGCGGTGAGCGGCTTGTATTCGAGCAGCTGGAACAGCTCGTTCTCGAACACCACGGCGCCCTCGGTGGTGGCCACGTTGCGGCCCACCTCGAACAGGCTTTCGTCGGTCATCGAGACATGGCCCTGCTTCAGGTCGTGCAGCAGGTTTTGCATGCCCTTGGCGATGCTCTCGCCCTTGGTTTCGATGGCTTTCTTCTGCGCCTCGGCGTTGAAGGCCAGGAAGTTGCTGGGCGCCATGGCCGCCATCCACTGCTCCACGCCGAAGCGGATGCGTGCGCGGGTCTTCTCGTCGGCCTCGACCGCGTCGGCCAGGCCCATCAGGGTGCGGGCGTTGAGCAGGTAGGCGGCGGCGGAAAAGGCCGCCACGGGGTTGCTGGCCCAGCCTTCGCCGACAAAGCGCTTGTCCTTGACCTCGGCCTTGCCCTGCAGGCCCTGGGCCCACAAGGCCTTGGCCTCTTCCAGGTATTGCTGCTGCAGGGCCTGCAGCTTGGCAGGCGACAATTGCACGGGCGCGGGAGTGGCCGCGCCAGGAGCGGCCAGATCGATTTTCTGGAAGGATTGGACGGCCTGTGCCCAGCCTTGACCGAAAATCTGCTGGAATTGCTGGGCGCTCTGGTCCCAGATCGATTCTTCTGAACTCATCCCGTCTCCTCTGATGGTGTTCGGCTGCACCGGCACCTTGCCTTCATTGTTGCCCACGCCGCGAGGGCTGGCAACCTGCAACCGCGTTGATCGCGCCAAGAACCCGCAAACACGTTTCCAACACAATGTACCTGATCGTCATCGCCTGGCTCTACGTCACCCTCATGATGGCAGTGGCGGAAGCCACCAACACCACCGGCACGGTGCTCGGGGCCATCGTCACCTTCGTGCTGTACGGGCTGCTGCCCATGGGGATCGTGGTCTACATCATGGGCACGCCCTCGCGCAAACGGGCCATCAAGCAGCGCGAGCAGGCGCAGCAGGCTGCCTGGGATGCCGAGCAGGCAGCGCTGCGGGCCGCTCAGGCCGACTCAGCCGCGCCAGATGCAGGCGGCGAAACGCCCGCTGCCGCCCAGGACGGCGGTATCGCGCCGGTGCGAAAAGAACCGTGAGGCATTGCGCACCGTGCACCACGGTGCCGTGCCATCGTTGCCATGGACCCCGGTGAGCCCCAGGGCTGCCAGGCGCAGCCGGGCCAGGCCTGCCAGATCGGCGAGGAACTTGCCCCCTGGCTGCGGCACGAAGCAGGCCTCGGCGGCCGCATCATGGCCGCAGAACGCCGCACGCACCTCGGAGCCCACCTCGAAGGCCGTGGGCCCGATGCAGGGCCCGAGCCAGGCAATGACCTCGGCCGCAGGCGCGCCCTGTGCCGCCAGGCTCTGCACGGTGGATTCGAGCACGCCCAGCCCCTGCACCCCCGCCAGGCCGCGCCAGCCCGCATGCGCGGCGGCCACCACGCTGCCCGCGCGGTCGGTTAACAGCACCGGCAGGCAGTCGGCCACCATGATGGTGCACACGGTGCCGGGTGCGGTGGACAGGCAGGCATCGGCCGCCGTGGCATCGGGCGTGGTGCGGTCGATCACGGCGACATCGGTGCCATGCACCTGGTTCAGGAAAACGGCGCGTGCCCCGGCGGTACGGGCCTGCAGCACCGACTGCAGCACCTGGCGGTTGGCCCGCACGGCCACCAAATCGTCGCCCACGTGGGTGCCCAGGTTCAGTTGGTCATAGGGCGTGCCACTGACGCCGCCGGCACGTGTGGTGCACAGCGCATGCACGCCGGACGGTGCAGGCCAATCGGGCACCAGCCAGTCGGCCGGCAGGGAAGCATCCATGGGGAGCAATCAGGCGCCGGAAGTGCCTGCAGGGTCCTGGTGTTGGTAGACCACCTTGGTCAGCAGGGTCATCAGGACTGCGCGCTCCTCGGCATTGAGGGGCCCCATCAGGCGCTCCTGCACGCGCTGGGCGGCGTCGCGCATCTGCAGCGCGGCGGTCTCGCCCTCGGGGGTGATCCACAGCAGCTTGCGGCGCCGGTCGCGGGTATCGGCCTCGCGACGCACCCAGCCGCGCTTTTCGAGCCGGCCGATGACCGAGCCAGAGGTGGCGGCATCGAAGGCCACGCGCGAGGCCAGGGTCACCTGGTCCTCGCCCGGCTGGGCCAGCAGCTCGTGCAGGATGGCAAACTGCACCGGGGTCACGTCGAACCCGGCCGTCTCCTCCATGAAAAGCGCCACGGTCCGCTGGTGCGCGCGGCGCACCAGGTGGCCCGGCGTGTTGTGGAAATCGAAGCTCTTTGCCATGGGCGCGAGTGTAGCGCCCCACCCCCTGCAACCGCGGCGCGGGCGTGGCACACTGGCAACAGGCTCGCTTCGCGCGGAATCGCCCATCGGGCGCACGTGCCTGTGCAGACTCCCCAACACCCTTGAAAGGCAGACATGAGTTATGTGTTTTCCCCCGCGCCGGTGGCCAGCGTCCCCGTGGTGGGCAGCGGCGACCGCTTTCCGGTGCACCGCATCTACTGCGTGGGCCGCAACTATGAAGAGCATGCGAAGGAAATGGGCTTCACCGGCCGCGAGCCGCCCTTCTTCTTCATGAAGCCAGCCGACGCCATCGTGGTGGTTGACGCCGGCCAGACCGGCGAGCTGCCCTACCCCAGCCTCACGGCCAACCTGCACCATGAGATCGAGCTGGTGGTGGCCATCGGCAAGGGCGGCAAGGACATCAAGGCCGCCGACGCGTTCTCGCACATCTACGGCTACGCCACCGGCCTGGACATGACGCGCCGCGACCTGCAGAACGACATGAAGAAGCAGGGCCGCCCCTGGTGCATCGGCAAGGGCTTCGACGCCAGCGCCCCCATCGGCCCCATCACCCCCGCAGCCCAGGCCGGCGACGTGGCCCAGGCCGGCATCTGGCTGCAGGTCAACGGTGCCGACAAGCAGCGCAGCACGGTGGCCCAGCTGATCTGGAACATCGCCGAGACCATCGAGCACCTGTCGGCCGCCTGGGAGCTGCAGCCCGGCGACCTGATCTACACGGGCACGCCCGAAGGCGTTGGCGCCGTGGTGCGCGGCGATACGCTCGAAGGCGGTGTGGACGGCCTCAC
>JAZKEE010000220.1:0-4502 GCA_040387235.1 Pseudomonadota bacterium
CGTAGAACGCCAGGCGTTCGATCTCCTGCTCTGCCCGCTTGCGGTCGGTGATGTCACGGCACACCCCCAGGATGCCCGTGACCCGGCCATGCAGGTCGCGGATGGGCGTCTTGATGGTCTCGAAATGCCCCTGGTAGCCATCTTCGGCAAAGGTCAGCTGCTCTTCATAGACCAGCGGCTGCCAGGCCTGCATGGCACGCATGTCATGCGCGCGGAACTGCTCTGCCGCCGCTGCGGGCGCAATGTCGTAGTCGGTGCCGCCGATGATCTCGCGCTCGGGCTTGCCGGCAAAGCGCTCGAACACCGGGTTGCAGGAGAGGTAGACACCCTGCGCGTCCTTGAGGAACACCATGTCGGGCATGGCGTTCACGACGCGGGCCAGGTGGGCCTTTTGCTGGGCCAGTTCGGTCTCGATGCGCTTGAGCTCGGTCAGGTCGTAGGCGAACACCACCACGGCCGGCACCCCCTGGTCCGTGATGGATTCGGGCACCAGGGTGGTGTGGCGGTACTGCGGGCCGTCCAGGCCATCGATGCGGTTTTCAAAGACAGCCGTCTCTCCGGCAAAGGCCTTTTGCAACTGGGGCTGCATGCGCGCCATGACGGCTGCGGGAATCACCTCCTGCAGCAGTTGCCCCTGCAACTGGTCGGGCGTGCGGTGCAGCCACCGGGCCTGCTGCTCGTTCACGTAGAGCACCCGGTGCTCGCGGTCCAGGCGGGCCACACCGCCGGGCACCTGGCGCAGCATGTTGGCCATCTGCACCTCGTGCGCATGGGCGGCCTGCTCGGCCTCACGCTCGGTGGTGATGTCGCTCTGCACGCCATCCCAGATCACGCGCCCCCCGTCCAGTGGCCGGGGCGAGGAGCTCAGGTGTATCCAGCGCACCGCGCCTGTGGACACGCGCATGCGAAAGGTGGCCTCCATGGGGCCCATGGTGCGCAGCGACTGTTCCCGGGCCTCCTCCAGCCGGGGAAGATCCTCGGGGAGGATCTGGTCGTACAGCACCTGGGGGTCGCGCAGCACATCCTCGGGACGCAGGCCGTTCAGGCGCTCGATGGCATCGCCGATGTGCACGAAGTGCATGCGCCCGTCGGCCTCGCGTACCACCTGGTAGAGCACGCTCAGCGGCAGGTTGCGGCCCAGCAGCTGCAGGCGCGTTTCGCTTTCGCGCAACTGGGCCTCGGCCTGGTACAGCCGCTCGAAGGGCTGGCGCATGCCGGCCACGAACACGGCCTGGTACAACAGGGCATAGCCCACCACGCGCACGCCATCGGCCAGCATGTCGGCCCAACCAAACTGTTCCGAGTTGGACAGGCCGACCAGAAGTTCTGCCACCGCGAAGGTGGCCGCAGCCCATGCCAACAGGCGCGCGCGGGTGCGGTTGTCACCCTTCGCATCGCGGTGCAGGCGCACCGCAGCCCCCAGCAGGCCCACGCACAGCAATCCGGCCATCAGCGTCGGCAGCTTGCCGCCCGATGCCTGTGCAAAACCCTGGGGCAACGACCCCGTGGCCGCCCATACCAGCAGCAGGGAAAACACGCCCGCAGCCACCGCCCACACCTTGGCAGGCCCGGGCAGGGAGACGCGCAGTGCCGTGAGCACGAGTGCAGCGCATTCGGCCACCCGAACCCAGGAGCCCAGCCACAGCGCCATGTCCTCCACCAGGGGAGAGACCGGCTGCGGAGTGGCATGGGCCAGCACGCCGTGCAGGAAATTGCAGACCGCAGCCACCCCGAAACCGGCGACCAGCACATTCGCATGGCCCTGGCCCTGCGCATCGAGCACGTGCAGGGAGACCGATACCACCAGCAGCGCCAGCAGGATCGCCACCAGCTCCATGAAGGGCTCCAGCCCGTGCTGGCGGCCCGCGCCCTCTCCCAGGATGCCGCCCAGGGACACCATCACCAGCGCCAGTACCGCTACGGCAAGCACCACCGTGACGGCGGGAGCCTCCGAGACGAGCGTTCGCGGGGAACGGTGGACTGGGGAGTTCATAGGAGCTGTGGGGGGTAGGGCGTCCGCTGCACCTCACCAGTGTATCGGCCTGTAAGCGCCAGCGACGGTTTCTGCCGCAACGCGCGGTATGCGCGCCACATTCGTGACCTGGCACGCCTGCTCCATGCCCGGGCGATGCGAACACCACCGCCCAGGGGCCATCAGCCTTCAGCCTTCGAGCAGCTGGCGCAGCACGAACGGCAGGATACCGCCCGCCTGGTAGTAGTCCACCTCGATGGGTGTGTCGATGCGCAGCGTGACCACCACCTCCTGGCTGCTGCCGTCGGCCCGGCGGATGACCAGGGTGGCGTCACTCTGGGGCGTGAGCGCCGGGTCGGGCAGCACGTTGATGGTTTCGTTGCCCGTGAGGCCCAGCGACTCCCACGAGTCCGTGCCCTTGAACTGCAGGGGCAGCACGCCCATGCCCACCAGGTTGGAGCGGTGGATGCGCTCGAAACTGCGCGCCACCACGGCCTTGATGCCCAGCAATTGCGTGCCCTTGGCAGCCCAGTCTCGGCTCGACCCCGTTCCGTACTCTTCGCCCGCGAAGATCACCGTCGGTGTCTTCTGCGCCATGTACTGCATGGCCGCGTCGAAGATGAACATCTTCTCGCCCTGCAGCGGTCCTTCGCTCTGGAACACCGTCACGCCCCCCTCCTCGCGCGAGCCATCGGCGGTGGGCGGGAGCATGAGGTTCTTGATGCGCACGTTGGCGAAGGTGCCACGCATCATCACGTCGTGGTTGCCACGGCGCGCGCCATAGCTGTTGAAGTCGGCCTTCTGCACGCCGTTGAGCTGCAGCCACTGGCCGGCGGGCGAGGTGGCCTTGATGGAACCCGCGGGAGAGATGTGGTCGGTGGTGATGGAGTCGCCGAACAGCGCCATGATGCGCGCGCCGTGCACCGCGGAGGCCGTCGCCGCACCCTGCGCGAGCGTGAAGTTGGCGAAGAATGGTGGCTCGGCGATGTAGGTGCTGGCGGGCCAGGTGTAAGAGTTGCCGCTCACACCCTTGATCTTTTCCCAGAGCTTGCCCGGGTCGGTCGCGACCTTGGCGTAGTTCTCGCGGAAGGCCTTGCCGTTCATCGCGAACTTCATGAGCTGGTGCACCTCGTCGCTCGTCGGCCAGATGTCGCCCAGGTAGATATCCCGGCCGCCCTTGCCCTTGCCCACGGGCTCG
This sequence comes from Pseudomonadota bacterium, assembly GCA_040387235.1. Lineage (GTDB taxonomy): Bacteria > Pseudomonadota > Gammaproteobacteria > Burkholderiales > Burkholderiaceae_C > Acidovorax. The sequence goes on from JAZKEE010000220.1 coordinate 3,171, forward strand.
GTCATCAGGTCCTTGAGCACCGTTCCGGCGATGGCATAGGCCACCACCAGCGGCGGGCTGGCCAGGAAATTGGCCTTCAGGTTGGGGTGGATGCGCGCCTCGAAGTTGCGGTTGCCCGAGAGCACGGCCGCGCAGACCAGGTCGTTGCTGGTGATGGCGTCGTTCAGTTCGGGCGTGAGGTCGCCGGCATTGCCGATGCAGGTGGTGCAGCCATAACCCGCCAGGGCAAAGCCCAGCTTCTCCAGGTAGGGCAGCAGGCCGGTCTCGGTGAGGTAGTCGGTGACGATGCGCGAGCCGGGGGCCAGCGAGGTCTTGATGTGCGGCTGGACCTTGAGCCCCGCCTCCACCGCTTTCTTGGCGAGCAGGCCGGCGGCCAGCAGCACGCTGGGGTTGGAGGTGTTGGTGCAGCTGGTGATGGCGGCAATCAGCACATCGCCATTGCCCACGGTGGGATCGGCCCCCTTGGTGGGCATGGCCGCGGCGGCATCGGCATGGGCGGTGGCCAGCGCTGGCTTGTTGCCCTCCATCTCTGCCACCGAGCGGGGAGCGCCGGCGGGCGCGGGCTTGTCCTTGGGTGCGGCCTCCTGCACCATGTCCTGGCCGCGGTGGATGTGGTGGCGGGTGTGCAGCAGTTCGGCCGGGCGGTTGAAGCCGTTCTCGGCATTGGGCTTGCTGAACAGGTCGACGAACTGGCTGCTGACCTTGCCCAGCTCGATGCGGTCCTGCGGGCGCTTGGGGCCGGCCAGGCTGGGGGTCACGCTGCCCAGGTCGAGCCTGACGACCTGCGAGTAGTCAATCTCGCCGGCCAGCGGCACGCCGAACAGGCCCTGGGCCTTGAAGTAGGCCTCGAAGGCTTCGATCTCGGCCTTGGTGCGGCCCGTGCCCTTGAAGTAGTCGATGGTCTTCTCATCCACCGGGAAGAAGCCCATGGTGGCGCCGTACTCGGGCGCCATGTTGCCGATCGTGGCGCGGTCGGGCAGCGCGAGGGTGCGCGTGCCTTCGCCGAAGAACTCGACGAACTTGCCCACCACCTTGTGTTGGCGCAGCAACTCGGTCACGGTGAGCACCAGGTCGGTGGCGGTCACGCCCTCGCGCAGCTGGCCCGTCATCTCGAAGCCCACCACGTCTGGCGTGAGGAAGTACACGGGCTGGCCCAGCATGGCGGCCTCGGCCTCGATGCCGCCCACACCCCAGCCCACCACGCCGATGCCGTTGATCATGGTGGTGTGGCTGTCGGTGCCGACCAGGGTGTCGGGGTAGTGCACGCCTGACCTGGCCCTGTGCACGCCGCGCGCCAGGTACTCCAGGTTCACCTGGTGCACGATGCCGAAG
>JAZKEE010000221.1:0-2327 GCA_040387235.1 Pseudomonadota bacterium
CTCGGCATCGGTGGCCTGAACTGGGACACGCTGACGCAGATGACACCTTCTCCCAACGAGGACATCGGTGGCCTGGCGAACGCGATCTACGGCTCATTCCTGATGGTGGGCCTGGCCACGCTGGTGGCAGCGCCCATCGGCATCATGGCCGGCATCTACCTGGTGGAGTTCGAGGCCAAGAGCTGGCTGGCAGCCACCACACGTTTCGTCAACGACGTGCTGTTGTCGGCACCATCCATCGTGATCGGCTTGTTCGTGTATGCCCTGGTGGTGGCGCGCTTCAAGACCTTCTCGGGCTGGGCGGGTGTGATCTCGCTCGCGCTGATCGTGATCCCGGTGGTGATCCGCACCACTGAGAACATGCTGCAGCTGGTGCCGTCGGGGCTGCGCGAAGCGGCCTACGCGCTGGGTGCACCGAAGTGGAAGGTGATCCTCTCCATCACGCTCAAGGCGGCCCGCGCAGGCGTGGTCACCGGTGTGATGCTGGCCGTGGCGCGTATCGCCGGCGAGACGGCTCCGCTGCTGTTCACGGCGCTCAATAACCAGTTCTGGACCTCCAGCCTGAATGAGCCGATGGCGAGCCTGCCTGTCACCATCTTCAAGTTCGCGATGAGCCCTTACGAAAACTGGCAGCAGCTGGCCTGGGCCGGCGTGTTCCTGATCACCATCGCCGTGCTGGGCCTCAACATCGCGGCCCGCCTCCTGACCCGGGCCCGTTGAGCCTGTCACCGCAACCTTATTCGGACACCAAGATGCAAGCAGCGATAGACACCCCCAACCGCGCCAAGATCGCGGTCAAGGACCTCAATTTCTACTACGGCGGTTTCCATGCCCTGAAGGGCATCAACCTCGACATCCCCGAGAAGCAGGTGACGGCCTTCATCGGCCCGTCGGGCTGCGGCAAGTCCACCTTGCTGCGCATCTTCAACCGCATGTTCGAGCTCTATCCCGAGCAACGCGCCGAAGGCCAGATCCTGCTGGACGGCGAGAACCTGCTGGACACCAAGAAGGATGTCGCGCTGATCCGCGCCAAGGTGGGCATGGTCTTCCAGAAGCCCACACCGTTCCCGATGTCCATCTACGACAACATCGCCTTCGGCGTGCGGCTGTTCGAAGACCTCAACGCCACCGACATGGACGAGCGCGTGGAATGGGCCTTGCGCAAGGCCGCGCTGTGGAACGAGGCCAAGGACAAGCTGCGCCAGAACGGCTCCAGCCTGTCGGGCGGCCAGCAACAGCGGCTGTGCATCGCGCGTGGCATCGCCATCAAGCCTGAAGTGCTGCTGCTCGACGAGCCCTGCTCCGCGCTCGACCCGATCTCCACCGCCAAGATCGAGGAGCTGATCGCCGAGCTGAAGGGGGAGTACACGGTGGTCATCGTGACGCACAACATGCAGCAAGCCGCGCGTTGCAGCGACTACACGGCCTACATGTACCTGGGTGACCTGGTGGAGTTCGGCAAGACCGAACAGATCTTTTTCAAGCCCACGCGCCGCGAGACCGAAGACTACATCACGGGCCGCTTCGGCTGAGCCCCAAGGAGCACTGCATGACAGACAAACACCTCTCCAGCCAGTTCGACAGCGAGTTGAACGCGGTTTCGGCCCGCGTGATGGAAATGGGCGGCCTCGTCGAATCGCAGATCCGCTCGGCCGTCTATGCGCTGTCGCAGTTCAGCGCCGAGGTGGCACAGCAGGTGATAGAAGCCGAGGCGCGCGTGAACTCGATGGAAGTGGAGATCGACCATGACCTGTCCTCCATCATCGCGCGCCGCCAGCCCACCGCGCGGGATCTGCGCCTGCTGATCGCCATCTTCAAGACCACCGCCAATCTGGAACGCGCGGGCGACGAGTCGGCCAAGATCGCGCGCATGGTCAAGTCCATCATCGAGAGCGGAGCGGCCCGCAAACTGCCGTCCTCCGAGCTGCGCGTGGCCTGTGACCTGGCTTCGGGGCTGCTGCGCAAGTCGCTGGACGCCTTTGCGCGTCTGGATGTCACCATGGCCGTGTCCATCCTGAAGGAGGACGACGCCATCGACCGCGAGTTCGGTGGCTTCGTGCGCAAGCTGATCACCTACATGATGGAAGACCCCCGCACCATCTCGCCCAGCCTGGACTTGCTGTTTCTGGCCAAGGCGCTGGAGCGTATCGGGGACCACGCCAAGAACATCGCCGAGAGCACCATCTACGTGGTCAAGGGGGCGGATGTACGCCACACCCCCATGGCCCAGATCGAATCCGTGGTGCGTTGAGCGCCAGGGCCAGGAGTCACACATGAGGAAATTGCCACGCATCCTGATCGTGGAGGATGAGCCGGCCATCGCCGAG
>JAZKEE010000222.1:0-11839 GCA_040387235.1 Pseudomonadota bacterium
GCCCACTTGTTGCACACCTTCTTGGCCGGGCAGCCCATGTTGATGTCGATGATCTGCGCACCACGCTCCACGTTATAGACCGCGGCCTCGGCCATCATCTGCGCCTCGGTGCCGGCGATCTGCACCGCGATCGGCCCGGGCTCCCCTTCGTGGTTGGCCCGGCGCGAGGTCTTGAGGCTGTTCCACAGGTCCTTGCGCGAGGTCACCATTTCACTCACGGCGTAGCCCGCCCCCAGCGCCTTGCACAGCTGGCGGAACGGCCGGTCCGTGACGCCCGCCATCGGGGCGACGAACAGACGGTTCGCCAGAGGAATGTGGCCGATGTGCATGGGGAGATGGAGAACGCGAACGACGCGAATGCTGAAAAAGGAGGCAGGATTGTACCTGCTCAAAATTTCAGCAAATGAAATCTGCGCGACTTTTGTGGCGGACTTGTGCTGCAGTGCAGCAACGCACCCACCCCTTCACAAGGGACGCTCTGTCAGCGGGCCGCGAGATCGGTATCGCCGGCCTGTACGGGCACGCCACGCTGGGCATAGTGCCACCAGGCGTCAGGCAGGTTGTCGAACTGGTGGCGCGCCATCAGGGCGCGCAGCCACTGGCGGTTGTGGTGCACATCCGGAGAGAAGTTCTGCGTGGCAGCCCCCAGCACCCCGGACGGCGTGCCCATGTCCACCTCGCCCCCATCGGCCAGGGGGCCGCGCACGACCTTGCTGGCGCGCAAGCCATCGACCACGACCACCTGCACCACCCAGGCACCGGTGGCTGCATTGCACTGGGCCTTGATGGCCATGCCCTGGGCCTTGAGGCCTTCTTCCACGGAGCGCAGGGCCGCAGGCAGGCCGGTGGTACCACAACCGCGCGTCTGCACCACGCTGGCCGCGCCTGGCAGCGCTGGCTCGGGCACGGCCGCCTGCGGGCTCTGCACACATGCAGCCAGCAATGCAGCCGCCGCCAGCGACAGCCAGGGGCTGCGGCGGGGTTCGGTAGTGGTGCGGGAAATGGTGTGCATGGGGCCTCCTGCTTGAGCGGTAGCGTCCATGAACGATACAAACACACCCTGACAGGCGCCATGCGCGGATGGCGCGCACCGGCGTAGGACGGAGCCTTCACCCGGTTTTGGGTCCACGGGGTGCCCCTAAACTCCGGTGCATGGAAATATGGATGCACCAGCTGATGCAGTGGCTGGCCCTGCCGCAGTTCGGCCTGAGCACCGTCTTCGTCGTCTCGTTCATTTCGGCGACGCTGCTGCCGCTGGGCTCCGAGCCGGCCGTCTTCGGCCTCATCAAGCTCAACCCCGAGATGTACTGGCCCGCCATCCTGGTGGCCACGGTGGGCAACACCGTGGGCGGCGGGGTCAGCTGGTGGATGGGCCTGGGCGCCCACAAGGCGGTGGACAAGGCCCGAGGGCACACGACCAACGTGCGTGCGCTGGCGTGGCTGGAGCGCTTCGGCGCCCGCGCCTGCCTGCTCAGCTGGCTGCCGGTGGTGGGCGACCCGCTGTGCGCCGTGGCCGGCTGGCTCAAGCTGCCCTTCTGGCCCTGCCTGGCCTACATGGCCGTGGGCAAGTTCATGCGCTACCTGGTGATGACCACCGTGTTGCTGCACTTCATGCCCGGGCAGTTCGGCACCTGACCGCTCAGGGTGCCGGCGTGCCCAGGAAATCCTTCTCGGTGCCCAGGGGCGCGATGGACGAATCCCCCTTGGAGACGGGCTCCTCCACCACCACCTGGTTGCGCCCGCCTTCCTTGGCCATGTACATGGCGGTGTCGGCGCGCGAGAAGAATTCGAGCACCGACTCGCCCAGGATGTACTGTGTGACGCCGATGGACACCGACACCCGGCTCTTGAGCGCCCCCGTCCAGGCGTGCGATTCCACGTGCGCGCGGATGCGCTCGCAGGTATTGAGCGCGGGCAGCAGCGAGGTGCCCGGGAAGATCAGCAAGAACTCCTCGCCGCCGTAGCGCCCGAAGATGTCGCCGGCACGCACGTTGTCCTGCGCCACGCGCGAGAAGGTGCGCAGCACCTCGTCGCCACCGAGGTGCCCGAGCTCGTCGTTGATGCGCTTGAAATGGTCCAGGTCGATCACCGCCAGGCACAGCGGAATGCCGCTTTCGTCGGCCAGCTGCTTTTGCTCTTCGAGCGCGGCCACCGTGTAGCGCCGGTTGAAGCAGCCCACCAGCGTGTCGCGCTGTGCGTCTTCCTGGATGTTGCGGATCTTGCGGCTGGCGCGGTGCAGCACGCGGTGCAGCTTCTGCACCTTGCCGATCAAGAGGATGAAGGCCGGCAGTGCCAGCGCCAGCGCCAGCCAGTGCGCCAGCTCCAGCCGCAGCAGCGCCGGGTTGCCTTGCTCGGCGTAGTGAACGGCAATGACCAGGGCGTAGCCCCCCATCAGCATGCCGGCCAGGGCCATCAGCGCCCGATCCGACACCCGGTACATGGCATAGGCGACGACGATGAAGGCGAACGGCGCCATCAGGATCTGCAGGATGGGGTCGAGGTAGCAGATCAGCAGCAGGCCCGCGCAGGCCACCATGGAAATGGGCAGCTTGAGCTGCTTTTCCTTGGCGCGGTGGTGCAACCCGAGGGCAAACGCCAGGGCAAAGCCCGGCACGCACACGGCCACCAGCGCCAGCGCGACGAACACGGTGCGCGCCTGCACCAGGTCCATGGCATGAAAGCCCAGCAGGGCCAGGAAGTACAACGCGATCAGACCGCTGGCCACCCACCAGCGCCGAGCAGCGGCACTGTCGCGCGGCTGGCCCGAGAGATCCATTTCGCGGCGCGAGTGGTGGCGCTGCGCGGCGGCCGCCTCGTCGCTGGAGTCGTCGAACTCCAGGATGGCATCCGTCAGCGGAAAGGCGTCGGTATTGGCAAACAGCGGCTTCTTGCGCCCGAAGAGCGTCGTGAAAGGGGAGGTGGCGCCCATGGTGGTCTGTGCACTTGTTTGGAAACGTTCGTTTTTTCAGTCAATGGACAGCCATCAGGGCCTTGCCGCACACACACATGGCGCGCGCACCCAGTCGAGGGCCCCGATCACGGGACCCGGTATTTTAGGTACAGCCTATCGCCATCACCCCCGTGTTTTCCAGTAGCGGCCGCATCAGCGGCCTGCCGCCACCGCGGCGCCGACGCGCAGTTGCCACCACCCCTCCAGGCTGTAGACGACCAATGCCGCCCAGATAAGCACGAAACCTGCCAGGCGGGACGCTTGCAGGGGCTCATGGAACAGCCAGACCCCCAACGCGAACTGCAGGCTCGGCGAGATGTACTGCAGGATGCCCAGCGTGGCCAGGGGCAACCGGCGGGCACCGGCGGCAAACAGCAGCAGCGGGATGGCCGTGAGCGGCCCCGCCAGCGCCAGCCAGCCGATGTGTGCGGCATCTCCCTGCACCAGCACGCCCTTCCCCTGCCAGGCCCACCAGGCCATGGCACCCAGCGCCAGGGGCGCGAGCATCAGCGTCTCCAGGGTCAACCCTTCGAGCGCACCCAGCGGCGCCAGCTTGCGCAGCAGGCCATAGACGCCGAAAGTGAGCGCCAGCACCAGCGCAATCCATGGCAGCCGGCCGGTCTGCACCGTGAGCCACAGCACGCCGGTGGCCGCCACGGCCACCGCCAGCCACTGCCCGCGCCGGGGCCGCTCGTGCAGGAAGAAGAAGCCCATGGCCACGTTGACCAGCGGCAGGATGAAGTAGCCCAGGCTGGCATCCACCACATGCTGGTTCTGCACCGCCCACACATAGGTCAGCCAGTTGGACGACAACAGCAGCGCCGACAGCCCGAAGGCGAGCACCACCCGGGGCTGCCGCAGCAGGGCCGGCAGCCAGGCCCACTGCCGGCGCAGGCCCAGCACCACCAGCAGGAACATGAGTGCCCAGGCGGTGCGGTGCACCACCACTTCGAGTGCCGGCACATCGGCCACCTGGCGGAAGTACAGGGGCAGCAGGCCCCAGGCGACGTAGGCCAGGCTGGCGCAGAGGATTCCGGTGTTCATGGGTCCATCAGGGCATCGGCACACGGCGCATCGCCAGGTGCACATGAAAAAAATCCCTGCAAGGCACGGGGCACTGCAGGGATGCGGGGCAGGAGCCAGGGGCGCCTGCCGGGGAATCTGCCAGGGTCAGACGTTGAACAGGAAGTTCAGCACGTCACCGTCCTTGACCACGTATTCCTTGCCTTCGGCGCGCATCTTGCCCGCATCCTTGGCGCCCTGCTCGCCCTTGAGCGAGATGTAGTCGTCGAAGGCGATGGTCTGCGCGCGGATGAAGCCACGCTCGAAATCGCCGTGGATCACGCCGGCCGCCTGGGGCGCCGTGTCACCAATGTGGATGGTCCAGGCGCGCACTTCCTTCACACCGGCGGTGAAGTAGGTCTGCAGGCCCAGCAGCTTGAAGGCGCCCCGGATCAGGCGGGCCAGGCCCGGCTCGCTCTGGCCCATCTCGGCCAGGAACATGTCGCGGTCCTCGTCGCCCATCTCGGCCATCTCGGCTTCCATCTTGGCGCAGATGGCCACCACGGGGGCGTTCTGGCTGGCGGCGTATTCCTTGAGGCGATCGAGGAAGGGGTTGTTCTCGAAGCCATCCTCGCTCACGTTGCCCACGAACATCGCGGGTTTGGCCGTGATCAGGCACAGGGACTTGAGCAGGGGCTGCTCTTCCTTGGTGATCTCGACCGAGCGGGCGGGCTTGCCTTCGTTGAGCGCTGCCTGGATGCGGGTGAGCAGGGTCACCAGCTTGGCGGCGTCCTTGTCGTTGCCCGACTTGGCGGCCTTGCTGTAGCGGTTCAGGGCCTTGTCCACAGTGCCCATGTCGGCCAGGCACAGCTCGGTCTGGATGACTTCGATGTCCGAGATCGGGTCCACGCGGCCGGCCACGTGGATGACGTTGTCGTCCTCGAAGCAGCGCACCACGTTGACGATGGCGTCGGTTTCGCGGATGTGCGCCAGGAACTGGTTACCGAGGCCCTCGCCCTGGCTGGCCCCCGCCACCAGGCCCGCGATGTCCACGAACTCGACGATGGCCGGCACGATGCGCTCGGGCGAGATGATGCTGGCCAGCTGGGCCAGGCGCGGATCGGGCACCTCGACCACGCCTACATTGGGTTCGATGGTGCAGAACGGGTAGTTCTCGGCGGCGATGCCGGCCTTGGTCAGCGCGTTGAAGAGGGTGGACTTGCCGACGTTGGGCAGGCCCACGATGCCGCATTGGAGGCTCATGGCAGGGCTTTCTGGAATTCGGGAGACAAACCCCGATTTTACGGGCCCGCCGCGCACCCTACCCGCGGCACCCCGGACAAGCCCTCAATCGAAGCGCAGATCGGCCGCCACGCGCTGGCCCACGCGCAGCACCTGGCCCGCCCCCTGGCGCACGATGGCATTCATGCCGAAGGTGATGGCGCCGTCCAGGCGCTTGTCCTGGCGGTAGCTGCGCAGGGTGTCGCCCACGACCGTGCTGCTCTGGGCCGTGGCGGGGTCGATGTCGGGTATGGGGCAGCGCGCGCAGGGCTTGACGGGCACGAGTTGCAGTTCGCCCCCCTCTGCGTCGATGCGGATCTGGTCCACACGGTCTTCGTCGTGCGCCTCCACCCCCGCGAGCACCACGTTGGGGCGAAAGCGCTCGATGCCCACGGGGGCGTGGCCGGCGGCGGCCAGGCGCTCGTTGAGGCTGTGCATCGAGGCCTCGCTGGCCACCAGCACCGGAAAGCCGTCGGCGAACTGGTTGGGCACCTCCACGCCGTCGGTCCAGTCCATGCTCGACAGCCGGCGCACCTCGGGGTCGAAGCGCACCAGGCGGCAGGGCGTGCCCAGGAAATCGGTGAACCACTGGGCGGCCACGGGGCCCATGTCCCAGGCGGGCACGGTGTCGCGCCATACCGTCACGGTCATGGGCTCTTCCACCACGTCGATGCCCACGTGCAGAGCCAGCATGCCGGGGGCGCGCAGCACCATCTCCTCGGTCTTGAGCTGGGGGCGGATGAGCGCCATGCGCGGCAGCTCACGCTGGGTGATGAACTGGCCCTGGGGGTCGACCACCATCCAGGCACGGTCCAGGTCCAGGCCGGTCTCGGTGAGCAGGGCCTCGCGCACCTCGATGCCGGCGCAGGACTTGATGGGGTAGACAAACAGGCGGGAAATGGTGCCCGACAGGTCGGATTCGGTGCTGAAGCTCACGCGGCGGCGCTCCTGGTAAAGAACGGACAGGGAAAGTCCCCAATTCTGCACTGCCCCTGCAGGCCACGCCCCCGCTTCTACAATGGCCCGCATGGCGCAAACCTTTGATATCTGTATTCGTGGCGCGGGCATCGTGGGCCGCACCCTGGCCCTGCTGCTGGCGCGCGAGCGGTTGCGGGTGGCCCTGGTGGCCGGCCCGGGCCCGGCGACAGGCGCCACCTCGGACGTGCGGGCCTATGCGCTCAACAGCGCTTCGCGCAGCCTGCTGGAGGGCCTGCGCAGTTGGCCCGACGCAACACATGCCACGCCGGTCACCACCATGCAGGTGGCGGGCGACCAGGGCGGTGCCGTGCGCTTCGATGCAAAGACCCAGGCCGTGGACGCCCTGGCCTGGATCGTGGACGTACCGGCCCTGGAAACCCGCCTGGCCGAGGCCGTGCGCTACCAGCCCCAGGTGGAAACGCTCGCCGAGCCGGTGGACGCCGCGCTGACGGTGGTCTGCGAAGGCCGCGCCAGCCAGACACGTGCCGAGTTCGGGGTGGATTTTGAGGTCACACCCTATGCACAGCACGCCATTGCCACGCGCCTGACCTGCGAGCTGCCGCACGGGCAGGTGGCGCGCCAGTGGTTCCTGCCGGATGGAATCCTGGCCTTTTTGCCGCTCGGCGGGCCAGCGGGGAACTCTGTGGCCGTCGTGTGGTCTGTCCAGAAGGAGCAGGTGCCGGGTCTGCTCGCCTTGGCCCCCGCGGAATTCACGGAGCGCCTGGAAGCGGCAAGCCAGCGGACGCTGGGCAGCCTGCAGTTGGCGGGCGAGCGCGCCTCCTGGCCGCTGCAGCAGGCGCGGGCCGACCGCTGGTGCGGCGCCCTGGCCCCCAAGGGCAAGCAGCTGCGCAGTTTTGTGCTGGCCGGCGATGCGGCGCACAACGTGCACCCGCTGGCAGGCCAGGGCCTGAACCTGGGGCTGGCCGATGCCCAGGCACTGGCCGGGCTGCTGCACGGGCGGGACTACTGGCGCAGCGTGGCCGACCTGAAACTGCTGCGCCGCTATGAAAGGGAGCGCAAGGCTGCGCTGCTGCCGATGGGGCTGGCCACCGATGGGCTGCAGCAGCTATTCGCCCGCCAGGATGGCCCCTGGCAAGCGCTGCGCAATTGGGGCATGAAGGGCTTCGAGCGCAGCGGACCGATCAAGAATTTCGTGGCCCGCCAGGCCATGGGGATCCACTGACCCACGCACCGGCAATCAGGGCATGCGCCCCTGCACAGACCCGCCACACCGAATCCAAGCGAACGAGAAAACCATGAAACTGATTTCCACCGTACTGGCAGGCACCGCACTGGCCTTGCTGGGCCTGTCGTCGGCCATGGCCCAGGAAGCAGCCATCCGCAAGGCCCTGGCCGAACGCATCCCGCAGATGAAGCAGATCGACGAGGTCAGCGCCACGGCCATGCAAGGGCTGTACGAGGTGCGCATCGGCACCGACGTGTTCTACACCGATGCCAAGGGCAACTACCTGATCCAGGGCGAGCTGATCGACACCAAGGCGCGCCGCAACCTGACGGAAGACCGGATCGCCAAGATCACGGCCGTGGACTTCTCAGCCCTGCCGATCAAGGACGCCTTTACCATCGTTCGCGGTGACGGCAAGCGCAAGGTGGCGGTGTTCGAGGACCCCAACTGCGGCTACTGCAAGCGCTTCGAGCGTGACATGCAGAAGGTGGACAACGTGACGGTGTACCTGTTCCTGTACCCCATCCTGAGCCCGGATTCGGCCGAGAAATCGCGCAACATCTGGTGCGCCAAGGACAAGGTCGCCGCCTGGCAGGACATGATGGTGCGCGACAAGAACCCGGCGGCCGCCAGTTGCGATACCAACGCACTGCAGCGCAACCTGGCGTTCGGCAAGAAACACAAGATCACCGGTACACCGACCCTGATCTTTGCCGACGGCATCCGCGTGCCGGGCGCCATTGGCGCGCAGGACGTGGAAAAGCGCCTGGCAGAAGCCGCCGCAGACACACCCACCACGAACTGACAGACATCCGCGGGTCCGGTGCCCCGAGGTGCCTGGCCCCACGCCACGCAAAGCACCGCCCATGGCCACCCAGCGCACCGAAGACACCCTCCCCGCACCCGTTCACTACCGCGTCGAACCGGTCGATCTCCATGCCCACCTGTTCTCGGTCACCCTCACCGTGGCCGCGCCTGCCGAGCTGCAGGAGCTGTCGCTGCCGGTGTGGATCCCGGGCAGCTACCTGGTGCGCGAGTTCGCGAAGAACCTGCAGCAGCTGCAGGCGCGCCAGGGCCGGCGCACGGTGCCCCTGGCCCAACTCGAAAAGAACCGCTGGCAGGCCGAATGCCGCCCCGGCCACCCGCTGGTGCTGACCTACCAGGTCTGCGCCTATGACAATTCGGTGCGCACGGCCTGGCTGGACGCGGCACGCGGCTTCTTCAACGGCACCAGCCTGTGCCTGCGCGTGCATGGACAGGAGGATGGCGAGCACACGCTGGAGGTGGCCAGCACGGCAGCCACTGCGCACTGGTCCGTCGCCACGGGGCTCACAGCGCGGGCCACCGACAAGGCGGGCTTCGGCACCTACGCCGCCGCGCACTACGACGAGCTGGTGGACTGCCCGGTGGAGATGGGCACGTTCTGGAGTGGCCGCTTCACCGCAGGGGGCGTTGCACACCGTTTCGTGGTCGCGGGTGCGGCCCCTTCGTTCGACGGCAAGCGCCTGCTGGCCGACACGCAGAAGATCTGCGAGACGGCCATGGCCTTCTGGCACGGCGACAAGGCCAAGGCGCCGTTCAAGAGCTACCTGTTCATGCTCAACGCCGTGGGCGACAGCTATGGCGGGCTGGAGCACATCAACTCCACCGCGCTCATCTGCGGCCGCCGCGACCTGCCCCGCCAGGGCGAGGCACGCGCCAGCGATAGCTACACCACCTTGCTGGGCCTGATCAGCCACGAGTACTTCCACACCTGGAACGTCAAGCGCCTGCGCCCGACGGAACTCACCCGCTACGACTACGACCGCGAGAACTACACCCAGCTGCTGTGGTTCTTCGAGGGCTTCACCAGCTACTACGACGACCTGCTGCTGCGCCGCGCGGGCCTGATCGACGATGCGGTCTACCTGCGGCTGATCACCAAGACCGTCAACCAGGTGCTGCAGACCCCCGGGCGCCACGTGCAGACGGTGGCCCAGGCCAGCTTCGACGCCTGGGTGAAGTACTACCGCCAGGACGAGAACACCCCCAACACCACGGTGAGCTACTACACCAAGGGCTCGTTGGTCGGCCTGTGCCTGGACCTGGCCCTGCGCCGCGAGGGCAAGACCACGCTGGACGAGGTGATGCGCGCGCTTTGGAAACGCACCGAGGGCGGCCCGATGACCGAGGCCGACCTGCGCGAGGTGCTCAAGGAGCTGGCGCACCGGCCGTTCGATGCCGAGCTCGATGCCTGGGTGCACAGCACCGCAGAACTGCCCCTGGCCGAACTGCTGGCCGCCCACGGCGTGCTGCTCAAGGCCGAGCGCCCGCAGCTGGCGCAGCGGCTGGGCCTGCGCGTGGCGGAAAACCACAGCGTTCAGGTCAAGACCGTGCTGCGCGGCGGCGCGGCCGAAAAGGCCGGGATCTGCGCAGGCGACGAGTGGCTTGGCGTGCTGGTGGACGGACAGGGCTGGCGCGTGCAGAAGCTCGACGACGTGGCCTTCTATGCGGGCACCGAGCACAAGCTGGTGGCGGTGGTGGCACGCGATGGCCGGTTGCTGCAATTGCCGCTGGTGCTGCCTGCCGATGCAGGCGAGCGCAAGGGCGCGCACCCCGACACCATCAGCCTGGGCGTCTCCAACAGCGCCTCCGTGGGCCGTTGGCTGGCCTGAGCCCCTCCCGCACCGCCTTGGCCCGCTTGGGTATAGTCGTCCGGCAAAGAGCAACCGACACACCAACAACCACAGGAGATCCGATTCCATGGCCTACGAAACCATTGAAGTGCGCACCGAAGCCGAGAAGGTCGGCATTGTCACGCTCAACCGCCCCAAGCAACTCAACGCGCTCAACGACCAGTTGATGGACGAGTTGGGCCAGGCGCTCAAGGCCTTTGATGCCGATGAGAAGATCGGCTGCGTGATCGTGACCGGCAGCGAGCGTGCCTTCGCCGCAGGCGCCGACATCGGCGCCATGGCGAAGTACAGCTTTGCCGACACTTACAAGGGCGACTACATCACGCGCAACTGGGAAACCATCCGCTCCATCCGCAAGCCCGTGATCGCGGCCGTGAGCGGATTCGCCCTGGGCGGCGGCTGCGAGCTGGCGATGATGTGCGACTTCATCATCGCTGCCGACAACGCCAAGTTCGGCCAGCCCGAGATCAAGCTCGGCGTGATCCCCGGCGCCGGCGGCACGCAGCGCCTGCCGCGCGCGGTGGGCAAGTCCAAGGCCATGGACATGGCCCTCACCGGCCGCATGATGGACGCCGCCGAGGCCGAGCGCGCCGGCCTGGTGAGCCGCGTAGTGCCTTACGACAAGCTGGCCGACGAAGCCTTGGGCGCCGCCCTGGTCATCGCCGGCTTCTCGCAGATCGCGGTGATGGCCGCCAAGGAGTCGGTGAACCGCGCCTTCGAAGGCAGCCTGTCGGACGGCGTGATGTTCGAGCGCCGCCTGTTCCACGCCCTGTTCTCCACCCAGGACCAGAAGGAAGGCATGGACGCTTTCGTGAACAAACGCGCCGCGAACTTTACACACCAATAATTTTTGTTCTATAATTTCGGTCTGCGGTGGTATAGCTCAGTTGGTTAGAGCGCAGCATTCATAATGCTGATGTCGGTGGTTCAAGTCCACCTACCACCACCACATCTAAAAACCCGCTGCGCCCTGGCGCTGCGGGTTTTTTCTTGGGCCGGCGTTGTTTCGGCGCATGGTGTGCACGGTAAGGGCTTGTTCCAAAAGGCCTTTGCCAGTGCACCGGCCGGTAAAATCGCCTTCCCCACCTTGCTTCACAGCCTCTGGATACACACCATGAACCGCTGCACCCCTGCCCTGACTTCCCAAGCCCTCAAAGGCCGATCCCCGCTGCGCGCCCTGGCCGCCGCCGGCCTCACCGCGCTGCTGTGCGCCGCAGCCCCGGTCAAGGCCCAGCAGGTGCCGGGCGGCATGGGCGAGATGCGCAACTTCCCCGACGCCTCGCTGCGCGGCAACCTGACCGTGCTGGCCGGCTCCGAGGCTAAGCTCAACGGCAACGCCATCCGCATGGCGCCGGGCATGCGCCTGTTCACGCCGCAGAACACGCTGGTGATGCTGCACACCGTGCAGGGCCAGACCTTCAAGGTCAACTACCTGGTCGAGAACAGCACCGGCATGCTGCTGTCCGCCTGGATCCTGACCCAGGGCGAGGCGGCCCAGCCACGCAAAGGTCCTGGGGACACGATCCAGTTCAACTTCCGCACCGACTCCGACCCGGTCAAGAAGTAGACCCGGCCCCGGTGGGCCACGCGCGCGCCCACCACCCCACCCAGAGCGGCCGCCCCACGCGTGCCGCCGCATCCCCATTCGGACACGAGATTGACTGCCATGGCCAAAAAAGTCTTCATCAAAACCTTCGGCTGCCAGATGAACGAGTACGACTCGGACAAGATGGCCGACGTGCTGCACGCCGCGCAGGGCTACGAGCC
>JAZKEE010000223.1:0-3336 GCA_040387235.1 Pseudomonadota bacterium
CCACCCCGGTGCTGAGCGTGGACGGGCACAGCGTGGAAATCCGGGGCACCACGGGGGAGCTTGCCAACCGCCCCTATGTGTGGATTCCTTCGGCCAGGGCCATCACCGGCAATGTGGCGCTGTGGTCCAACCTGCATGTGTGGACGGCCAATACGCAGACCGCGGCCCAGCGCCTGGCATGGCTGGCGCAGCTGGACGAGATGGCCGCGCTCAAGCCCGCACTGGTGGTGCCGGGCCACATGAAGGCGGGCGATGCGCTGGACGAGCGCTCCATCGATTTCTCCCGCACGTACCTGAGGTACTTCATTGCGGCCATTCCCCAGGCCAAGGACTCTCAGGCCCTGTCGGCGGCACTGAAGAAGCAGTACCCGGACGCGGGCCTGCCGATCGCGCTGGAGATTGGCGCCAAGGTGGCCAAGGGAGAAATGGCCTGGTAGCACGGGGCCCTGGCCGGACAACCCGATGGAGCGCGGGCTGGGGCGGCTTTGCGGCGGTGGCCCCCTGCGCCGGCCTCGATCCGGCACGCCATCTTTTGCTGGCATCCGCGCGCAGATTGCCTATAGTGCGGGCGCACCGGCCACCCCGGCGACCGTGCCATGAGCGCGTACCGACAAGAGAGAGAAAGAAAGGGAGAGGGATCCATCCATGCAACTGACCACCGACCTGGCCCAGCCGCCGCTGTACTCCCCCCGCCAGGTGTTCTGGGCGGGCTTTTGCGGCGGGCCATTGGCACCGGTGTACCTGTTGTCGCGCAACTTCCGAAGCCTGGGCCAGACCGAAGAGGAGCGCCGCTACCTGATGATCGGGCTGGCGCTGTGCATCTTTGCCCTGGTCGTTTTGGTGATGCTGCCGGCCAGGCTGAGCACGGGCGTGTTCATCGGGGGCGCATTTGCCGGCAGCATGCTTGCGCGGCAAGCCCATTTCTGGGGGCAGAAGGTGCCACCGCAAGGCACGCCGCTGCACTCCAACTGGCGCGTTTTCTTCAGCACGCTTGCTTCCTTCGCGGCATGGGCGGCGGCCGTGGTGGTGCTGACGCTGACCCTCTCCGCCGCGGGATTCAAGCTCCCCTGATGGGGAAGGGCACGGGCATCGGTGATGGATTTGCCCGCGATCGGAGGGCAGGGCAATGCAGGGCTGCGCTCAGCGCCTGTCCCGGAACGTGATCGACCACCTCAGCGCCTGGGTCGGCTCCACGCTGTGCTGCCACTTCCAGCGCGCATCGCCCTGCAGCAGGTAGATGGAGCGGGGCTCCACCTGCAGTGCCACCACCTGGCGCTGCAGGGTCGGGCTGTAGGGGTAGGGCCGAAAGCGCAGCGTGGCCGGGCCACCCAGTGACACGCCGATGATGCGTTCGAAGTCCGGCACGTCGCGGTGCCAGCCCAGTGGCGTGCCCGGCGCGTATTCGGACACCAGGGCGTGAAACAGGTCCTCGGGCTGCAGCCCTTGCCATGCCGCCACGCGGTCCCGCAGGGGCGCAAGGCGTTCATCGAGCGGCCTGCCTGGCGAGAGCTGGTGGGTGTCGAAGTCGTACGAGCCGCCGAAGCTCGTCACCCGGCGTCTTGCCAGGTACTCCTTGTACCGGGCGGCGTGCAGCGGCAATGACTGCAGGGTGGCGATGAGCGCTGCCTCTTCTGCGCGGCCGAGAAAGCCCGCCTGGTAGACCAGGCCGGGAATGGAGGCTTGCACCGGCGCATCCCCGAACAGGCTCGGCTGGTCCAGGGCGTGCATGGCGGCCTGCGCGTGCATTCTCAGCCCAGGCGCACCTCGAACCGGCTGCCATCGCGCACGCCCAGGCCCCGGTAGCCCGCCAGGCGCGCGACGGAAAGCGCGCGCACCCAGCGCTGCAGGGCCACCAGGTCGTGCGCCGAGACATCTTCGGGCTCGACGCGCTCCAGCGCGTCGATGGTGTGCAGGGTGGCGGCGATATCGTCGGGGCTGCCGAACTGGTGCTCCAGGGCAACGGCAAAGCGCACCTCCGCGGCGGTGCGTTCGGCCTGCGTGAGGCCGGGGTGGTCGCACAGGGCGACGGTGTAGGTGGCGTCCAGAACATCCATGCTCATCTCCAAAAGACTGTATGAATTTACAGTATTTTGAGGCGGGCCGGTAGGATATTTATGCGGGGCGGTGCGAGTGCCGGCCCGGGCTGGTGGCGCAGCTACAGATTTGAGAGTGCCGCGCCGGGGCCGGCCCGCAACCGGGTGTGCGCGCGCAACAAGACGGGGGTCTAGGGCAGCCCGTGCTGCGCGGCACGCTCCTGCAGGCGCTGCTGTTCGCGCAGGAGCACCTTGCTCACCTTGCGCAGGTTGGCGATCTGGGCCTCGATCGCGGTGCGCTTGTCGGCCATCAGGCGGGCGCCTTTGGCGCAGTCGATGCTTTTGGCGCGCATGGCATCGAGCACCTGGCGAATCTCCTGCAGCGAGAAGCCCAGCGACTGCAGTTGCTGCAGCAGGGCTGCGTCCCTGGCGGCCGACTCGGGGTAGTCGCGGTAGTTGTTCTGGCCGCGCTGCACGCCGACGAGCAGCCCCTCTCGTTCGTAAAAGCGCAGCGCGTGGCGGCCCAGGCCGGTGCGGCTTTCCAGCTCGGATATGCGCATCGAAATTCCCTTGACTGTAGACCTCACTCTACAGATTAGCATGGCTTTTTTGAAGAGGTCACACCATGCACCTGATGGTTGAAAAGACGGTCTCCATCCACCGGCCTGTGCAGGCGGTGTTTGGCTACGTATCGAACATGGAGCAGTTTGGCGAATGGTTCCCGGGCGTCATCTCGATCGAATCGCTGGGTGCGCTCGCCCATGGGCAGCCGGGCAAGGAGTACCTTGAAACCGTGGTCGTGCCACTCAGGGGGCGCCGGCAGGTCACCCTGCGGGTGCAGGAGGCCAGGGCGCCCCGGTTCTTCGCGACCGAGGGGCGGTTCCTGCCGCTCCTGCCGCGCATGGAGATCTCGCTGCATGCCACGGCGCCGCAGTCCTGCGAGCTCACCTGGCGCATGTACAGCCGAAGCCCGAGCCTTGCCGTCCGCTGCCTGCTGCTGCCGCTGGCCAGGCGGGTCATGCGGCAGCGGGCAGTCCGGGGCCTGGCCGCGCTCAAGGCGCGCATGGAGGCAGGTGCCGGTACCTGAACCCGGGTGGAATCCGTGCGCTGCGTATTTCGGTCACTTCCCAACCGTGGGGTCGAATTCAGTGGTACGGCGGGAACGGGGTGAACTGGACACATAAATCGGCACGCGTGGACTTTCCAAGTTTGCTGATGATGGGCATCTTTTCAGCTTCGCTGAGTCGCCATCTCGGGTGATACAGGGCAGGGGCGCGAGCGGCTAGACTTCGGCTATCGGCCA
>JAZKEE010000224.1:0-5699 GCA_040387235.1 Pseudomonadota bacterium
TTTGGCGACGCAAAAGAAAGTAGGTGCGCCGCCGGGCGCACATCCCGGCTCCCGCCCTCAAAACAAGCAAGGCGCCGGTAAAAAACCCGGAGAGATCGTCAGCCCAGCAAGCGAGCCAGAGTCAGCAAAGCCAGCAGCAGCATCCAAACCACCACAGACCTCCAAACCAACCCCACGACACTGCGCAGATGCCCGACTTCAGGCTCCCGCCCCGGAGTGGAGTCGCTGTCCCCCATGTCCGCATCGATCTCCAGCCCCTGCGGCGTATGCAGCACAGAGCGGGCCTTGAGCGCCTCGCCACCCAAGCGGACGTTGATGGCGCCAGCAGTCGCTGCCAGCACCACCCCATCGTTGTCATTGGGGAAACGCTGGGCATGGAAGCGCCAGCCTTCGATGGCCTCCTCGAAACTGCCCACCACGGCGAAGCTCAGCGCGGTCAGGCGCGCAGGCACCCAGTCGATCACCGTCCAGGCCTGGGCCGAGGCGCGCTGCAGCGATTCGCTGGCAGGCTGGGCGCCCATGCGCTGGCGGTAGTGCCAGTAGCGCGACGCGAATTCGGCCAGCCGGTACAGCACGGCACCCGTGGGGCCGAGACCCAGCGCCGCGAGCACCGAGAACCAGGCCAGCACGCCGAACACGTGGCGGTGGGCGGCCAGCACCGAGTACTCGATCACGTGGCGCACGATCTCGCTGCGCGGCAGCAGACCCACGTCCACCTGCTGCCAGTGGGCCAGGCGTTCGCGGGCAGCGTCTTCATCACTCTCCTCGAGCGCATCGCGGATGCCGGTGAAATGGTGGCTGAACTGCCGGAAACCGAGGGTGATGTAGAGCACCGCCACGCTCCAGAGCACGGCGAATGGCCAGCCCAGCCCCCACAGCAGCAGCCAGTGGATGGCCAGCACGACCAGGGAGGGGAGCAGCACCGCCAGGCCCCAGGCCACCCAGCCGTGGTGCGACTTGCCGGCGTCGAAATTGCGGCTCACCGACACAGCCCAGGCACGCAGACCTGCGTGGATGGGGTTGCTGCGGGCCAGCGGACGGGCCTGCTCGATCAGCAGAGCGAACAGGATGGCGAAGAAACTCATGGGCGCCAATGATACTGGCGTGGCGGCCGGCGGGGAGGTGTTTGTGCAGGCGGTGAGTCCCGCGCAGGCTCAGGCCACCATGAAACGGTAGAAATTGCGCAGCATGCCGGCGGTGGCACCCCAGATGTGGTGGTTCTTCTCACCATCCTGGTAGGGCATGGAGAACCATTCGCGGGCCACTCCCTCCCACTCCAGCCGGTGGCGCTGGTGGTTGGCCGGATCGAGCAGGAAGGCCAGCGGCACCTCGAACAGGTCCGCCACCTCGTAGGGATTGGGGGTGAGCACGCAGTCGGGCTGCACCAGCGCGACCACGGGCGTGATGATGAAGGAAGTGCCCGTCACGTAGACAGGCAGCGAGCCCAGGACCTCCACGTACTGGCGCTCGAGCCCCACCTCCTCGAACGCCTCGCGCAGCGCGGTGTCGGCTGGCGTGGCGTCCTCCGGGTCGGCCCGGCCACCGGGAAAGGCGATCTGCCCCGAGTGCGTGGACAGGTGCGCCGTGCGTTCGGTCAACAGCACCATGGGCTCCTCGCGCAGCACGATGGCCAGCAGCACGGAGGCATGGGCCGGCTCGCGGTTGGCAAACTTGCGCTCCAGCACCACCTCGGGCTCCCACTGGGGCGGGCGGGCAAACCGCAGGCGCAAGGCCTCGGCGGTCTGGGCAGCCAGCGCAACAGCGGGCAGGTGCGTGTCCACGCCCACCACGGGCACACGGCGCGGATCAAAATCGGGCAGCGTGGACAGGGGAGGGATGACGGAGGACACGGGACTGATCGGTGGTTTCACTGCAGTGGCGGCCAGGGGTGCTGGGGAGTGTTGCGGACGATGGACGGTGGTGGGTGGCAAAAAAGCAAAAAGCCGCTACAGGCTGGCTGTAGCGGCTTGTGGGGACTGGGCCAGTCCTCAGGCTGCGGTGGCGGCGGCAACCTTGACGCGCGATGGCAGCTTTTCCTTGATACGTGCCGACTTGCCGCTGCGGTCACGCAGGTAGTACAGCTTGGCACGGCGCACGTCACCGCGGCGCTTGACTTCGATGCCGGCGATCAGCGGGCTGTAGGTCTGGAACGTACGCTCCACGCCTTCGCCGCTGGAGATCTTGCGCACGGTGAAGCCGCTGTTCAGGCCGCGATTGCGCTTGGCAATCACCACGCCTTCGTAAGCCTGCACACGCTTGCGGGTACCTTCCACCACGTTCACGCTCACGATGACGGTGTCACCAGGCGCGAATGCGGGAATGGTCTTGTTGAGGCGGGCGATTTCTTCCGCTTCCAGGGTTTGAATCAGGTTCATTTTTACATCCAACGATCATGTCCGCGCCAAAAATGGCAGCGTCGGGATTGACGTCTCAGTGTTTCGCACAAACGGCAGGAGCCTGCATGCTCCAAGTGTTTGCTCAGCAAAACGGCCGGCCAGAGGATCGAAAAGCCTTTGATTATAGCAAGTCAGCGCAACTTGGCCAATACCGCCTCGTCCGCAGGCGTGATGCGGCCCGCCAGGCGGGCGGCGGCGATCAGTTCGGGGCGGTGGCGCACGGTGACGGCCAGGCGCTGGTCGCGCCGCCAGCGCTCGATCTGCGCATGGTGGCCCGACATCAGCGCGGCCGGCACGGCCTGGCCCGCCCATTCCTCGGGGCGGGTGTAGTGCGGGCAGTCGAGCAGGCCGTCGAGCGCGGGGTTGAAGCTGTCGAGCTGGTGGCTGCCCTCGTCGTTGAGCACGCCAGGCTGCAGGCGCGCCACGGCATCGAGCAGGGCCATGGCGGCGATCTCACCGCCCGAGAGCACGAAATCGCCCAGGCTGATCTGCACGTCCACATGGGCATCGATGAAGCGCTGGTCGATGCCTTCGTAGCGCCCGCACAGCAATACCGCGCCCGCGCTGGCAGACCAGCGCTCCACGGCCGCATGGTTGAGGGCCGGGCCGATGGGCGAAAAAAGCACCAGCGGGGCTTCGCCCTCTTCGGGTTCGGCGCGTTCGCTGCGGATGGCGGCCAGGCAGCGCGCCAGCGGCTCGGCCAGCATCACCATGCCGGGGCCGCCCCCAAAGGGCCGGTCGTCCACGCGGCGGTAGTTGCCCTCGGCATGGTCGCGCGGGTTCCACAGCCGCACGTCGACCTGGCCGCCGGCATAGGCGCGGCGCGTCACACCGCTGGCCAGGAACGGCGCAAACAGCTCGGGGAACAGGGTGATGATGTCAAAGCGCATGGTGCGCGGGACTCAGTAGTCGGGCTGCCAGTCGACGGTGATGCGCTTTTCAGGCAGCTCGACCTTGTCCACGAAGGCCGAGACGAAGGGGATCATGCGCTCCTGCGCCTTGCCAGCCTCTTCATATTCGATCACCAGCACGGTCTGGGGGCCCGTGGAGAGCAACTCGCGCACGGTGCCCAGGGCCAGGCCCTCGCGGTTGACCACGGCCAGACCGATCAGGTCCACCCAGTAGTACTCATCCGTGGCGGTGGACGGGAAGCTCGAGCGCGGCACGAAGATGCGTGCACCGCGCAGCGCCTCGGCGCCGTTGCGGTCGTCGATGCCCTGGGCCCAGGCCACCACGGTGTCCGAATGGTCCTTGGCCTGGCGGATGGGCAGCAGCACCGTGCCCGAGAAGGTCTTGGCTCCGCGCTCGGAGGGCTGCAGGTACCAGCTCTTGGCAGCAAACAGGGCCTCGGGGTTGCTGCTGTTGTGCGGCAGCACCTTGAACCAGCCCTTGATGCCCCATGCGTCGGCAATGCGGCCCACTTCGACGGCGTCGGCAGGCAGTTCTGCGGGTTCGAGGGTCAGGTTCGTGGCCATGGAATGGATCTCGGAAATAGGAAAAGGGCGGGTCCCGCCAGGCAAGCCGACGGAACCCGCCCTTTTCAGGGAGCTTTAAGCAGCCTTCTTGGCGGCTTGCTTGATCAGGCGGTCCACGGTAGGCGAGGACTGGGCGCCCACGCTCTGCCAGTACGTCAGGCGGTCCTGGGCGATGCGCAGACCTTCTTCGGTGTCCTTGGCGGTGGGGTTGTAGAAGCCCAGGCGCTCGATGAAGCGGCCGTCACGGCGCACGCGCTTGTCGGCGACGACGATGTTGAAAAATGGACGGCCCTTGGAGCCGCCGCGAGAGAGTCGAATGACGACCATGATTTATCCTTCGGGTGTTGGGTTCCGGCAGTGCCTGCCGAAATCCACAGTGTTCGCAACCATATTCTCGCAACGCTTGAGACACGCGACATGGCCACCCGGCCAGCGACACGCTGCAAAGCCCGCGATTATATCCATTTCTTGATAAATGCCCACCATCCGTCCCAGCACCGACGCTGACCTCCCGGCAATCACCGCCATCTATGCCCACCACGTGCTGCACGGCACAGGCACTTTCGAGATCGACCCCCCCACCGAAACCGACATGGCGGGCCGCCGCGCCGACGTGCTGGGCCGCGGCCTGCCCTGGCTGGTGGCCGAGCAGGACGGCCGGGTGCTGGGCTTCGCCTACGCCAACTGGTTCAAGCCGCGCCCGGCCTACCGCTTCTCGGCCGAGGACTCGATCTACGTGGCCGACAGCGCCCGCGGCATGGGCCTGGGCCGGCAGTTGCTGGCCGAACTGATCGCACAGGCCGAGGCAGTGGGCGTGCGCAAGCTGCTGGCGGTGATCGGCGACTCGGCCAACGCCGGCTCCATCGGTGTGCACCGCGCCCTGGGCTTCACCGACGTGGGCGTGATGCGCTCCATGGGCTGGAAATTCGGCGCCTGGCGTGACATCGTGCTCATGGAAAAGACCCTGGGCGCGGGCGACACCACTTCGCCTGAATAATCGACCCATGAAAAACAAAACCCTGGCCGCCTGGCTGGCCTTCCTGGGTGGGCCCTTGGGCCTGCACCGCTTCTACCTGCACGGCATGGGGGACATGCTGGGCTGGCTGCTTCCCATCCCCACGGCGCTGGGCATCTACGGCATCCAGCGCGTGCAGCAACTCGGCCAGGACGACCACTACAGCTGGATCCTGATCCCGCTGCTGGGCTTCACCATCGCCGGCTGCGCCCTGCGCGCCATCCTGTACGGCCTGACGACGCCCGAGCGCTGGAACGCCCGCCACAACCCCGGCGCCACGGTGGACGCGCCTGCCGGGCAGACGCAGTGGATCACTATCGGCGCCATCGTCCTGGCCCTGCTGCTGGGCACCACGGTGCTGATGGCCAGCCTGGCCTTCAGCTTCCAGCGCTACTTCGAGTACCAGATCGAGGAAGCGCGCAAGATTTCGCAGTAGGCATCCCCCACAACGCAAAAGCCCTCCAGGAAGCACTTCCCGGGGGGCTTTTTTCATGGACTGTCACTCGCTCAGAACAACTGCAGGCTCACCCAGTAGGCAATGGCTGCCACGAAGGCACTGGCCGGGATGGTGAGCACCCAGGCCCAGACGATGTTGCCGGCCACGCCCCAGCGCACGGCGCTGGCGCGCTGCGTGGAGCCCACGCCCACGATGGCACCGGTGATGGTGTGCGTGGTGGAGACCGGGATGCCCAGCGTGGTGGCCAGGAACAGCGTCAGTGCCCCGCCGGTTTCGGCGCAGAAGCCGCCCACCGGCTTGAGCTTGGTGATCTTCTGGCCCATGGTCTTGACGATGCGCCAGCCGCCGAACATGGT
>JAZKEE010000225.1:0-4092 GCA_040387235.1 Pseudomonadota bacterium
TCGGCCGAGAAGACCTACCCCAACGGCACGCAGGCCCTGCTGCCGGTGGACCTGACCATCGAAGAGGGCGAGTTCGTCACCCTGCTGGGCCCCTCGGGCTGCGGCAAGAGCACGCTGCTGAAGATGGTGGCCGGCCTGCTGGAGCCCACCGACGGACGCCTGCAGCTGTGGCACAAGCCCGTGGCGCAGCTCGACGAGAGCGGCAAGAAGATGGCCTTCGTCTTCCAGTCGCCCACGCTCATGCCCTGGGCCAGCGTACAGACCAATGTGCGCCTGCCGCTGGACTTGGCCGGCGTGCCGCGCCAGGAGGCCGATGGCCGCGTGGCCGAGGCCCTGGCCCTGGTGGGCCTGTCGAAATTTGCCAGCGCGCTGCCGCGCGCCCTGTCGGGCGGCATGCAGATGCGCGTGTCGATCGCACGCGGGCTGGTCACCCAGCCTGATCTGCTGTTGATGGACGAGCCCTTCGGCGCGCTCGACGAGATCACGCGCCACAAGCTCGACGCCGACCTGCTGGACCTGTGGCGCAAGAAAAAACTCACTGTGATCTTCGTGACCCACTCGATCCACGAGGCCGTGTTCCTATCGAGCCGCGTGGTGATGATGGCCGCGCGCCCGGGCCGCGTGGTGGAGGAGTTCACCATCGATGCGCCCTACCCGCGCACGGCCGACTTCATGGTGTCGCCGGAATTCAGCCGCTACGCCAAGCAGTTGCAGGACAGCCTGCTGCGCGCCAGCGCCGACACCGAGGAGACCGCAGCATGAGCACCCCCTACCCTACTGCACCTGCAGCGCCCATCGCGGCGCCCGCTACCACAGAGCGCAGCACACCCACGCGCGCACCCGTCCCAGCCAAGCCCGCCAAGCCGCGCACTCCCCTCATGGCCCAGCCGCGCGTGCAGCGCGTGGTCTACCCGCTGCTGGTGGGCCTGGTGCTCATCGCGCTGTGGCAGGGCCTGGTCACCGCGCTGGAGCTGCCGCCCTACCTGGTGCCCTCGCCCCTGCTCATGCTCAAAACGCTGTTCACCGACTGGGCGGCCCTGGGCGGCTCGCTGTGGGTCACCGTCAAGATCACGGTGCTGGCCTTTGGCGTGGCCACGGTGGCGGGGGTGCTGATCTCGTTTCTGTTCGTGCAGAGCAAGCGCATCGAGACCGCCCTGTTCCCCTACGCCGTGCTGCTGCAGGTCACGCCCATCGTGGCGGTGGCGCCGCTGATCATCATCTGGGTGAAAGACCCGACCGCGTCCATGGTGATCTGCGCCGCGCTGGTGGCCCTGTTCCCCATCATCAGCAACACCACGCTGGGCCTGCGCAGCGTGGAGCCGGACCTGCAAAGCTACTTCCAGCTCAACCGCGCCACACGCATGCAGACCCTGCTGCGCCTGCGCATACCGAGCGCGCTGCCCTACTTCTTCGGCGGGCTGCGCATCTCCAGCGGGCTGGCCTTGATCGGCGCCGTGGTGGCCGAGTTCGTGGCCGGCACCGGCGGCCAGGGCGCGGGCCTGGCGTACCAGATCCTGCAGGCGGGCTTTCAGCTCAACATACCGCGCATGTTCGCCGCGCTGTTGCTGATATCGCTGACCGGCGTGGCGCTGTTCGCGCTGATGGCCTGGGGCACCCGAGTGGCCCTGGGCAGCTGGCACGCCAGCGAAAACTCGCACGACTGACCCCCGCACTCACTCGGACCGCATCCATTTTTTGACACCGCGCAAGCGTGGTGGGGGCCGTGCCTTGCCCGCCACACACGATCCACTGCACCGACAAGAGAGACAGACATGACCGCCACTACCGCCCACCAACTGCCCGAACAACTGCCCGGCCTGGACTGGATTGCCGACCCGCTGCGCGTGGGCCGCCTGTCGCAGGACTTCGCCTGGTTCAGCCCCGTGCTCAAGCGCGATCTCGCCGGCAAGCGAGGCGACATTGCCGTGCGCCCGCGCACCGAGGACGAGATCCGCCAGGTGGTGGCCGCCTGTGCCAGCGCGCAGATCCCCCTCACCGTGCGCGGCAGCGGCACCGGCAACTACGGACAGAGCACGCCACTGCACGGCGGGGTGATCCTGGACCTGTCGGGCTACAACGGCTTTGGCTGGGTGCGTGGCGGCGTGGGCCGCGCGCAGGCGGGCATCCGCCTGTCGGACTTCGACGCGCAGGCCAAGCCCCTGGGGCAGGAGCTGCGCTGGCTGCCCTCCACCTACCGCAGCGCCACGCTGGGCGGGCTGTTCGGCGGCGGCTTTGGCGGAGCAGGATCGATCAACCACGGCCCGCTGGCCGCGCCTGGCAACGTGCTGGCCGTGCGCGCCATGACGGTGGAGTCTGAGCCCCAGGTCATCGAACTGCGCGGCCCCGAGGCCATGCTGCTGCACCACACCTACGGCACCAACGGCATCGTGCTGGAGCTGGAAGTGGCGCTGACCCCCACGGTGGCGTGGACGGAATGCATCGTCACCTTCACCGACTTCGACGCCGCGCTGGAGTTTGCCGACCGATTTGGCGCCGCACCGGGGCTGGAGAAGAAAGAGGTGTGCTTTCTGGCTGCGCCCATTCCCGACTACTTCACCAGCCTGGCCGAGCACCTGCCCGCAGGCTGCCACGCGGTGATGCTGCTGGTGGCCCCGCACTCCGAGGACGGCATGCGCGACATGGCGGCCAAGCATGGCGGCAGCGTCAGCTACCGCAAGACCGCCGACGAGGTGGACAAGAGCCACAAGACCCTGCTCGAATACACCTGGAACCACACCACCCTGCACGCGCTGAAGGTGGACAAGTCGCTCACCTACATCCAGAGCGGCTTCACCCCCGCCACGCGCATCGAGCAGGTGAAGGCGCTGGAAAAAGCCCTGGGCGGCGAGGTAATGATGCACCTGGAGTTTCTGCGCACCAAGGAAGGCGCCTTCAACTGCAGCGGGCTGCAGCTCATCCGCTACAGCACCGAAGAGCGCCTGAACCAGATCATGCAGATCTACCGCGACCACGGCGTGCAGATCAACAACCCGCACGTGTACATCGTGGAAGACGGCAAGCAGAACAACCTGGATCCTGCCGTGGTCAGCACCAAGCAGCGCTTCGACCCGCAAGGCCTTCTCAACCCCGGCAAGCTGCGCAGCTGGGTACCTCCTGTAGCCAAGGTGGCTTAGTGCCCTGCGGATTTGCCTTCAGCGAGCTAGCGTCGTTGGGGAGCCTTGCCGTGCAAAAGCACTGTCTGCGGCTCCCCGCCCAGCTATCCGGCTGAATGCGATCCTTCAAAGCCGCCGTGCAAAAAGTCGCAGAGGCATAATCAGCTATTCATTTAATAGCAGCCGCGCAGCTCGGCAGTGATTCATCCATGTCCTGGCACGCCCGCCTGCAGCTCGACTACACCGTTGAAAACGCCCGCACCGTGGCGCGCTATGAGCACGACGGGCCGCTGCGCATTCTGCAAAGCCTGTACCCCGAGGGCGACGCCATCTGCCACAACGTGCTGGTGCACCCGCCCGGCGGCCTGGTGGGCGGCGACACGCTGGACATCGCGGCCACCGTGGGCCCGGGCGCGCACGGCTTGGTCACCACGCCGGGCGCCACGCGCTTTTACCGCTCCACCGGCCCGCTCGCGCTGCAGCGCAGCCACCTGACCTTGGCCGAGGGTGCGCGCCTCGAATGGCTGCCACTGGAGGCCCTGTGCTACAGCGCCTGCAATGCCGAGAACCACCTCACGCTGAACCTGGCCCCCGGCGCCGAATGCATGGGCTGGGACGTGACCGCGCTGGGCCTGCCCCATGCCGACCAGCCCTTCGTGCAGGGCCGCTTCGTGCAGCACCTCACCGTGCCCGGCCTGTGGCTGGAGCGCGGCGTGATCGACGCGGCCGATGAACGCCTGCTGCAAAGTTCCCTGGGCCTGGCCGGCCAGCGCTGCATGGCCAGCATGTTCTTTGCCGCCGGCAGCGCGCTGGAGCGCAACCGGCGCGATGCGGCGCTGGATGCGGCCCGCGCGGTGATGGATGCGCACCCCACCCTGACCGCGACTGCAGGCGCCACGAGCCCCAACGCGCAGATGGTGGTGGTGCGCGTGCTGGCGCCGCAGGTGGAGCCGGCAATGAAGCTGCTCAAGGCCGTGCG
>JAZKEE010000225.1:4192-29563 GCA_040387235.1 Pseudomonadota bacterium
ACGCCCGGCAACGCCACCAGCCGCTCGGTGAGGAAGACGTTGAGCCCGTCCAGATCCCGCGCGATGACCTTGAGCACATAGTCCACATCGCCGGTGACCGAATGGCATTCGAGCACCTCGGGCACGCCGGCCAGTGTTTGCCGGAACAGCTTGAGGTCGCGCATGTGGCCTCGCTCCATGCCGATGTGCACGAACGCCGTCACCTGCAGGCCCAGCGCGGCAGGGCGAAGGCGTGCCTCGTACCGAGCGATCACCCCGCCCTCTTCAAGGCGGTGGTGGCGCCGGCTGCACTGCGCAGGCGACAGCCCTATCGCCTCCGCCAACTCGAGGTTGGACATGCGGCCACTCTCTTGCAGAAGGGTCAGGATGCGCACGTCGATGCGGTCGAGTTTGAGCATATGCAACAGGTTCTCTCTTATTCAGTAAATCGTACAACATTCCCTCTTTTTTCAACCAAGGGCGAGCGAATACGAAAACCCATTTCCTGCCCGTACGAGAACAATTTGATCGTTGTTCACAACAAACAAGCGTTGCGCAGCCCATCGGCGCAATGCCTTTTTTTGCAATTTTTCCTCATTGCTGGAACCAACGATCATGAAACGCATACCCGAGCCCTTCCGCATCAAGACCATAGAGCGCATCGCGATGACGACGCGCGAGCACCGCGAGCAGGCGTTGCACGATGCTGGCCTGAACCCCTTTTTGCTGCGCAGCGACGATGTGTACATCGACCTGCTCACCGACAGCGGCAGCGGTGCCATGAGCGACCGCCAGTGGAGCGCCATGATGGCCGCCGACGAGGCCTATGCGGGCAGCCGCAGCTACTACCGGCTGGTCGACACCATCGACAAGGTCTTCGGCTACCCGTACCTGGTGCCCGCCCACCAGGGGCGTGGTGCGGAGCAGATCCTCTATCCGGAGCTGGTCAAGCGGCGCGGCTCCCAGCGGCCGGTGTTCCTGTCGAACTTCCACTTCGACACCACCAAGGTGCACATCGAGCTGGCGGGGGCGCGCGCCCTCAATGCGCTCAACAAGGAAGCGCTGGACACCCGGCAGTACCACGACTGGAAAGGCAACTTCGACCTGGCCGAGCTGGCCCGGTTGATCGAGACTGAAGGGGCTGCCAATGTCGCGGCCATCGTGGCCACGGTCACCTGCAACACCACCGGCGGCCAGCCCGTGGCGCTGTGCAACCTGCGGGCCGCCTCGCACATGGCGCGGCAGGTGGGCATTCCGGTGGTGATCGACGCGACCCGCTTTGCCGAAAACGCCTGGTTCATACAGCAACGCGAGGCGGAATACGCGCAGCACAGCATCCCCGAAATCGTGCGCGAGATGATGGCCTGCGCCGACATCGCGGTCATGTCGTCCAAGAAGGACGGGCTGGTCAACATCGGCGGGTTCTGCGCGTTCCGCGACGACCAGGACCTGTTCCGCGCCGTGCAGGAGCGCTGCGTGGTGAGCGAAGGCTTCATCACCTACGGCGGCCTGGCGGGCCGCGACATGGAGGCGCTGGCGGTGGGCCTTGAGGAGGCGATGGACCCGGACTACCTGGCCTACCGCATCGGGCAGGTGGCCTACCTGGGCGAGCGACTGCGGGCAGAGGGCGTGCCCATCCAATACCCCACCGGGGGGCACGCCGTGTTCGTGGATGCCGCAGCGCTGCTGCCGCACATACCCTCCGGGCAGTTTCCGGCGCATGCACTGGCGTGTGAGCTGTACATCGAGTCCGGCGTGCGGGCCGTGGAAATCGGGTCGTTGCTGCTGGGGCGCGATCCGCTCACCGGCAAGCAGGAAAAAGCCCCGCTCGAATCGATGCGGCTGACCATTCCGCGCAGGGTCTATACCAACGACCACATGGACTATGTGGCAGACGCACTGGCCACGGTGGCCCGGCGCGCGCACGCCATCCGAGGGATGGACTTCACCTACGAGCCTGAACTGCTGCGCAACTTCACCGCACGGTTTCGCTGGGCGCCCGAGAGCACAGGCTGAGGCTCGCTGCAACACAGCGCCAGGCTGGTGAAGGCTGCAGGCAGCAAGCCTGTGCCTGCCTGGTGGGATGGCGTTAATCTTGCTGCTCGGATTGCACTCGCCGTGCTCCTGTGCCGGCCACAATCCTTTTGTTCAAGACCGTCTTCTTCAAAGCCCAGGCCCCCACACCATGCCAACACAACCCAGCGCCGCCACGCGGTATTTCTCGGGCACGTACGCTGAAGCCCGCGCCAAGTTCCTCAATGCCGCCGCCCAGAGCGGCGCGGCCGTCGAATCCTTCGTGCACCCGGACCACCGTGGCGCGCTGGGCGAAGAGCTGTCCACCGACGTGGCGCTGATCGGCGCCCTCGATGCGAAGAAGATCCTGCTCGTCACCTCGGGCACGCACGGGCCCGAGGGCTTTTGCGGGTCGGGCACGCAGGTGGCCACACTGCACGATGCCGACCTGCTGGCCCGGCTGCAGCAGGCCGGCGTGGCGCTGCTGCTGGTGCACGCGGTCAACCCGCACGGGTTCTCGCACCTGCACCGCACGAACGAGGACAACATCGACCTGAACCGCAACCACATCGACTTCAGCGCGCCGCTGCCGGTGAACGCGGCGTACGCCGACGTGGAGCCGCTGATGCTGCCCGCCGCCTGGCCGCCCACGCCCGCCGACGATGCGGCTGTGGACGCCTACGTTGCCCAGCATGGCCTCGCCGCCTTCCGCAATGCCGTGTTCAAGGGCCAGTACACCTCGCCCGACGGCTTGTTCTACGGCGGCACCGCGCCGTCGTGGAGCAACAAGACCATTCGCTCCATTCTGCGCAAATACGCGGCATCGGCCACGCACCTGGGCTGGATCGATGTGCATACGGGCTTGGGGCCCTACGGCCACGGCGAGAAGATCTACCCCGGCCGCAACACGCCCGATGACCTGGCGCTGGCCCAATCCTGGTGGGGCGCCGACGTGTTCTCGCCCTTCTCCGGCGACTCGGCCTCGGCCGACGTGTCGGGCCCGGTGGTCACCACCGCTTTCGACGAATGCCCCAACGCCCGAATCGCCCCCATGGGCCTGGAGTTCGGCACCCTGCCCGAGGCAGACATGCTGCTGCGCCTGCGCGCGGACACCTGGCTGCGCCGCCACCCCGAGGCCCCGGCCGCGCAGCAGCGCGAGATCCGCACCCAACTGCGTGACGCGTTCTACTGCGACAACGAGGAGTGGAAGGGCATGGTGCTGGGGCAGACGCGGGTGGTGCTGCTGCAGACCCTGCAGGGGTTGCGCAAGGTCTGAGGGGTTGGAGGGGGGCATCCAACCGGTCAGCTCATTTGCCATCCGCCTTTCCATACGCCCATGCCCCCGGTGTGCCCAGCGCCTTTTCGAAGGCATCGCGCCCGCGCCCGCCGAGCCACGACTCGAAGGTCTGCAACCCGGGGTGTATCTGCCGCAGCGTCGCCAGATCGGCTTGGCCGACCAGGGGGCCGGCGTCCACCAGCTCTGCCAGCCGGCGCAAGAAGGTATTTTCCGCCAGCACCTCGTCGGAAAAGCGTGCGTAGGTGACGGAGCGGCCTGCCGCCTGGGTGAACAGCGCCTGCAGGTCGGCACCCGAGGCGCTGGCGCTGGCAATCTCGAACGTGGTGCCGCCAAAGCGCGCCGGGTCTGCCAGCACGGCGGCAACGATGGCGCCGATGTCCTGCACCGCGATGAACTGCATGGCCTGCTCGGGCCGCATAAAGAAATGGAACTGCCCCTGGTCGAGCCCGAAGCCGGGCATGAGCAGCATCTCCATGAACGCGGCAGGCCGCACGATGGTGGCTGTGATGGGCAGCGTGCGGATGTGGTTCTCGATGCGCAGCTTGCTGTCGAAGTGACCCATGCCCGTGGGCCCGCTGCTCACCGCGCCGGTGCTGCTGTAGACCAGGTGCTGCACCCCGCTGCGCACGGCCAGGTCGGCTATGGCGATGCCGAAACGCTCCTCGTCCTCATCGCTCAGCCCCAGCTCTGCACCCTGGCCCGAGCTGGGCTGCACGCTGAACACTGCGTGCACGCCCTGCATGGCGCGCTGCATGGCATCACCATCGGCAAAGCCGCCCTGAATGAGCGCCACTCCCGCATCGCTCAAGGCCGACGCCTGCGCACTGCCCAGGTTGCGCACCAGCGCGCGCACGCGCCACCCGGCCTGCAGCAGCGCCGCTGCCACCGACCCGCCCTGCTGGCCCGTGGCCCCAAAGACCAAAACTTCATTGCTCATTACCATCGCCCCTTTCAATTGATTCATTCATCGGCTGATGAAAGAAACACTGATTGAAGCGGATCGTACCCAACCGCGTAGGTGGGCACACGCGTTAACCCAAGGCACAAAAATGGTACCGCCGAAGAAATCGCAAGGCACGAAAAAGGACGAGGCCACGCCCTCCTCCGTCCACGGCCGCCCCTACACCGAGACCGCCAGCGGCCCCCGGTTCAGGCCCTGCGCCCCGCACAGCGTGCTGGCGCGGCTGGGAGACAAGTGGACAATCCTGGTCATGTCGCACCTGGCCGTGGCCCCTGGCCATCGGCTGCGGTTCACCGTGCTCAAGGCCGGCATCGAAGGCATCACCCAGCGCATGCTCACCCTGACCCTGCGCAGCCTGGAGCGCGACGGCCTGCTGCGCCGCTACCAGTACGCAGAGGTACCCGCACGGGTGGAGTACGAACTGACGGACATGGGCGCCAGCATGCTGCCGGCGCTGGAAGGGTTTACGTCGTGGATTCGGGAGAACTGGAAAAGGATCGAGGGGAGTCGACGGGACTACGATGGAGAACAAGGCCGATAGATGCCCCGCCGCTGCAGTCGACAAGCCGGAGCGTTAGGCCGGTGCGTACAGCAACCGGTGCAAGGCAGTCTCGTCGCTCCCAGGAAGGCGGCTTCGAACTTGCCGCGGAAGGTGGTGGGAGCGTCGGTGCTCCAGGCGGGCCGCTCCAAGGCCCGCACCACCGCCCCAGGGCTCAGCGGGCGGACGACCCTGCCGTGCCCGGTGACAGCTTTTCTGCGAGCAGGTTCGCGGTAAACCGCAGACGGTCGATGTCAGCGCCCGGATGCACGTTCCGGCTGAAGCAGCACAGGGTGCCGTAGACCTGTCCATCGGCCAGACGCACGGGGGTGCTCAGGTGCGTGCCGATGGTGAAACCGGGATCGGGTGCCTTGCCGGCAGCGACGAGGGGCGCAGCGTTGTCGATCTTTTCTGGCAGGCGGCCTTCCACCACGTACTGGCACCAGCTTTCTTCGGCCGGGTCGGACATGCCGGGTTGCAGCAAGGGGAAGTCGGGCGCGTTGTCCACGGCCTTGAAGGTGCGGCGGCCATCGGCGATCTGGGAGACGAAAGCCACGTCCATGCCCAGGCGCTTGCGCAGCAACTTCAGCACCGCCGGCACCACCTCGGGAAGTTCGTGGTCGGCAGAGTCGCTGGTGGCCACAAGCATTTCAGAGATGGTGACGTCCAGATCGTCAGGGTTGTAGTCGAGCATGTGCATACCCGCCAGTCTAAACCGCGACTGGGCAGGCTGCCGTAAGCGAACGTCTATTGCGTATCGAATCACACATGAACCCGATGATGGCCCTGCGCAGCGGGAGCAGACGGCTGGTTTGCCCGCCCTCCGCTCCTCGTTGGCGAGCCTGAGCATACCAGGCAGGCCGTCATCACTGCGGCATCACGCCGTAGTCGCCGCCGCCGCAGGCACCTTCAACAACCCATCGGCCTTGAACATGGCCCGAATGCCGCGCACGGCCTGGCGGATGCGGGCCTCGTTCTCGATAAGGGCGAAGCGCACGTGCTCGTCGCCCTGGTCGCCGAAGCCGATGCCGGGGGATACGCAGACCTTGGCCTTGTCGAGCAGCTGGCGGGCGAATTCGAGCGAGCCCAGGGCGCGGTAGGGTTGGGGGAGCCGGGCCCAGATGTACATGCTGGCCTTGGGGCAGTCCACCGCCCAGCCGGATTCGGTGAGGCCTTTGTACAGCACGTCGCGGCGGCGCTGGTAATGGGCGGCGATGTCTTTCACGCACTGCTGGTCGCCCTCGAGCGCGGCGATGGCTGCGACCTGCAGGGGGGTGAAGGTGCCGTAGTCGTGGTAGCTCTTGATGCGGGCGAGTGCGGCCACGAGGTCGGGGTTGCCGACCATGAAGCCCACGCGCCAGCCGGCCATGTTGTAGCTTTTGGAGAGGGTGAAGAACTCCACGGCCACGTCCTTGGCGCCGGGCACTTCCATGATGCTGGGGGCCCGGTAGCCGTCGTACACGATGTCGGCGTAGGCCAGGTCGTGCACCACCAGGATGTCGTGCTTCTTGGCCAGGGCGATGACGCGCTCGAAGAACGACAGCTCCACGCACTGCGCGGTGGGGTTGCTGGGGAAGCCGAAGACCATCATCTTGGGCTTGGGGTAGCTGCCGCGGATGGCTTTTTCCAGCTCGGCAAAAAAGTCGACATCGGGCGCCACGGGCACGCTGCGGATGTCGGCCCCTGCGATGACGGCGCCGTAGATGTGGATGGGGTAGCTCGGGTCGGGCACGAGCACGGTGTCGCCCCGGTCCAGCGTGGCCAGCATGAGGTGGGCCAGCCCTTCCTTGGAGCCGATGGTGACGATGGCCTCGGTGTCGGGGTCGATGTCGACCGCATAGCGGTCCTTGTACCAGTGGCTGATGGCGCGGCGCAGGCGGGGGATGCCCTTGCTGGCAGAGTAGCCGTGGGTGTCGGGCCGCTGGGCCACCTCGGTGAGCTTGGCCACGATGTGCGGCGGCGTGGCGCCATCGGGGTTGCCCATGCTCATGTCGATGATGTCTTCGCCACGGCGGCGGGCAGCCAGCTTGAGCTCGGCCGTGATGTTGAAGACGTAGGGGGGAAGGCGATCGATGCGCGCAAAGCGGCGCTTGCCCTGAGAAGCAGACATGCTGGTGAACTTTCACGTAAGCGCCCGGAACCGTCCGAGCGACGTGGCTGGCAGAAAGGCCGGCCCGCATTCAATGTACATCAAACGCGGTGTTCGTTCCTCACATTGCGGCGGTGTCGCACCGCCGCTACGCTCAGGCTTTCAGGCCTGCGCTGGCGCGTGTGGTGGCCTTTTCGCTCGACATGGACCAGGCGAAGATGCCCACTCCGCAGATGCCCAGCACCACGCCGACCCAGCCGGTGGAAGTCCACCCCAGGCCGGCCGCGATGGACATGCCGCCCAGCCACGCGCCCAGTGCGTTGGCGGCGTTGAAGGCCGAGTGGTTGAGTGCGGCGGCCAGGGTCTGCGCATGGCCCGCCACGTCCATCAGGCGGATCTGCAGCGCGGGGCCGATGGCGACCAGCGTGCCCAAGAAGAAGGTGGAAAGCGCAGCCGTGACGGGATGGTGGGCTGCAGGCACGGACAGCGCCAGCACCACGATGGACCACAGCAGCACCTTGCCCACGGTGGGCATGAGGGCCTTGTCGGCCATGCGCGAGCCGACGATGTTGCCCACCACCATGCCCAGGCCGAACAGCGCGAGCACGAAGGGCATGAGCGCAGGCGGCATGCCGGCCACTTCGAGCAGCGTGGGCTTGATGTAGCTGAAAACCGCGAACATGCCGCCAAAGCCGATGGCGCCGATGCCCAGGGTGAACCACACCTGCTTGCGCGCCAGGGCACCCAGCTCGCGCAGGGGGCTGGCGCCGTGCGATGCGGGCATGTCGGGCACCCACAGGCGCACCATGACCACGGCGGCCACGGCGATGAGCCCCACGAACACGAAGGCCGCGCGCCAGCCGAAATGCTCGCCCAGCGCGGCGGCAATGGGCACGCCCACCAACGTGGCGGTGGTCAGCCCCAGCATGACCCAGCCCACGGCGCGCGCGCGACGCCCCGGGGGTGCCAGGGCGGCGGCCACGAGGGCCGCCACGCCGAAATAGGTGCCGTGTGGCAGGCCGGTGAACAGGCGCATGGCGCTGAGCGAACCGTAGCCGGGTGCCAGGGCCGATGCGAAGTTGCCCAGCGCATACACCACCATCAGCGCCATCAGCAGCGCGCGGCGGCCCCAGTTGGCGCACAGCACGGCCAGCACGGGCGCGCCCACCACCACGCCCAGCGCATAGGCGCTGATGACGTGGCCGGCCTGCGGAATGCTCACGTTGATGTCGCGCGCCACCTCGGGCAGCAAGCCCATGATGACGAATTCACCCGTGCCGATGGAAAATCCGCCCACCCCCAGGGCCAGCACGGCGCGCACCAGGGTGCGGTCGTCGGTGGGGGTGTGGGCGATGGGCGACGACGTGGGGGACAGGGGCGCGGTCATGGCGGCAACAACAACAGGGCAGCACTGCACCGCACTCCATGGTGCAACGCAGGACATACGGGGGTGGAGAAGAAACTGAGTTACAGGGGTAAACCCGAACCCTGTAACCATAGCACGCCCGGCCAAAACGCGCTGGCTCCGGGCCTGCTACGCTGGGGCCTTCGTTCCCAACCAAGGCCAGCGCATGACCACACCGACCACCGCAGACGAGCTTGCCAGCACCGTGAAAGTGCTGGCCTTCGACATCTTCGGCACCGTGGTGGACTGGCACGGCAGCATCGTGCGCGAG
This sequence comes from Pseudomonadota bacterium, assembly GCA_040387235.1. GTDB lineage: Bacteria > Pseudomonadota > Gammaproteobacteria > Burkholderiales > Burkholderiaceae_C > Acidovorax. Next base: position 12,746 of record JAZKEE010000225.1, read on the forward strand.
ATGCAGGCGCTGTACCCGGCCATCGACGGCGATGCGTTCGCGCTGGCGTGGCGCAGCGGCTACCAGCCAGCCATGGCGCGGGTGATGCGCGGCGAGCAGGGCTGGACGCGCATCGACGAACTCCACAGAGGCATCCTCGACGAGATACTGCCGCGCTTTGGCCTCACGCACCTGACCGAGGCCGAGCGCTGGCACCTGAACCGCGTGTGGCACCGGCTGGACCCGTGGGCCGACAGTGTGGCCGGGCTCACGCGGCTGAAAGCCAGGTTCACCATCACCACCCTGTCCAACGGCAATATCGGCCTGTTGACCAACATGGCCAAGCGTGCGGGCCTGCCGTGGGATTGCGTGCTGAGCGCCGAGGTGTTCCGCGCCTACAAGCCCAGCCCCGAGACCTACCTGGGCGTGGCGCGCACCTTTGACCTGGAGCCCGCCCAGGTGGCGCTGGTAGCGGCCCACCACGACGACCTGGCGGCTGCGCGCGGCTGTGGGCTGCGCACCATGTATGTGGAGCGGCCGCTGGAATATGGGGCGGCGCACCCCAAGGACATCTCGGCGCAGGCCGGGAACGACCTGCACAGCACCCGGCTGACGGACCTGGCGACGCAGTTGGGGTGCTGAACGGGGAGGCAGGCAGCACAGGGTGCTTGCCAGCGTCCATAAAACTCGACGCCGACGAAGGCTCCACGCAGCCGCGCTACTTCGGAATGCAGGCAGCGTACGGGGCTTGGGGGTCTTGCATGTTGGCAGCGGACAAACGCATGCTGCTCGGCTTGTCGAACTGCGGTGCGCCCTTCATCCTGAAAGCATGGGTGCGCGTGCCGTCGACCGGCACCCACCGTCCCTCTTCATAGGCAAAGTTCAGCGTCTGCACGAACCGGCTTGAAGTCCACAGGCCATCGCCCGCCGTGACGTTAAGCTGCCTGGCGGCTTGCTCCCCAGGGGCTTTGGCGTTGGCCACGACGTCCGTGATGTCGATGACAGCGGAAAAGGGCCGGGTCGGTGAATCCGTGGGCTGCACGTCGACACGGATCTCCGCGGGCAGGCGTGCCGTTTTCACCCACGACTTCAAGTCCTCGTTGAATTGAACGGCGGTGGCGGGCCTGGCTGCCAATGAGGCTTTGCAGCCTTCGACCAGCGCCTTGAAATCGGCAACCGCATCGGCAGCCCAGCCATGCCCGCAGCCGAGGGCCAGCAGTATTGCGGCCAGCGGCCTGCCAATTTTCATTCGCTTTGCCCTAACGCGCCGCCACCAGCAACTGCACGAACATCTGCACCTTGGCGTGGCACTCGGGGCTGATGGAGGTGAACTCCAGCCCCGCCAGCCACTGCCCACCCTCGGGCTTCAAGGTGATGACGCGGGCGTACACGTCGGTGGCGTGGTATTCGACCAGCGTCAGGTCGAATTCGAGCTTGAGCTCGCTGTGCAAGGCCAGCTCTTCGGTCAGTTCCACCAGCAGGCCGTGGTAGCCGATGTCGCGGACGGCGGCGTGCACGATCTGCGGCACGATGATCTTGTCCTGGATGCGCTGGCACAGGCAGGGCAGGCGCGTGTCCACGCGGTGGCTGCGGCGAAACTCCTGGCGCGGTACCTTGAGCTTGCGCGAGGGGATGGCCACCAGCTCGCGCAGGCCCACGGGCTGCTGGCGCCCCTTGACGTAGACCTGCATGGGGGCCGACGCCGACACCAGCCCCCAGCAGCGCTGGTAGGTGGCCTCGCTGATGAGCACCTGCCCGCGCAGGCTGAAGGCCTCGATGCGCGAGGCGAGGTTGACCTCTTCGCCGATGACGGTGTATTCGGAGTACACATCCGAGCCGAAGCGCCCGGCCATCACGGTGCCGGTGTTCACGCCAATGCCCAGGAAGACCTCGGGCAGGCGCTCGCGCATGTGGGCCAGGTTGAGGTCGCGCATGGCCATCTGCATCTCGACAGCGCACATCAGGGCCCGGTCCACATCGTCCTCGCGCGCCACGGGTGCACCGAAGAGCACCATGATGGAGTCGCCCATGAACTTGTCGATGGCACCGCCGTGCTTGAAGACCACCTCGCTGAGCATGGCCAGGCAGCGGTTGAGCGCGGGGATCACCACGCCCGCCGGCAGCGAGGCCGACAGCGCCGTGAAACCGCGCAGGTCGGCCAGAAGGATGGTGACCTCGCGCGGGGCCACCACCAGGCCTTCGTTGAGCACGCCGTCGGGTCCCTCGCTGCCGCGCAGGATGGCGGCCATCTCGGCAGTGGCCGCCTCGTTGAGCTGCGCACCCGTTTCTCGGGCAATCAGCGCCTGCAGGCGGCGCAGGGCATCGTGGTTGAATTCTTTGTGCATGGGCAGGCGGTGGGTTCCAGAGGAGTCCGGGGTTGCCATAGCGTAGCCGTATTGACTGGCCATGCACCCAAGCCACAGCCCCCCGACAGCCAGAATAGGCGCGGGCTGGGGGCCGGTCAAGCTAGGGCTTGTCATCATTCATTTCCGCCCCACACTGGCCCCGGCATGCGGACGGATGACGCGCCCCCTATGGATGCAGCCGCCCGCCCCATGCGGGCATCAGCGATCAGCTGGCATGCGCCCCTGCGGCCTGCCGCACCACCTGGTCCAGTTGGCCGAAGGGCCCCGGGCGCCCCTGCCCGTCCAGCGCCACCATGCGCACGCGCTCACCAAAGCGCAGAAAAGGCGTGCGCGGCGCACCCTCGGCCAGGGTTTCGAGCATGCGGCGCTCGGCCACGCAGCTGGAGCCCATGGCCGCGTCGGCGTTGGAGACGGTGCCCGAGCCGATGACCGTGCCGGCCGCCAGCCGGCGCGTGCGCGCGGCATGGGCGATGAGCTGGCCAAAGTCGAAGTGCATGGCACCGCCGTGCGGGTGGCCGCACCAGGCATCGTTGCGGTAGGTCTGCAGTTGCAGGTGCACGCGGCCTTCGTGCCAGGCGGGGCCCAGCTCGTCGGGCGTCACGGCGACGGGCGCGAACGCCGTGGAGGGCTTGGCCTGCAGGAAGCCAAAGCCGCTTTGGGCCTCGCGCGGGCCAAAGCGGCGCAGGCTCCAATCGTTGAGCAGCACCACCAGCCGCACGTGCTGCAGCGCCTGCCGGGCACTGACCCCCATGGGCGTGGCGCCCAGCACCACGCCGAACTCGCCCTCGTAGTCGATGCCATCGTCTTCCGAGGGCAGCGGCACCGGGTCGTGCGGGCCCAGAAAGTCGTCGGCCGCGCCCTGGTACATGAGGGGGATGGTCTCGAAGTCGGCGACAGGCGGGGTCTTGAAGGCGCGCTCCATCAGACGCCCATGGTTCAGAAAGGCCGAGCCATCGAGCCACTGGAAGCTGCGCGGCAGCGGCGCCGCGCACTGGCGTGCATCGAACGGCAACGCACCCACCCTGGCGCGCGAGTCGGGAATGTTGACGGCCTGTGACAAGCGTTCCAGCTCCGGCAGCACGGCGTCCCAGCGCTGCAGCGCATCGAGCATCGTGGGCGCAACAGGGCTGGCGTCCACGCAGTGGGCGGCATCGGCCGAGACGACGACCAGGCGGCCATCGGGTTGGCCGTTCTTGAGGGTGGCGAGCTTCATGCCGTTTCCTTGCGCAGGGGGAGTACCGGGTCGAAGATGGCGACGGCGCGCGTCCACCCGGCGGAGGCGCCGCGCACCTTGACCGGGAAGCACGCAATGTAGAAGCCGCTGGCGGGCAGGACCTCCAGGTTGTGCAGCTTTTCCAGGTGGCAGTAGCCGATGTCGCGGCCGGCCTTGTGGCCCTCCCAAATCAGCGAGGCATCGCGGGTTTCGGCATAGCGCTCGGCGGTGTAGGCGAAGGGGGCGTCCCAGCTCCAGGCGTCGGTGCCCGTGAGGCGCACGCCGCGCTCCAGCAGGTACATGGTGGCCTCGTAGCCCATGCCACAGCCCGCGCGGGTGTAGCCCGCCGTGCCGTAGGCGCGGCCCGCACGGGTGTTGACGACCACGATCTCCAGCGGCTGCAGGGTGTGGCCGATGCGCGCGAGCTCGGCGGCCACGTCGGCGGCCTGCACCACGTAGCCGTCGGCCAGGTGCCTGAAATCAAGCTTCACGCCCGGTTGGAAGCACCAGTTCAGGTCTACCTCGTCGATGGACAGGGCGCGCTGGCCGCCGTCCATGGTGGAGGCAAAGTGGTAGGGCGCATCGAGGTGCGTGCCGTTGTGGGTGTTGAGCTGCACGTCCTCGACCGCCCAGGATTCGCCGTCGGGCAGGTCCTCCTTGCGCACGCCGGGGAAGAAGCGCGCCAGGTCGTCGAAGCTCATGTGGTGGTCGATGTAGCTGATGCGCGGGCCGAGGCCCGGAGGGTCAGAGACGACGTCGTTTTCAAGGTGCATGGAGATGTCGACGATGTGGCGCGGGGATGGGGTAGGCATGGCTGAATGGCTTTCTTGGGTGGCTCAGGACTCGGCGGTGAAGCCGGTTTGCTTGATCAGACCGCGCCACTGGTCGGCATCGGCCTGCAGCATGCGGGCCAGGTCGGGGGCGCTGGAAGCGCGGATCTCCAGCCCGTACTGCTTGCCGAAGTCGACCACCTCGGGCTGGGCGAGCGCAGCCTGCAGAGCGTCGGACGCGCGCTTGACCACCTCGGGCGCGGCCTTGCCGGGCAGGAAGAAGCCATACCACTCGCTCACTTTGAGGGGGTAGCCCAGCTCCTGCAGGGTGGGCACCTGGGGCAGGAACACCGAGCGCTTGCCCCCGGCGATGGCCAGCACACGCAGCTTGCCGGTCCTGGTGTGCTGCAGGTAGTCGCCGATGGGGCCCCAGAACGCGGGCACCTGCCCGCCCAGCAGGTCCTGCACGCCGGGCACGGTGCCGCGGTAGGCGATGTGGCGCATGTCCAGCTGGGTGATCTGACCGAGCAGCACGCCCACCATGTGCGGCATGGAGCCTGCACCCGGGCTGCCGTAGTTGGCGTTGCTGGGGTTGGCCTTGAGCCAGGCCAGGAAGTCCGCCAGGGTGCGCACGCTGTCGGGCACGCCGGGGCCCACGGCCAGGCCATGGTCGGTGTGGGCGGCCACGGAGACCGGCGTCACGTCCGCCAGCCCGTAGCGCAGCTTGGGATAGGTGTAGGGGTAGATGGACAGCATGGACGAGGGGGTGATGAGCAGGTTGGTGCCATCGGCCGGGCTGTCGCGCAGCGTGAGGATGCCGATCTGCCCGCCGGCGCCGGGCTTGTTCTCCACCACCACGGCACCGGCGTACTTGCCGCGCATGCGGTCACCCACCCGGCGGGCCAGTGCATCGATGGGCCCGCCCGCGGGAAAGCCGATGAGGATGCGCGCGACATCCGGGATGGCGGCTGGCCCGGCGGCAGACGCCTTGGCGGCCTGGCCCCAGGAGCCTGTGGCCCAGGCGGAGGGCAGCAGCGCGGCTGCGGAAAGCTGGGTGAACCGGCGGCGGGTGGTCATGGATTTGTCTCCTGCGGGAATGGACTGCAATGGCTGCTACAAACGGAAGATTGAAGGCGGCAGCCCCAGAGCAAGCCGTCTCTGCAAAAAATTATACGAACGTACAAATATTGCATCACTGGGGTTTGTACGAGTGTTCAATTGTTTTGTACATCCGTATAAACCGGACCATGCCACGCACCAAATCCACTGCATCCGCCTCGCACGAGGCATCCCCTGCACCGCGCAAGCGCACCTCCGGCAAGGCCCTGGCCAGCCCCGACGACAAGCTGGCGCCCAACCGCCAGGCCAACATCCTGCAGGCGGCCGAGCGGCTGTTTGCCGCGCGCGGCTTCCACGGCGTGTCGATCCGCGACATTGCCGACGAGGCCGGTGTGCCGCTGGCCCTGGTGGGCTACTACTACGGCCCCAAGCTGTCGCTGTACCACGCGATCTTTCGCGCCCATGCGGGCTACATCGACGTGCGCCTGCAGTCGCTGGCCCAGGCACAGCGCGCCGCCGCGCCCGAAGCGCTGCTGGACGAGATCGTCAAGGCCTTCGTGCTGCCCGTGCTGGAGGTGGCCAGCCAACCGGCAGGCCAGCATTTCCTGCGCCTGCTGTCGCGCGGCATGAGCGACCACCTGGAGGAAGACGAGCCCATCATCCGCGAACTGTTCGACCCGCTGGCGCACTCCTTCATCGATGCCATCGCCAGCGCCCTGCCCCAGGCCACGCGCGCGCAGGTGGCCTGGTGCTACCAGTTCGCGCTGGGGGCGCTGCTGCACCACGTGAACGACCGGCGCATCGAGCGCCTCTCGTTCGGACAGAACCAGCCCGGCGACGATGCCACGGCCGGGCCGCTGCTGGTGCGTTTCATCGCGTACGGCATGCGCGGCGCCTGCGGCGGCCCGGTGCATTGATGGCCCCGCAGTCCATGCGCCTGACCGGCGCGCCCTGAAGCGACGCCGGGCCCCACCGACGTCTCACCCCCTGCACACCGGTGGCATGCCGCCGGTGCGAGCGCCTGCGTGCGTGCCCGCCGCAGACAGCGCCCAGCCGACGCTGACCCAGCCCACCACAGCCCTTGGAACGCTCGCATCGCGAGCGCGCCAGGGAGCCGTGCGCCCTCTTTCCCCGCATCCACCCACGACAACGACTGGAGACGACACCATGCAAAACCACTTCCTGCCCGCACCCGCCGCACACCACGCGGCGATCCTGGCCCTGCTGGGCACTTTCGGCACTACCAGCGTGCATGCCCAGCCGGCCATCGGGCAAGGCCTGCAGCTCTATGGCCTGGTAGATGCCGCCGTAGGCCGCTTCGAGGGCGCAGCCACTGGCGTCAACGCACAGGACGGGCCCATCCACAAGCTCGAAGGCGGCGGCATGTCCACCAGCCATTGGGGCGTGCGCGGCAACGAGGACCTGGGCGGCGGGCTCACGGCGGTGTTCGAGCTATCGTCCTTCGTGCGCAACGACTCGGGCGCCAGCGGGCGCAGCGATGCCCTGCCCGCACCCGTGAACGTGGCGGCCGACCCGGCGTTCTCGCGGGCGGCCTGGGTGGGGCTGGCGCACCCCGCGTGGGGGCGGGTGCGCCTGGGCAATGTCACCTCGCTGCTGTTCCTGAACAGCATCACCTCGAATGCATTCGGCGATTCCACCGTCTTCGGGCCGCTGAACCTGGTGACCTTCATCGGCGCGCCGCTCACAGGGGGCACCGGCTGGGCGAATTCGGTGGTGTATGACAGCCCCGGTTGGGCGGGTTTCAGCCTGTCCGCAGCGCATGCGATATCGGAAGGCCAGGGCGGCGGCAACAGTGCGCTGCGCGCGGCCTACGGCCAGGGGCCGTGGGCCGCATCGCTGGCCTGGCAGAGCGTGAAGAAAAACCCGATCACCTTTGCCGATGGCACCTCGCCCAACGACACGCGGGCCTGGCAACTGGCGGCCTCGTACGACTTCGCGGCGGTGAAGGTGTTCGCCCACCTGGGCCACATACAGAATCGGGGTACAGCGACGGCACCGCTCGGTGTGGGCTACCGCGTGTGGGATGTGAGTGCCGCCGTGCCCATCGGTGCCGGCCGATTGCTGGCGGGGTATGCATCGCGCCGCACGGGCGATGCCGTGGGACCGGTGCCCTCCACCGTGGCCGGGGGCAATGTGCAGCGGCGGGTGTTCACCGTGGGGTACGACTATTTCCTCTCGAAGCGCACCGACATCTACCTGGTGGCCATGCGCGACAGCACGCGCACGCAGACGCTGCCGGCACCGCCACGCGCGGTGGATGCGCAGGGCACCAGCTTTGCGCTGGGGGTGCGCCATCGCTTCTGAGGCTCAGACAGCCAGGGCCCCTTTGGGGTCGTCCACCCACTGGCGCTGCACGCAGTGGAAGGCGGTGCGCGCGGCGTCGTAGTCCCAGCGAGAGGCCCAGCGCAGCACCTTTTCGGGGTTGTGCGCATCGGCCTCGTGGCTGAGCACGACCAGACTGTTGGGGTAGCCATGGCGCAGGCGGTGCGAAACCGCCGTGCCTGCCTGGCTGACCCACAGGCCGGGCAGCGGCTGCAGCAGGCCGGCCGCATGGGCATGGCCCGACAGCAGCATCTGCGCACCAGCGTCGCGCCAGCGCAGCAGGGCCTCTTCGGCGCGCGCAGGGCGGTGCTCCTTGTCCTGCATGTTGCGGGCCGTGAGGGGGTGGTGGGCGACGACGATGCGCCAGGGTTCCTCGTAGGCCTCGGCCAGCTGCTTCTCGACCCGCACGATCTGGGTGCTGGAGAGGCTGCCGCGCTCGTGGCGCCAGGGCCGGGTAGTGTTCACGCCCACGATGAAGAAGCGCCCGAGCTGGCGAACAGGCTCCAGGTCCTTGCCGAACTCGTGCTCGAAGCGGTCGTAGGCCCGCCCCCAGCGCAGCCACCAGGCGAACAGGGGCAGGTCATGGTTGCCTGGCAGCACCACCGTGGCACCGGCATCCAGGCCGCGGATGAAGCTGGCGGCCTGCGCGAACTGGGGCGCGGTGGCGCGCTGCGTGACGTCGCCCGAGACCACCACCACCGACACCCCGAGCTGGCGCGCCAGGGCCTGCACCGCACGGCAGACCACAGGCTCGTGGGCGCCGAAATGCAGGTCGGACAGGTGCATCAATACGGACATGGGCAGAGGGTACAGGCGCCAGGGCGTGAGCGGGCGAATTCGGGCCAGGTCAGCCGGCTGCCATGGCGGCACCCAGCGCGGGCAGCGGCACGATCGCAGGAGCCTCAGGCTCTGCGGCAACAGGGTCCGGCTTGTGCTCCTGTTCAGGCTGCGGGGCGGCGGAGCTGTCGCGGTCGAGCGTGGTGCGCGTGACCAGCCACAGCGGCTTGTCGTGCACCCGAAAGCGCAGCGGTGGCGCCATCCATTCGCGCTCGCCGTCAAAGGCCACCTTGACCTGGGCCGGCCGCCAGCTGGCGGGGGCCACGGTCATTTCGGCGCAGGCCATGCTCACCACGGCGCTGTCGCGCGCCAACTGGCCAGTGGCCGCGTTCCATACCGTGTGGGCCACCGCCCAGCGGTCCTGCGGCTGCAGCAACACCACGGCGAGCTGGCCACCATCGGCCACCGATTGGGCCTGCGTGAGGCCCATGCGGCCCAGCTGAAGCGGGTTGTTGCCCACGAACAGCGTGGTGACCAGGTGCTCCTCCTGCTGGGCCTGGGCGCCTTCGTGCGTGCGCATGATGACGCGCCAGCGGCGCCCGCCGGCGGGGCGGAACATGCTCCACACCGCAGACAGGATGGCCACCATGCGCGAGCGGCCGAAGCGCTTGGAGGCCATCTCGCGCTCGGCCAGCAGGCGCGGGTACAGTCCCACGGCAGCGTTCACCACGAACATGCGGTCATTGACAAAGCCCACCTGCACAGGCCGCATGTCGCTGTGCTGCATGGCGTGCAGCATGTCCTGCACGGCGATCTCGGGATCTAGCGCCAGGCCGTGCTCGCGGCTGAAGTAGTTGAAGGTGCCCATGGGCACCACGCCCATCGGCACGCCCGCCTGCAGCGCAGCCGACGCGACGGCGTTGATGGTTCCGTCGCCCCCGGCCGCCACCACCAGCCCGCCATCGGCCTGCGCGTCGCGCACTGCCTGGTAGGCCAGCTCGACGATGTCGCCGCGCTCGTCGGGCACGTGCCACACCACGTCGTGCGCATGCGCCGCAAAGGCGCCCTCGAGCTTGGCGCGCACCAGGTCGAAGTCGGCGCCTGGTCGCTTGGGCACCACAAGGTGGATGCGCCCGTGGGGATGGACGGCTGGGGGGCGTTGGGCAATGGTCATGGGTGAAAGGCAAGGCTCCGGTATGGCAACGGCATGGCGCCGCTACCGGGCCATGGCGGCACGTGAAGCCGCTATCGCTGCATGGTGCCCGGGTCTTGCGCCCGGGCCTGTCAGCCACGGCGCTGTGAGCCTGTCGGCGCCTTGTCCTACATTCACATCCGGCGCGAAGGGGTGATGGGCGGTGCGATACAACCGGCAGTATCGACCCGAGACCGAACACTTGCCACTGAACTCCATGAATGCCACCGCCATCGGCCACCTGATCGCCAGCCACCCCCTGGGCTGGTGGCTGGCGGGCCTGGCGCTGGCCGGCCTGGCGGGGCCCGGGGCGCTATGGGGCCTGCGCACGGCTCGCCACCATGGCGCGCCGCTGCTGCAGCGCACGCTGCCCATGGCCATCGACCCGCGCTGGGCCTTGCTGGCGGGGATGCTGGCCGCTGCCTGCGCGGTGGTGCTGGCGGGCAGCGTGATGGCCGAGCTCGCCGAGAGCGGCAGCGAGCAGGACGGTGACTGGGGCGCGGTGGACGATGGCATTGCCAACGCCCTGCGCCTGCAGGCTGCCAGCGGGGTGCTGCGTTGGTTTGCCACCCTCACCCACCTGGGCGACACCGCGGTGCTCACCACGCTCACGGCCCTGGTGGCCGCCGGCCTGTGGTGGCGCGGCCACCGCCTGCTGGCTACTGGCTGGGTGGCGGCCCTCGCGGGCAACGGCGCGCTGACGCGCATTTTGAAAGGCATCTTCGAGCGCGCCCGGCCCGAGCACCTGCACCACGGTGCGGCGCAGGCCGATGGCTACAGCTTCCCCAGCGGGCACAGCAGCGCCTCGATGGTGGCCTACACCCTGCTGGCCTACCTGGCCACGCGCCTGCTGCCGCCGCGCTGGCATGCCCCCTGCGCAGTGCTGGCGGGCATGCTGGTGTTCACCACCGGCTGGAGCCGCATGGTGCTGCAGGTGCACTATGCCAGCGACGTGCTGGCCGGCTGGCTGCTGGGCGGCACCTGGATGGTGTGCACGGTGCTGCTGATCGAAAGCGTGGCGCGCTGGAGGCACCGCAAGGACGGAGCGCCGTCGCGCGGCTGAGCCGGGCCCCGCCCTGGTTCAAGGCCGTGCCGGAATCACCGGCAGCACCACTTGCGATGGCCAGCCTGCCCCCATGTGCACGCTGTTGCGGGCCACCACGCGCGGCCCCGCGCTGCCCTCGGGCGCGCCGGTGTTGGGGTTGACGTCGAAGCGCGGGAAGTTGCTGCTCGAGATGTCCAGGCGGATCCGGTGCCCCTTGCGGAACAGATTGGAGGTGGGCATGGGCTCGATCGTGATCTGCACCACTTCGCCGGGCCGCATCATCTCGGGGGTCTCCCACGATCGCCGGTAGCGGCAGCGCAGGATGCCGTCCGTGAGGTTCATGGCATAGCCCTCGGGGTAGTCTGCGCTGGGCGGGTACTGGTCGATCAGCTTGGCCGTGAAGTCCGTGTCGGGGGCCGTGGAGGAGACCCACAGCTCGATGGTGATCGGCCCCGAAACCTCCATGTCCTCGTCGAGCACCGGTGTCTGGAAAACCAGCACGTCGGGCCGCTGCGCCAGGGGGCCGTGGGGCGCCTGGGCCCCGAAGGTCTGCCCGCTGGTGCGCTGGTCGTAGGCGCCCGCCACCATCAGGGGCTCGCCCGAGGTGATGGAGCCGCCGATGGTGGGCACCGGGGACGCCGGATCGAAGTCGAAGCCCAGTGCCTCATCACGCTCGGGCTGCACGGGCGAGAGGGTGCCGTCCGCCCTCAGGTACCAGGGCACGAAGGCGGTGCCGGGCAAGGGCCAGTGGCCGGCGCTGCGCCAGGTGCCACCATGGTCGAGCCGACCGGCGGGCGTGCGCCGCCCCGAGCCGCCGCCCATGCGAAAGTAGCGCACGGTGCCGTCCATCGCCGGCGGCAGGGGCTGGCCCTTGAGCCAGTGGTCGAACCACGCCAGCCGCATGGCCACGTAGTCGGGTGCGAGCGATCCGTCGAGCACGGCGTCGGGGCCGAAGTCCACGTCCCCGGCGTACGGCACACTGCGTTCGCCGTGGGTCCAGGGGCCCAGCACCATGCGCAGGCCACCCTGGCGCCGCTGGGCGAGCCCTTGGTAATTGTCCGTCGTGGTCTGGGCGTAGGGGTCCCACCAGCCGCACATCATCATGGCGGCCACACCGTCGAAGGCCTCGTAGTGGCCCGCCGCATACAGTTCGGGCTGGCGCCAGTAGCCGTCGAAGGCGCCACGCTCCCATTGCCCGAAGAGGTAGTCCTCGTATTCGGGCGCCCATTGCAACGGCGAGTCACCGCGCGACCAGGGCAGCCGCAGAAACCAGTCTCCAATGTCGGCCGCGTCCAGGGCCTGGCGCGCGGACTCGCTGATGCGGTTGCTGCCGCTGCGCGCGTTGCGCAGCGCCCAGACCGCCTGCTTGAGCTCGAACGCTCCACCATGGCGGATGCCGCCGCGGTAGGCATTGGCAAAGCCGCCGCATTCGAGGAACATGGCCTTGAGGCCCGCCGGCCGCTGGCTGGCCAGCGCCGTCTGGGTGTGGGCCGCGTACGACAGGCCATAGGTGCCAACCGCGCCGCTGCACCAGGGTTGCGCCATGATCCACTGCAGGGTGTCGGCACCGTCGTGGGCCTCGCCCAGGTACTTGGTGAACTGGCCTTCGGAGTCGAAGCGGCCGCGGCAGTCCTGCACCACCACGGCGTAGCCGGCCTCGGCAAAGCGGGCGGCCACCTCGCCGCGCCGCAGGGGCGAGGGGTTGGCGGCCGTGCGTTCGCGCCGGGTCTCGGCATCCTTGCCGTAGGGGGTGCGCTCCAGCAGCACAGGCCAGGGCCCGGAGGATTGCGCGGGCAGGTACAGGTCGGTGGCGAGGTGCACCCCGTCGCGCATGGGCACGCGGTGGGTGTGGCGGGTCACGCTGACGCCTGCGGCAGCAATGGCAGCTGTGGTGGAAGTCAACTTGGTCATGGAATGGCCCTCTGCTCAGTCGAGCTTGAGGTTGCGTTCCTTGACCAGCCGGGCCCAGCGCGCCGTGTCTTCCTGGATGAAGCGTGCCAGCTCCTGTGGCGTGGTGGGGGCCGGCTCTGCGCCCTGGGCCACGAGCAGCTCGCTCACCTGCGCATCGGCCAGCGCGTTGTTGAGCGCCTTGCTGATGCGGGTGACCAGCTCGGGGGGCGTGCCCGTGGGGGCGAACAGGGCGTACCAGATGTCGTACTCGAAGTCTTTCACGCCGGCCTCGGCCATCGTCGGTACCTGGGGAAAGGCGCGCGAACGCTTGGCACTGGCCACCGCCAGGGGCACCAGCCTGCCGGCCTTGATGTGAGCGAACACGCTCGGCACGGCATTCATGCCCAGCTGCACGTGACCGCCCACGAGTTCGTTCACGGCGGGGCCGCCGCCCTTGTAGGGAATCTGGACCATCTTGGTGCCCGTAGCCGCCTGGAACATCTCCATCGACAAATGCCCGGGGCTGCCATTGCCGCTGGTGCTGTAGTTCAGGGTGCCGGGGCTCTTGCGGGCCAGCTCGACCAGTTCGCGCACGGTGCGCGTCTGCAGGCCCGGGTGCGTGGTCAGGATGGGGACGTTGACCACCACGCGCCCCACGGGCATGAAGTCGCGCGAGGGGTTGTAGGGCAGCTTGCTGGACAGCAGTGGTGCCGTCACCATGCCCGAGCCCGCGCCCATGAGCAGCGTGTACCCGTCCGCGGCCGACGAGGTGACCGCCTGGAAACCGTGCGCACCGGGCCGGTTGTCGACAACGACGGGTTGCCGCCATTGTTCCGACATCTTGCGTGCCACCACACGCATGGCCGTATCGGCAGCTGCCCCTGCCGGGAACGGGACCACGATGCGCACGGGCTTCTCGGGAAAATCGGCCGCCCCTGCGACCAGGGGCTGGGACAGCACGAACGGAAGCAGCATCAACGCGATGGCTCGCTGGATTCGGGGCATGAAGAAACTCCTGCAGGAAGGCTGGTACTCTTGTGCGACGGGGCGTTCTGGCTGGTTAGAAATCATGGCGAACTCCCGCACCCACCACGCGCACGGCCACGTTGCTGCGGCTCGAATCGATGCCGTCGCGGTCGACGAAGGCCTGCAGTTCGGTGCGCTTGGACAGTGCATAGGTATAAGCCACCTGCTGGCGCTTGCGAAGCCCCCGCAGCGAGGCCTGCACGTCGCGCTGCATCACGTTGACCACCAGGGCGTGCGGGCCCGTGGAGAAGCGGCTGCCCACCAGCCAGTAGTCCACGTCGGCACGGACGGCGGCGGAGGCTGCCGCATAGCGGTCGCGGCCCAGCAGCACATAGGGTTCGACGGTGCCGAAGTCGTAGCGCAGCCCCAGCTGCCATTTGCTGGAAAACTCATTGGCCAGCAGGCCGCCCGGGCGAATGTCCTTGCCATAGCCGATGCCGGCAGACCAGGGCCCGTCGGCATAGTTGAGCCCCAGGTCGAGCGATTTGGCACCGCTTTCCTGATCGGGCGTCCTGGCATCGCCGCGCAGGTAGTAGCGCCCGCGCAGGTTCACGCCTCCCCAGGTGGGGCTTTGGTAGCCCAGGGAGTTGGACGTGCGGTTGCGCGCATTGAGGATGGAGGTGCCGATGGCCGTGGCACCGGCATCGTTGGCCGCGAACGAGGTGATGCGCGTGACTTGCGAGTACAGGGGCGAGCCCGTGGGGTTGGCCGAATCGAGCCGCCCCAGCGCCAGCGTGCCCAGGCCGCCGCGCAGGGCCACGTAGCTGTTGCGAAACGCTGGCGTGGTGGCGGCGCCGGAGTCGGCTTCGAGCCCCATCTCCAGGCCGAACAGGGCGGCCATGCCGTCACCCAGGTCCTCCTTGCCCCGAAAGCCCAGACGGGACGCGTTGTCACGCTCCTCCATGACGGAGCCGGCGTTGCCGGTCTTGGTGTTGTTGACGGTGAGCCGCACCTGGCCGTAGACCTGCAGGTCTTGTGCCATGGCGGGTGCACCGGTAGCGATGAACAACAACAGGCCGCTGGCAGCCGGCGCGATAGGGAAAATGGACCTCATGGAATCTCGCTCCTCGAATGGGGTGTGTTCTGACGCAACGGATTCTGTGGAGCGAAGGAGGTCCTCACAACGCTATGACGAAGCCGTATTACCCTATGCGGATTGCTGTGCGTTTGCGCCCGCGCGATGCGGGTGCAAAGATGCATGCACAAGACCTGTACACACCGTCTACCCGTCCATGAATTTCAAGCAGCTCGAGGCCTTCCAGGCCATCATGCTCAGCGGCTCCACCACCGGTGCGGCAGAGCGCCTGGGGCTGTCGCAGCCAGCCATCAGCCGGCTGTTGGCGCAACTGGAGGAGAGCCTTGCGCTGCGGCTGTTCGTGCGCGAGAAGGGGCGCCTGACGCCTACGGCCGAAGCGCAGGCCCTGCGCAACGACGCCCAGGGCCTCATGGACTCAGCCCAGTGCTTTCGCCGGCATGCCGAGCAGTTGCGCCTGGGTGGTTTCAAGCGGCGCCTGCTCAAGGTGGCCGTGCCCAATACGCTGGCCACCACGCTGATGCCGACCCTGGCCAGGCGCTTCATGCAGGCGCACCCCGATGTGGTGCTGGAGGTGCTGTCGGGCTCGTACAGCGATGCGGAGCACGCCCTGCTCGGGCGGGATGCCGACATCGGCCTGGTGCGCCTGCCGATGGAGATGCAGGGGCTGGCCACGCGCGCGACCCTCGACTCCGAGGCGGTGTGCATCATGCCCAAGGGGCATGCGCTGGAGCAGCTTGCGGAGGTGAGCCCCAACGACCTGATCGACTGCAGCCTGATCCTGCTGGGGCGCCAGCGCCAGATACGCCACGAGATCGACATGGCGTTCCGCCAGAAGCGCGTGCAGCCCCGCGTGGCGCTGGAGGTGCACTCGGTCAGCGAGGCCTGCGCCCATGTGGCACAGGGCCTGGGGGTGTCCATCGTCAACGCGCTGCTGGCACGGCATTGCCCGCAGGTCGGCATCAGCTCGCGCCCGTTTCGGCCGCACATCGGCTACCAGTTGGGCATCGCCACCCTGAGCAATGCGCCGGCCTCGCCCTTGCACGACACCTTCACCCGCTTGCTGGTGGAGGCGATGGTGCTGCCCACCCCTGCTGAAGACAAGCGGCCGACAAAGCGCACCAAGTCCGGCTGAGGGCGGTTCGCCGTCCGGTCAGATCGCGACCAGGTTGCGGATTCCCTTGCTTTGCATCTCGCTGCCAGGGCCCCGCGCGATGACCTCGCCGCGCTCCATCACGAGGTACTGGTCGGCCAGCTCCTGCGCGAAGTCGTAGTACTGCTCGCACAGCAGGATGGCCATCTCGCCCTTGTCGGCGAGCATGCGGATGACACGGCCGATGTCCTTGATGATGCTCGGCTGGATGCCTTCGGTGGGCTCGTCCAGGATCAACAGGCGCGGCCCGGGCGCGAGCGCGCGCGCAATGGCCAGCTGCTGCTGCTGCCCGCCCGAGAGGTCGCCACCGCGGCGGCGCAGCATCTGCTTGAGCACCGGGAACAGCTCGTACAGGTGCGGCGGAACGGGGGTGGAGCCGCTCTTGTAGGCCAGGCCCATGCGCAGGTTTTCTTCGACGGTGAGGCGGCCGAAGATCTCGCGGCCCTGGGGCACGAAACCGATGCCGGCGCGGGCGCGGTCGTAGGGGGTGGCCTTGTCGATGGGTTTGCCATCGAAGCTGATGGCGCCGCTCTTGATGGGGACCAAGCCCATGAGGCTCTTGAGCAGGGTGGTCTTGCCGACGCCGTTGCGGCCGAGCAGGACGGTGACCTTGCCGGGTTCGGCGGTGAGGCTCACGTCGCGCAGGATGTGGGAGCCGCCGTAGTACTGGTTGATGTTTTGAACAGTGAGCATGTTG
Source organism: Pseudomonadota bacterium (assembly GCA_040387235.1). GTDB lineage: Bacteria > Pseudomonadota > Gammaproteobacteria > Burkholderiales > Burkholderiaceae_C > Acidovorax. Next base: position 29,289 of record JAZKEE010000225.1, read on the forward strand.
GTTGGCCTATGTCTGGTGCCTATGGTTACTTTTGCTCTTGTGCAGAGGGCGGAGACCGGGTCTCGGCCCGGCGGCCGAGGTACTTCTTCTTTGCTTCGCCAAAGAAAAGTACCCAAAAGAAAGGCGACCCCGCTGCCCGTGTCCCCACCCGCCCGGTGGGCGAGTGGGGCAGCCTGCGATGCTCGAAGCTGGGGTGCGCCTCGCAACTCGCTGCGTTCTGCGAACTCCGCTCAGACATCTGCGGCGAGTCAGATGACGAAGCGCGTGTGTCCTTC
>JAZKEE010000226.1:0-41805 GCA_040387235.1 Pseudomonadota bacterium
AAGGCCTTGACCACGCGGATGCCGGGGATGGTGTCGGCCAGCACGTTGGTCACTTCGGACCAGACCCGGTCGATCTTCTCGAAGCCGGTGCGCAGGCGGTCGCGCACGGTGTGGATCATCCAGGCGATGAAGGGCAGCGGCACCAGGGTCACCAGCGCCAGCCAGGGGTTGATGGAGAACAGGATGGCCGCCGTCATCATGATCATGAGCACGTCGGTCACGAAATCCAGGGCATGCAACGAAAGGAAAACGTTGATGCGGTCCGTCTCCGAGCCGATGCGCGCCATGAGGTCACCGGTGCGCTTGCCACCGAAGTAGTCGAGCGACAGGCGCAGCAGGTGCTCGTAGGTGGTGGTGCGCAGGTCGGCGCCGATGCGCTCGGACACCAGCGCCAGGATGTAGGTACGCGCCCAGGAAAGGCCCCAGGCGGCCAGGGCCGATGCCAGCAGGCCGCTCAGGTACAGCAGCACCAGGCCGGGTTCGATCTTCTGCCCGTTCTGGAACGGGATCAGGATGTCGTCCATCAGCGGGATGGTGAGGTAGGGCGGCACCAGCGTGGCCGCCGTGGAGGCCAGTGTCAGGCAAAAGCCCGCCGCCAGCTGTTTGCGGTAGGGCCGGGCAAAGCGCCACAGGCGCAGCAGCACCCAGGTGGAGGTCTGGGGCGGCTGGGCGCGTGCACAGGCAGGGCACTCCTCGGTATCGGGCGGCAGGGGGGTATGGCACTGCGGGCAGGTGGCTTCATCCGCTTGCGCTGCGCCAGCCGCCTGCTCGAAGCGCTGCACCAGTCGCAGCGCCTGGGCATGCTGGCCCAGGGTGAAGCGCCACAGCGCCAGGCGCGCATCGGCATCGTGCAGCTCCAGCGCGCCGATGCCCCCGTGATCGTGCATGCGCAGCGCAAGGCCCGGCGCCCGCGGCCATGCCAGCCAGGCGCTGGTTCCGGGCTCGCAGGCCAGCAGACGCTCGGAAGTCACCACCACCCAGCCCGTGGCGAAACGCAGTTCGGCACTCAGGTCAACCTGTAACGTGGCCAGCACGTTCTCTTGGGAAGCGAGCATGGCCCGCAGATCGGCCCCCTGGGGGCCGGAAAAGACACCGGAGGCGTCCACAGAATGGTGATGTTGCATGTTGGATTGGTATTTGCGCCCCTGGCAGCCAGCGGTCACCGATTGCGCCACAGCGCGAATTCTCCCCGATACTGCACGCAAGGACGCCAAGGCATCCACCTGTAACGTCTGCGACTGCCCCTTGGCTGACAGCTGCCGCTGCCATCCGAGTGGAGCACAATGTTCCCCCATATTCTCGTTGTCCTCCCCCGCACAGCCCCAAAAGGCCGGAACCTCCTACCCGCTGCAATCCATGGCGAAATTCAACGACATCCAACTGCTTCGCATCAACTACCTGCGTGGACCCAACATCTGGACCTACCGGCCCGTGCTGGAAGTCTGGCTGGACCTGGGTGTGCTGGAAGACCACCCCTCGCACACCCTGCACGGCCTGAACGATCGCCTGACGGCCTGGCTGCCAGCCCTCATCGAGCACCACTGCGGCGTGGGCGAGCGCGGCGGCTTCCTGCAGCGCCTGCAGGAGGGCACCTGGTGCGGCCACGTGCTCGAGCACATCGTGATCGAACTGCTCAACCTGGCAGGCATGCCCACGGGATTTGGCCAGACCCGCAGCACCTCGCAGCGCGGCGTCTACCGCATGGTGTTCCGGGCGCGTGACGAGCAGGTGGCCCGCGTGGCCCTGGCCCAGGGCCACCGGCTGCTGATGTCGGCCATCAACGACGAGCCCTTCGACGTGCCCGCCGCCGTGGCGCGCGTGCGCACCGAGGTGGACGACCAGTACCTGGGCCCCAGCACCGCGTGCATCGTCACGGCCGCCACCGACCGCAGCATCCCCCACATCCGCCTGAACGACGGCAACCTGGTGCAGCTGGGCTATGGCGCCAGCCAGCGCCGCATCTGGACGGCCGAGACCGAATTCACCAGCGCCATCGCCGAAGGCATCGCCAGCGACAAGGACCTGACCAAGGGCCTGCTCAAGGCCTGCGGCGTGCCCATCCCCGAAGGCCAGGTGGTCAACAGCCCCGCAGAAGCCTGGGAAGCGGCGCAGGACATCGGCCTGCCCGTGGTGGTCAAGCCCTCGGACGGCAACCATGGCCGCGGCGTGACGCTGGACCTGAGCAAGCAGGAAGACATCGAGGCGGCCTACCACGTGGCCTACCCCGAGGGCAGCGACGTGATGGTCGAGAGCTTCATCCCCGGCGACGAACACCGCCTGCTGGTGGTGGGCGGCAAGGTGGTCGCCGCCGCGCGTGGCGAAGTGGTCAGCATCACCGGCAATGGCCGCTCCACCGTCAAGGAACTGATCGACACCCAGCTCAACTCCGACCCGCGCCGCGGCTACGAAGAGGAATACCCGCTGGAGATCATCGACCTGGCCACCGACACCAAGGTGCAGCTGGAACTCAAGCGCCAGGACCTGGATGCCGACTCCGTGCCTGCCGCTGGCCGGACCATCGTGGTGCAACGCAACGGCAACGTGGCCGTGGACTGCACGGACGACGTGCACCCCGAGGTCGCCTACATCGCCCAACTCGCCGCCAAGGTGGTGGGCCTGGATATCGCGGGCATCGACATGGTGGCGCTCGATATCTCCAAGCCCCTGCACACGCAGGGCGGCGCCATTGTCGAAGTGAACGCCGGCCCCGGCCTGCTGATGCACCTGAAGCCCGCGGTGGGCGCGCCCCGCCCCGTGGGCCAGGCCATCGTGGAGCACCTGTTTCCGACCGAGGACCATGCCGAAGGCACGGCCGGCCGCATCCCCGTGGTGGGCGTAGCCGGCACGCGCGGCACGGCCACCATCGCACGGCTGGTGGCCTGGCTGCTGCACCTGGGCGGCCGCCACACAGGCGTGGCCTGCCGCGACGGTTTGTTCCTGGACCGCCGCCATGTGGACACCACCGACAGCGCCCACTGGGAAGCCGCACACCGCCTGCTGATGAACCAGATGGTGCAGGCTGCCGTGATTGAGAACGACGCGCGCACCATCCTGCGCGACGGCCTGGCCTACGACCGCTGCAAGGTGGGCGTGGTCACCGACATGGACGGCGTGGCCACCCTGGCCGAATTCGACGTGCATGAGCAGGACCAGATGACCAAGGTGATGCGCACCCAGGTGGACGTGGTGCTGGCCGACGGCGCCGCCGTGCTCAACGCGGCCGAGGCCCAGGTGGTGGACCTGGCCCGCCTGTGTGACGGCGACGTGGTGCTGTACGCGCAGGACCATGCACTGCCGGCGATCACCGAGCACCGCGCCAAGGACAACGGCCGCGCCGTGGTGGTGAAGAACGGCCGCGTGGTGCTGGCCACCGGCAGCGCCGAGCATGTGCTGGGCACGCTGGCCGAGCTGACCTTCGGCCGCAACGCCGTGGTGCCCGACACCGATGCCCTGCTGGCCGCCGTGGGCGCCGCCTGGGCCCTGGACATCGCGCCCGACCTGATCGGCGCGGGCATCAAGACCTTCGAGCCGGACCTGCCCCCGCCACCCGGTCTGCGTACCTGACCTCACCACCGAACACCGCGATGACACCGGGGCCCGCCCGCCCCGACGGACACTGAAAGAGACATTTCCATGGATGTATCCCGCACCCGGGCCCTGCGCGGCCCCAACCTCTGGAGCCGCCACATGGCCATCGAGGCCGTCGTGGCCTGCGACGAGAGCGAGCGCGCCATCCGCCGGATGGACGGCTTCGAAGCGCGCCTGCGCGCACTGTTCCCTGCCATCGGTGCGCTGCACCCCGAAGGCGGTGACGGCGACATCTCGCTGGCCCACGTGCTGCAGATCGCGGCCCTGGCGCTGCAGGCCCAGGCCGGCTGCCCCGTGACCTTTGCGCGCACCACGGCCACCACCGATGCCGGTGTGTACCAGGTGGTGGTGGAGTACAGCGAGGAGGCCGTGGGCCGCCAGGCCTTCGAGGACGCACAGCAACTGATCCAGGCCGCGCTCGGCCAGGGCACGTTCGATGCCGACAAGACCGTGGCCGCCCTGCGCGAACTCGACGAGGACGAACGCCTGGGCCCGAGCACAGGCTCCATCGTGGACGCCGCCGTCGCACGCGGCATCCCCTACCGGCGTCTCACGCGCGGCAGCCTGGTGCAGTTCGGCTGGGGTTCCAAGCAGCGCCGGATCCAGGCCGCCGAGATCGACTCCACCAGCGCCGTGGCCGAATCCATCGGCCAGGACAAGGACCTGACCAAGCGCCTGCTGCATGCCGCCGGAGTGCCCGTGCCCCTGGGCAAGCCCGTGGAAAGCCTGGACGAAGCCTGGGAAGTGGCCCTGAAGGTGGGCCTGCCCGTGGTGGTCAAGCCGCAGGACGGCAACCAGGGCAAGGGCGTGACGGTGAACATCACGGACCGTGCCCAGCTCGATGCCGCCTACCGCAATGCCGCAGAGTACGGCACGGTGATGGTCGAGCGCTTCCTGCCCGGCCATGATTTCCGACTGCTGGTGGTGGGCGACCAGCTCGTCGCTGCCGCGCGCCGCGAGCCGCCCCAGGTGCTGGGCGACGGCCAGCACACGGTGCGCGAGCTGGTCGAGCAGGTCAATCTGGACCCGCGCCGTGGCGAAGGCCATGCCACCTCGCTGACCAAGATCCGCCTGGACGAGATCGCCGTGGCACGCCTGGCGGCCCAGGACCTGACCCCCGAGTCCGTGCCGCCCAAGGGCCAGCGCGTGATCCTGCGCAACAACGCCAATCTGTCCACCGGCGGCACGGCCACCGACGTGACCGACGACGTACACCCCGAAGTGGCGGCGCGCGCGATTGCCGCCGCCCAGATGGTCGGCCTGCACATCTGCGGCGTGGACATGGTCGCCGAGACCGTGCTGCGCCCGCTGGAGGAGCAAGGCGGCGGCTTCGTGGAAGTGAATGCCGCACCCGGCCTGCGCATGCACCTGGCGCCCTCGTACGGCAAGCCGCGCAACGTGGGCCAGGCCATGGTGGACCGCCTGTATGCCCATGGTGACGACGGCCGCATCCCGACGGTAGCCGTCACCGGCACCAACGGCAAGACCACCACGGCACGCCTGATCGCCCACCTGTTCACGGCCCAGGGCCTGCGCGTGGGCATGACCAACACCGACGGCGTGTACGTCAACGGCCGCCAGATCGACAGCGGCGACTGCAGCGGCCCCAAGAGCGCGCGCAACGTGCTGCTGCACCCCGAGGTGGATGCGGCCGTGTTCGAGACCGCGCGCGGCGGCATCCTGCGCGAGGGCCTGGGCTTCGACCGCTGCCAGGTGGCGGTGGTCACCAACATCGGCGCGGGCGACCACCTGGGGCTGAACTACATCACCACGGTGGAAGACCTGGCCGTGCTCAAGCGCGTGATCGTGCAGAACGTGGCCACCGACGGCTATGGCGTGCTCAACGCCGCCGACCCCATCGTGGCGGCCATGGCACCGGCCTGCCCGGGCAAGATCATCTATTTTGCGAGCGACCGCCACCACCCCGTGATGGCCACGCACCGCGCCCAGGGCAACCGCACTGTGTACGTGGACGGCGACTCCATCGTCGCCTCCGAAGGCTCGTGGCGCGAGACCATCCACCTGCGCGACGTGCCCATCACGCGCAACGGCCGCATCGGCTTCCAGGTGGAGAACGTCATGGCCTCGGTAGCCGCCGCCTGGGGCGCGGGCCTGCCGTGGCAGACCATCCGCCGCGGCCTGTCGGGCTTCGTGAACGACAGCGACAATGCGCCGGGCCGCTTCAACATCATGGACCACAACGGCGCCACGGTGATCGCCGACTACGGCCACAACCCCGACGCCATGCGCGCCCTGGTGGCCGCCGTGGACGCACTGCCCGGCAAGCGCCGCAGCGTGGTCATCAGCGGTGCCGGTGACCGGCGCGACGAGGACATCCGCGAGCAGACCGTGATCCTGGGCGCCGCGTTCGACGACGTGATCCTGTACCAGGACGCGGCCCAGCGCGGCCGGGGCGACGGCGAGGTGATGGCCCTGCTGCGCGAAGGCCTGGCCGGCGCGGCACGCACCACCCACGTGGAAGAGATCCGCGGCGAGTTCATCGCCATCGACACGGCCCTCTCCCGCCTGCAGCCGGGCGACCTGTGCCTGGTGCTGGTCGACCAGGTCGAGGAAGCCCTGGCCCACCTGGCCAAGCGCTGCGCCGACGCCGGGGCCACCGCATGATGCGCGGCGCCTTGCGCATGGCGGCCCTGGCCGCCTTCACGCTGCTGGCGGGTACCGCCGTGGCGGCCCCCGACAAGATCGGCACGGTGGACACGGCCTTCAAGCTGCTGGGCCGCGACCACGACATCATCGTCGAGGCCTACGACGACCCGGCCGTGGCGGGGGTGACCTGCTATGTCTCGCGCGCGCGCACCGGGGGCATCAAGGGCTCGCTGGGCCTGGCCGAAGACCGCTCGGAAGCCTCGATCGCCTGCCGCCAGACCGGTCCGGTGAGTTTCCCCGGGCCACTGCGCAAGCAGGAAGAGGTGTTCAGCGAGCGCCTGTCCATTTTGTTCAAGCGCCTGCGCGTGGTGCGCATGGTGGACCCGGCGCGCAACACGCTGGTCTACCTGACCTACTCCGAAAAGCTGGTCGACGGCTCGCCGCAGAACAGCGTGACGGCCGTGCCGGTGGACCGGGCAATGCCCATCCCGCTGAAATGACAAAGGGCGCCGCGGCGCCCTTTGTTCCAAAGGAACGCAAATCAAGTCTTCGCGATGGCGCATGCCCTGATGTGGGATGGGCGGCCAGGCGCTAAGCACAGCCATGGCACGTGCCATGGCGAGCATTTGCAACGCCGCAGACCGCCCAAAGCGGAGCACGCGGCGCGCGAGGACCTGGTTTTGCGTTGCCTCAGGCCTTGCCGGCGGCGATCTGGCGCAGGGCCTGCTCGAAGACTTCAGGTGGCTGGCCGCCCGAGATCAGGTGGCGGTCGTTGATGATGATGGCCGGCACCGAGTGGATCCCCTGCTGCAGGTAGAACTGCTCGCGTTCACGCACCTCGTCCGCGAAGCGGTCCGACGCCAGGATGGCACGGGCCTCGGCTTCGTCCAGGCCCACCTCGCCGGCCACGCGCGCCAGCACCTCGTGGTCGCCAGGGCTCTGCCCATCGGTGAAGTAAGCCTTGAACAAGGCGTTTTTCAGGGCGGGCTGCTTGTCGCCCTCTTCCTCGGCCCAGTGCAGCAGGCGGTGGGCGTCGAAGGTGTTGTAGATGCGGCTGCGCTGCGCCATGTTGAAGGTGAAGCCCAGGGCCGCACCGCGTGCGGCGATGGCGTCGCGGTTCTTCTGGCTCTGCTCGGGCGTGGCGCCGTACTTCTCGTGCAGATGCTCGGCGATGTCCTGGCCTTCGGGCGCCATCTGGGGGTTGAGCTCGAACGGCTGGAAATGCAGGTCGAGCGCTACGTCGCCCTTCAGGCGTTCGGCCGCCTGCTCCAGGGACCGGAGGCCAATGATGCACCAGGGGCAGGAAACGTCGGAGACGAAGTCGATCTTGAGGGCTGTGGTCATGCGGTCACCGGGAGGTCAGATGGGTTGGCCAATATCCTAGGACGATTGGCGCGCCCTTGCAGCGGTACGGCCATTGGCCCCCTTGCAAGCCCCCACCGCAGCGATGGAAAAGCCCGTGTTTGCCACACTGCACACCTGTCCTGCCACCTTGGATCCCTCGGGACCCGCTGCCACCATGCAACTCGACCAGCAACAAGCCATTCTCACCATCGCCCTGTTCGCCGCCTTCGCCGACGGCCACAAGGGCGACAGCGAGCGCGAGGAGATCCGGCGCATCGCCCAGTCGCTGGCGCAGGACGCACCCGCCATCGACCTGCCGCGCCTTTACCAGGACGTGCTGCTAAAGCGCACCAGCGCACAGGCTGCGGCCACCGTGCTGGCAGAGCCGGGCCTGCGCCAGCTCGCCTACGAAATGGCGGTCTGCGTCTGCGACGTGGATGGGCGCCAGACGGAGTCCGAGCACACTTTCCTCGCGCAACTCAAGGGCTGGCTGCAGCTGGGCGAAGGCGAAACCACCGCCTTCGAGCAGCAGGCCGATGCGCTGGTGGAAGTGGCCGAACGCGCCGCGCCCATTGCACGCGGCCTGGCGCCCGTCGCCGCCGGCACGGCGGCCGCCGCGGCGGCAACGGCCCTGCCCGTGCGCGGCACTGCGGAGGCCCCTGGCGCCGAGCTGGACAAGAGCATCCTGAACTACGCGCTGGTGTGCGGCGCGCTGGAGCTGCTGCCGCAGTCCTGGGCGTCGATGGCCATCATCCCCATGCAGGTGAAGATGGTCTACGCCGTTGGCAAGGCCCATGGCGTGGACCTGGACCAGGGCCACATCAAGGACTTCATCGCCGCGGCCGGTGTGGGCATGGCCTCGCAGTACATCGAGCAGTTCGGCCGCAAGCTGCTCGGCGGCCTGCTGGGCAAGGTGGCGGGCCGCACCATCGGCGGCATCGGCCAGGCAGCCACGGGCATGGCCTTTTCGTTCGCCACCACCTACGCCCTGGGCCAGGTGGCCAGGCGCTACTACGCGGGCGGCCGGGTGATGAGCACGGCCGTGCTGCGCGAGAGCTTCCAGGGCATGCTGGGACCGGCCAAGGACCTGCAGGCCCAGTACCTGCCGCAGATCCGCGAAAAGGCGGCCACCCTGGACGCCGCCAAGGTCATGGCCATGGTCAGAGGCGGCGCCTGATGGCAATCGCCACAACCCCCTGAGCCGCTTCGCGCCTTCCTCCTTCTCTCGAAATGGCTGCGCCATTCGGGAAGGGAGACACCACCAGCGCGGCGGGGCGGCCCTTGCGCGGTGGTCCTGGCCGTGACCGCGCGCTTTCAACCCCTGAAGCCCAAATCAGTGGCCCGGATCATGGGCCACTTCCCTCTTTTACAGGGGCCGTGGCCCATGCCAGAATCGGGCATGCCCTTGACACTGGACCCTGCCAACGCCATCGCACCCATGTCGCTGGACTCTCCGTCGGACAACGCCATGACGGCGCTGTACCGCGTGGCACTGGGCCCGGTCAATGCCGAGCACTACCTGCCGATCTTTGCGCGCTTCGACGACGCAGGGCGCACGACCACCACCTGGAACTGGCCGGCCGCGCTGTTCACGCTGAGCTGGCTGGTGTTTCGCCAGCTCTGGGGCGCGGCCCTGGTCTACGTGGCTGCAGCCGAAGGCCTGGCGCTGCTGGTGTTCGGCGTGGGCCGCCAGTTCCTGCACTGGCCGCAGCAGGTGGAATGGGGCATCCTGGCGGCCATCGTGCTGTTCAGTTGCGCCTTGCCCGGGCTGTTTGCCAACGCCGTGCTGCACACCGAGATCCGCAAGCGCATCGCGCGCGCCCTGTCGGCCTCGCGCACCGTCCCCGAAGCCTGCACCCTGCTCGAGAACCAGGCCAGCTCGCGCCAGCGGCTCAGCGGGGTGATCATCGCCCACGTGGTCGTGGTCGCCACGGCCATCGTCGCCTACCTGCTCTTCCCGCCCGGCGATGCGCCCGAGCAGCCCCACAGCACGGCCAGCGGCACGGTGGCGCCGCCGGCAACCAACCCGACCTCCGGGCTGGCCGCGGTGTCGGTGGTGCGCGCCGCATCCACACCCCCTGCAGCGGTGGCGTCGGGCCCCGTATCGGCCCTGGACGCCCCGGCACCAGCACCAGCACCAGCACCAGCGCCTGCCCCTGCGCAAGAATCCACAGCGCCCGCGAGCGTGGCCCGCGCCCCGGTGGTGGTGGCGCCGCCTCCCCCAGCGCCGCCTGCAGCGCCACCCACGGCGGCCGAGCCGCCGGCCTCGTCGCGCCAGGCCAGCCGCGCCCCGGCCCCCGCAGCCTCGGCAGCGCCTGCTTCCGCGGCCTTGAAGGCGGTCGCACCGGCGGTGGCTGCACCGGCGCCCAGGGCCGCAGCATCTGCCCCCCCACCCACCGCCGCCCCTGGCAAGCCTGCACCCGCAGCGGCATCCTCCCCCGCATCGGCGGCCAGGACCCGCGCCAGCAGCCCGGCAACGCCCGCATCCAGGGCGGTACCCCTGCCCGCTGCGGCGCCGGCCGCGAGCAGGGCGGCAGCCCGGCCCGCCCCCGCCGCGGCCAGTGCCGCCGCATCGGCGGCCAGCGACGCAGAGCCCGCCACGGTGGGCAGTGCACCGGGCTTCTACATCAACGTCGGGCTGTTTGCCGAAGAGGCCAATGCCCGCAAGACGCAATCCCGCCTGCTCAACGAGGGCCTGCCTGCGTTCCGCCAGCCGCTGGACGGCGCCAAGGGCCGCCGCATCCGCGTGCGCGTGGGCCCGTTCGACACCAAGGCAGCGGCGGACGCCGCGGCGCAGACCATCCAGGGCATGGGCCTGGATGCAGTGATCTTCAAGAAGTAAAAAAAGTCGGCGCAAAGCCGGGACCGGGCTCGCCCAAGGGCCACGTCCTACGCGCAGCCTCTCAGGCAACCGACATCCGTGGAGCAGTCGTGTGCGTACTCTGGAACATCGACGCTGCGTCCCTCCAAGGTTTTCCCATGCATTTGCCCCGCCGCTCCCCTGCGACCCCACTGTCCGCCCGCCACGCAGGCCTCCCCTGGTGGAGGATTGCGGCGGTGGCGGCAGGGGCCCTTCTGCTCACGGGATGCGCCCCGTGGCGCCTCATGACCGCATCGGACCTGGCCAAGGCATCGCGGCCCTATACCGCCCAGCCGGCCCAGCCCGAGCGGCGCATTTTGGTGGTGGGCGACAGCACGGCTGTCGGAACCGGGGCCGCCCGCCCCGAGGACAGCCTGGCAGGGCGTATCGGAGCGGCCCACCCGCGCTGGAAGATAGACAACCTGGCCTCCAACGGTGCCAAGTTCGAGGACGTGCAGGCCCAACTGGAGCGCGCCAGCACGGGCTATGACCTGGTGCTGGTTCTCGCGGGTGGCAACGACGTGATCCGATTGACCTCGGAGCAGCAGTTGCAACACCACATGGAGCAGGCCATCCGCACGGCCAAGACCCGCGGCAAGCAGGTGGTGCTGATGCCCTGCGGCAATGTGGGGCATGCGCCCCTTTTCGTGCCGCCGGTCTCGTGGTTCATGGACAGCCGCTCCAAGCGCCTGCATGCCACCGCGCAGACGGTGGCGCTCGACAGCGGCGTGCGCTACATCCGCCTGCTCAAGCCACGCGCGCAGGACCCCTTCGTTCAGCGGGCCGACGAACTCAACGCCGCAGACGGCCTGCACCCGAGCAGCGCGGGCTACCAGCAGTGGTACGAGGAGCTGGTCCGCCAGGAAGGCCTTGCCGGCCTGACCGGCAGCTAGGGCAACACTGCACAAGTCATTCGCGCCCCGCTTTGAGCGTTCTGCGCCGGTGCCAATGCTCGACATAGCACGGGCGATGGCTGTGCCTTGCGCCTGGCAGCCTCTCCCAAATCAGGGCTCGCGCCACCGCGATGGCTTGTTCAGCGTTGCCGTGCCTGAGGGTCTGGCAGTGCCACACCAGGCGGCGGGCGCAGCGTGTTGAACACCCGGCGAGCAAGTCAACGAATCAGTACGTCTCCAGGTGCAGGCGCCCTTCGCGCGCCAGGGTGGCCGCCAGCGCCTCCCAATCGAGGCCTGCGTCGGCAGTCACGTCGCGCAGGGCCAGCATCACGCCCTCTTCCATGCTCTTCAAGCCGCAGACGTAGAAATGGCTGTTCCCGTCCCTGAGCAGTTCGACCAGGTCGGCCGCGCGTTCGCGCATCAGGTCCTGCACGTAGCGCCGGGGCTGGCCCGGGGTGCGCGAGAACGCCAGGCTGATGTCGATGAAGTCCTTGGGCAGGCTTTGCAACGGGCCGAAGTACGGCAGCTCCTGCTGCGTGCGCGCACCGAAGAACAGCATCAGCTTGCCGCCCTCGAACTTGCCGCTCTTGCGCAGGCGGCGGCGCCATTCGGTCATGGCTCGCATGGGGGCGCTGCCCGTGCCGGTGCAGATCATCACCACGTGTGACCTGGGGTGATTGGGCATCAGGAAGGAGTGGCCGAACGGGCCCACCACCTCCACCTTGTCGCCCACCTTGAGGTCGCAGACGTAGTTCGAGGCCACGCCGCGCACGGGGGTGCCGTCGTGGTCGGAGGTCACGCGCTTCACGGTGAGCGCCAGGTTGTTGTAGCCTGGCCGTTCGCCGTTGCGCGCACTGGCAATCGAATACTGGCGCGCGTGGTGGCGCTTGCCCAGGGCATCGGTACCGGGCGGCACGATGCCGATGGACTGGCCTTCGAGCACCGGGAACGGCAGGCTGCCGAAGTCGAGCACCACGTGGTGGGTCTCGCTCTCGAAGCCCGCCTCGGTGCAGTTGAAATTGCCGACCACGGTGGCGGTGGTGGGCGACCTGGGCGGGTAGAGGTTGGTGTAGGCGTGCGCTGCCGACCAGGGCGGCACCGTGGCACCCCGGTGCAGGGGCGGCTGGGGCTGCACCCCGGGTTCGGCGGTGGCCACGGCGGCAGGCGAGGCTGCGGCCGGTGCATCCGAGGCTTGGGCATCGACACCGGCGGCCGCCAGTTCCCCGGGTGTGAGTTCGGCGGGCAGCGACTCCCAGGTCAGTTGCTCCTCGATCGAATAGGCACGCACCAGCGGCATGGTGCGCCAGTTGTCGATGGAGCCCGTGGGGCACGGCGAGATGCAGGCCATGCAGCCATTGCAGATGTCGGCACGCACCACGTAGTTGTTGTCATCGTGCGTGATCGCGTTGACGGGGCACGTGGCCTCGCAGGTGTTGCAGCGAATGCAGATTTCCGGGTCGATCAGGTGCTGCTTGATGACCCCGGCTTCAACGGCCATGTCCATATGGTTCTCCTTAATCACCCCCAACCAGGGGGCTGGGATGGGGCGGGGGGTCTTCGTGGGGCCTGCCCTCATCCCTGCCCTCGTTCATACGCCGGGGGCGCTTCTTTGTCCATCAGCCGAAACGCACGTACTCGAAATCGACCGGCTGGCGGTTGATGCCCATCACCGGCGGCGCGATCCAGCCGGCGAACTGGCCGGGCTCGACCACGCGGCCCATGAGCGAGGCCACGAAGGCGAAGTCCTCGGGGCTGGGCAGCCATTCGTCCTTCTTGGCGGCCCATTCCATCTCGTTGACCACGCGGCCTTCGGGCGACATCTTGATGCCCGCGAGCGCACCGATCTGGCGGTTGAAGGCCTTGTGCGGCACCACCAGGCGGGTGGGGATGCCGGCCTTTTCCAGCACCTTGTTCCAGCGGCCCACGCCGGCGACCGAGTCCTTGATGAAGTCGTCGCGCAGCACCTCGTTCAAGGCATTGAGCATGGGCACGTCCTTCTCGACGAGCTGGCCGTCCTTGACCTCCAGCACCTTGTAGGTCTGGCCCTTGAGCACATGGTCGTCGGAGCGCTTGCCCTCCTCGTAGCGACCCTTGAGGCCCGAGCTATAGAAGATGGCGGCGTTGCTGGACTGGTCGGCGCCGAACAGGTCGATGGTCACGCTGTAGTGGAAGTTCAGGTAGCGCTGCACGGTACCGAGATCAATGGCGCCGGCGGCGCGCACTTTCTGCGGGTCGTCGGTCTTGAGCTCGTTCATGACCTGGGCGGTGCGGGCCAGCACGCGCGAGACACCGCTCTCGCCCACGAACATGTGGTGCGCCTCTTCGGTCAGCATGAACTTGGTCGTGCGCGCCAGCGGGTCGAAGGCACTCTCGGCCAGCGCCGAGAGCTGGAACTTGCCGTCGCGGTCGGTGAAGTAGGTGAACATGAAGAACGCCAGCCAGTCGGGCGTGGCCTCGTTGAAGGCCCCCAGGATGCGCGGATTGTTCTCGTCGCCCGAGGTGCGCTGCAGCAGGGCCTCGGCCTCTTCGCGGCCGTCGCGGCCGAAGTGCTTGTGCAGCAGGTAGACCATGGCCCACAGGTGGCGGCCCTCTTCCACGTTGATCTGGAACAGGTTGCGCAGGTCGTACATGCTGGGCGCCGTCAGGCCCAGGTGGCGCTGCTGCTCGACCGAGGCCGGCTCGGTGTCGCCCTGCGTGACGATGATGCGGCGCAGGTTGGCGCGGTGCTCGCCGGGCACGTCGGTCCAGGCCTTCTCGCCCTTGTGGTCGCCGAAGTGGATCTCGCGGTTGGCGTCGCCCGGGTTCAGGAAGATGCCCCAGCGGTAGTCGCGCATCTTCACGTGGCCGAACTGGGCCCAGCCCTGCGGGTCCACGCTCACGGCAGTGCGCAGGTAGACCTCGTGGTTGGTGGAACCGTCAGGGCCCACGTCGTCCCACCAGTCGATGAAGTTGGGCTGCCAGCCCTCGAGTGCACGCTGCAGGGTGCGGTCTTCACCGAGGTTGACGTTGTTGGGGATCTTCTCGCTGTAGTTGATACTGCTCATGGTTGTTCCTTGGGTGGTTCAGCAGAGGGGTCAAACACGGTTCAGGTCGAAGCCAGCTTTTTCGCCGGTGCCGTAGACCTTGAGAGCGCCCTTGTCGCCCACGGCGTTGGGGCGGTTGAAGATCCAGTTCTGCCAGGCAGTGAGCCGGCCGAAGATGCGCGTGGCCATGTTCTCCTTGCTGGCAAAGCGCAGGTTGGCCTCCAGGCCGGTCAGGGCATCGGGCGACATGGCGGCGCGCTCCTCGATGGCCATGCGCAGCTCGTCGTCCCAGTCGATATCGTCGGGCGCGGCGGTCACCAGGCCCAGGGCCAGGGCCTCGTCGGCGTCGAGCGGCTTGCCGGCCGCACTGCGTGCGGCGTCCAGCGGCGCAGCCTCTTCGTAGAAGCGGCGCTGCAGGCGGCTCTGGTCGTTGACCATGGGGAAGAAGCCAAAATTGAACTCGTTGAGCGTGAGCCGCGGCGCGCGCTCGGCATCGTCGGGCAGGGCCAGCATGTAGGTCCGGTCCGCCGCGAAGGCCAGCTCGGCCAGCGTGCCGGCAAAGCACGAGCCCTCCTGCACCACGGCGAACAGCGTGCGCGAGGACACGTCGAGCCGCGCCAGCGCGCGGCGCAGCGCACCGATGGTCTCGCGCACCAGCCAGTGGTCCTGGTGCGCCAGCATCACCGCGTCGCAGGCGAGCACCGCCTTGGCATCGCCCTCGGTCTTGAGCAGCCAGGTGCCGATATCGAGTTCGTTGGTGCGCAGGTTGAGAATGGCGTCGTCGAGCTCGCGCGCCAGGGCCAGGGGCCACCAGGCCGTGCCGGCGGCCTCGATGGCAGCGATGTCGGCAGGTTGCGCGCCCATGGGCGCCTTCAGCGTGAGGGTTGCCGTGCGCTTGGCACGGTCGATCAGCACCTCGACATGCGAATAGCGCAGGCTGTCGGCGCCGTCCTCGCGTTCCAGGCGGGTCAGGGCCACGCCCCTGGCACCGGCCGGGCGATCGCTGCCGGCAGCCAGTTCGGTGGCGCGCGTCTGCACCGCGGCGGCGAACTGGGCGGGCTTGGCCACGGCATCCACCAGGCGCCATTCCACCGCACGCTGGCCGCGCACGCCTTCCACGCTGGTGCAGAAGATGTCGGCCAGATCATGGCGCACGTGGCGCTTGTCGGTCACGCGGGTCAGGCCGCCGGTGCCGGGCAGCACGCCCAGCAGTGGTACCTCGGGCAGCGAGACGGCGGACGAGCGGTCGTCCACCAGCAGGATCTCGTCGCAGGCCAGGGCCAGCTCGTAGCCGCCACCGGCGCAGGCGCCGTTGACGGCGGCCAGGAATTTCAGGCCCGAGTGCTTCGACGAATCCTCGATGCCGTTGCGCGTCTCGTTGGTGAACTTGCAGAAGTTCACCTTCCAGGCGTGGCTGGACAGGCCCAGCATGAAGATGTTGGCGCCCGAGCAGAAGATGCGGTCCTTGCCGCTGGTGACGACCACGCTGCGCACTTCGGGGTGCTCGAAGCGCACGCGGTTGAGCGCGTCGTTGAGCTCGATGTCCACGCCCAGGTCGTAGCTGTTGAGCTTGAGCTTGTAGCCGGGGCGGATGCCGCCGTCTTCGGCGATGTTGAGCGACAGGCGGGCGATGGCTCCGTCGACGCTGAGCGACCAGTGGCGGTACTGGCCAGGTTCGGTGCGGTAGTCGACGCGCACTGGAGCGTTGGTAGTGGTGGTGGCGGTCATGGCATGTCTCCTGTGGGGCCGGTGTAACGGCTGCAAACCTCAAAACAAGAAAAATAATGCAGCTTTTGATTTCTATGACATGCATCATGATGCATGTTTACGGGCGCGTCAATGCCTTGGCTGCTTTTTCGTTGCGAAAAGTGTGGCGGCTTTGTCCCGCCGGTGGCGCCGTCAGGCGCTCAGGAGGCGTTCATGGATTGGCGCGCCACGGAGCGCAGGCCCTGAAAGGCTTGGGCCAGGCTCTTGCCACTGGTGTCCACCGACAGGTCGGCCTTGGAATAAAAGGCTGCGCGGCCACTCAGGATGCGCCGCAGGTCGTCCATGGCTTCCTTGCTCGCGGCCATGGGGCGCGTGTCGCCCTGCGCAGCCACGCGGCCCATGTGCTCTTCGGGCGCGGCCTGCAGCCACACCGTGGTGCAGTGCGCCAGCAGCTCATTGAAGGTGGCCGGGTCGGAGACGATGCCGCCCGGGGTGGCAATCACCACCTCGCTGTAGATCTGGATGGCTTCCTCGAGCGCGCGGCGCTCGTAGCGGCGGTAGGCATTCGTGCCGTAGAGGTCGTGGATCTCGCGCACGCTGCAGCCAGCGAGTTTCTCGATCTCGCGGCTGAGCTCCACGAAGGGCAATTCCAGGTCGTCGGCCAGCATCTGGCCCAGCGTGGACTTGCCCGCGCCGCGCAGCCCCACCAGGGCAATGCGGCTGTGCCGGGCCGGGTCGACCGAGGCCGTACCCAGCAACTCGCCCAGCGCCAGGCGCACACGGCGCAGGTCGGCCTCGCTGCGGTTTTCGAGCAGCTCGCGGATCAGCAGCCACTCGGGCGAGCTGGTCGTGACGTCGCCCACCAGCTCGGCCAGCGAGCAGTGCAGTGCACCCGCCACCTGCTGCAGCACCAGGATGGAGGCGTTGCCGGTGCCGTACTCCAGGTTGGCCAGGTGGCGTTCGGACACGTCGGCCGCAATGGCCACGGCCTTGCGCGTGAGGCCCCGCTGCGCGCGCAGGTTGCGCACGCGCTCGCCCAGCGCGGCCAGCAAAGGGTTGCGGGCCTCGCCGCCGGGTGCGATGGCGCCATTGCCGTCGGTGGGCGCAGTGGCCAGCACTGCGTCTTCTTGCTCATTCATGCGCGTCCTCGTTCACTCCATGGGGATTGTGCGCCCTGTGCAGGCCCTCAAAATATGCACTATATTGCTTGACGAACATCACCCCAAGGATTATCGTTGCGATGCAAGCAAGATACTGCACGTTTCGCAATCCTGCAAGGCAATCATTTTCCATGGCAGGTGGCGCCCCGTAGTCGCCCCGGCCCAGCCAGCCTTCCCGTGAAAGCCCGCCACCATGATGACGCCCACGCCCCCCCTGTCCGGCAAGGATGCCTTCCATGCCCTGCTCGCCGACCTGACCGCGCAGATCGATGGCCGCCCGCTCGACGCGGCGCTGGACCAGTGGCTCAACACCGCGCACGGCGCCGGCAGCCCCGCCTATGAGCAGTTGCGAAACGCCTGCATCACCGGCGTGGCCGAGGGCTGGCTGTGCGAGCGCGAGGGCGGTGGCATCCGGTATGGGCGGGTGTTCAAGGCCGAGGACGCGCTGCACCGCTTTTCGGTCGACGTGGTCGACATGCAGGACCTGGCCGGCCCGCACCACACGCACCCGAACGGAGAGATCGACCTGATCATGCCCATGGCCGACAGCGCAGCCACCTTCGACGGCCGGCCTGCGGGCTGGTGCGTCTACGGCCCCGGCACCGCCCACCGCCCCACCGTGGCCCAGGGCCGCGCACTGGTGCTCTACCTGTTGCCCGAAGGCCAAATCCAATTCAGCAAGTGAAACACCCCCTGAGTCGCTTCGCGCCTTCCCCCCTGTCTCATATTGCTTCGCAATCTGGGAGGGGGCGCCCCCGGTGCGGCGGGGCGGCCCTTGCACGGGGGCACTGGCTTGGGCCGCACCAGTTGTATGCGTCGCGCGTACTGGACAACTGATACCCACCTCCTTCCTTCTCTGCCTATCCATATGACCGAACTCCTTCCCAATTTCGCCGCTGGCCGCTGGCAGGCTGGCGCCGGCAACGGCACGCCGCTGTTCGACCCCGTGCTGGGCAACGAGCTGGTGCGTGTGGATGCCACCGGGCTCAATCTGCCCGAGGCCTTCGCCTTCGCGCGGCAGCAAGGCGGCGCGGCCCTGCGCGCGCTGACCTACCGCGAGCGCGCAGCGCTGCTGGCCGCCATCGTCAAAGTGCTGCTCGCCAACCGCGATGCGTACTACGAGATCGCCACCGCCAATGCCGGCACGGTGAAGAATGATTCGGGCGTGGACATCGACGGCGCCATCTTCACCCTGGGCCAGTACGCCAAATGGGGCGACGCCCTGGGCGATGCCCGCGCCCTGCGCGACGGCGATGCGGCGCGGCTGGGCAAGGACCCGGCGTTCCAGTCGCAGCACCTCTCAGTGCCTACACACGGGGTGGCGCTGTTCATCAATGCCTTCAACTTCCCGTCCTGGGGGCTGTGGGAAAAGGCCGCGCCGGCCCTGCTCTCAGGCGTGCCGGTCATCGTCAAGCCCGCCACGGCCACGGCCTGGCTCACCCAGCGCATGGTGCGCGATGTAGTGGATGCCGGGGTGCTGCCCGCGGGCGCGCTGTCGGTCATCGCCGGCAGCTCGGCGGGGCTGATGGACCAACTGCAGCCCTTCGACGTGGTGTCGTTCACCGGCTCGGCCGAGACTGCCGGCGTGATCCGCTCGCACCCGGCCGTGGCCCAGCGCTCCGTGCGCGCCAACATCGAGGCCGACAGCCTCAACAGCGCCGTGCTGCTGCCGGGCGAGGCGCCGGGCAGCGAGGCCTTCAACCTGCTGGTGCGTGAGGTGGTGCGCGAGATGACGGTGAAGTCGGGCCAGAAGTGCACGGCCATCCGCCGCATCCTGGTGCCAGCCGAGGTGTACGACGCCGTGGCCGAGGCTATTGGCGCCAAGCTGGCCGGCATCAGCGTGGGCAACCCGCGCAACGACAGTGTGCGCATGGGCTCGCTGGTCAGCCGGGCCCAGCTGACTGCTGTGCGCGAAGGCCTGGCCGCGCTGCAGGCGCAGACAGGCGTGCTGCACGATGGGCGCGACCGACCGCTGGTGGATGCCGACCCGGCCGTGGCCGCCTGCATCGGCCCGGTGCTGCTGGGCGCGCGCGATGCCGACGCCGCGCAACGGGTGCACGACGTGGAAGTCTTCGGCCCCGTGGCCACGCTGCTGCCCTACCGCGACAGCGCGCATGCCATCGCGCTGGCGCACCGGGGCCAGGGTTCGCTGGTCACCTCGCTGTACGGCAGCGACGAGGCCGCGCTGGCGCAGACGGCCCTGGCCGTGGCCGCCAGCCATGGCCGCGTGCACGTGGTCACGCCTGACGTGGCACAGGCGCACAGCGGCCACGGCAATGTGATGCCGATGTCGCAGCACGGCGGCCCGGGCCGCGCGGGCGGCGGCGCCGAGCTGGGCGGCCTGCGCGCGCTCGACTTCTACCACCAGCGCACGGCCGTACAGGCCAGCCCCGGCGTGCTGGCGGCGCTGGAACTCTGACACCCGACACCACAACAGACGCGACACGAAGCGCGCACCCGACCCGAGAGGGCCAAAGGAGACAACACCATGAGCCTGCCCCCACGATTCAACTTTGCCCAGCACCTGTTCGACCTGAACCGGGACCGCGCGCAGCGCACGGCCTACATCGACGACCGGGGCAGCCTGGCCTACGGCGAACTCGAAGACCGCGCAAGGCGCCTGGCATCGGCCCTTGCCAGCGCCGGCGTGCGGCGCGAGGAGCGCGTGCTGCTGCTCATGCTCGACAGCAGCGACTGGCCCGTGGCCTTCCTGGGCTGCCTGGTTGCCGGCGTGGTGCCGGTGGCGGTGAACACCCTGCTCACGGCCGACGACTATGCCTACATGCTGGACCACAGCCGCGCGCAGGCGGCCATCGTCTCGGGGGCGCTGCTGGCGGTGCTGCAGGACGCCATGGGCCGCGCGCCGCACGAGGTGCGCACCCTGCTCGTCTCCCAGCCCACGGGGCCACTGCCCGAGGGGGCCCAGGACTTCGAGGCCGCCCTGGCCCAGGCCACGGCGCTCGCCACACCGATGAACACCGCTGCGGACGACCCGGGGTTCTGGCTCTATTCCTCGGGCTCCACCGGCAAGCCCAAGGGCACGGTGCACACCCACGCCAACCTGTGGTGGACGGCCGAACTCTACGGCAAGCCGGTGCTCGGCCTGACCGAGGACGACGTCTGCTTCTCGGCCGCCAAGATGTACTTCGCCTACGGCCTGGGCAATGCGCTGACCTTCCCGCTCTCGGTGGGTGCCACCGTGGTGCTGATGGCCGAGCGGCCCACGCCCGACGCCACCTTCCGCCGCTGGACGCAGCACCGGCCCACCGTGTTCTTCGGAGCGCCCACGGGCTTTGCGGGCATGCTGGCCTCGCCCGCCCTGCCGGCGCGCGAGGCGGTGGCCCTGCGCATGTGCTCGTCGGCCGGCGAGGCACTGCCGGGCGAGATCGCCCAGCGCTTCAAGGCGCACTTCGGCTGCGAGATCATCGACGGCATCGGCTCCACCGAGATGCTGCACATCTTCATCTCCAACCGGCCGGACGACGTGCGCTACGGCACCACCGGCAAGCCCGTGGAGGGCTACGAGGTGGAGCTGCGCGGCGAGGACAGCCGCCCCGTGCCCGACGGCGAGGTGGGCGACCTGTACATCCGCGGCCCGAGCGCGGCACTGATGTACTGGGCCAACCGAGAGAAGTCGCGCGAGACCTTCCAGGGCGGCTGGACGAAGAGCGGCGACAAGTACACACGCGACGCAGACGGCTACTACACCTACGCCGGCCGCAGCGACGACATGCTCAAGGTCAGCGGCATCTATGTCTCGCCCTTCGAGGTGGAGGCCACGCTGATGCAGCACCCCGCCGTGCTCGAATCGGCCGTGATCGGCGTGCAGGACGGCGAGGGCCTGACCAAGACCAAGGCCTACGTGGTGCTCAAACCCGGCCAGCAAGCCGATGCGCAGGCGCTGCAGGCCTTCGTGAAGGAGCGCCTGGCGGCCTACAAGTACCCGCGCTTCATCGAGTTCATCGACGAATTGCCCAAGACCGCTACCGGCAAGATCCAGCGCTTTCGGCTGCGCGAGAAGGAGGCGCGCGCGTGACGCAGGGGCCCACGGAATTCGCCAGCATCGCCTGGCGCGGCCGCACGGTGCGCATCGAGCACCAGTGGATCGCGCCCGAGCGCAGCGATGCACCGCTGGTCGTCTTTCTGCACGAAGGTCTGGGATCGGTGGCGATGTGGAAGGATTTCCCCGAGCGCCTGTGCGACGCCGCGGGCGTGCGCGGCCTGGTGTTCTCGCGCCCGGCCTATGGCCGCTCCACGGCGCGCGAAACCGACGAAAACTGGGACGTGGACTTCATGCACCGCCAGGCGCACGAGGTGCTGCCCGCCTTCTTCGACGCCCTGGGGATGACCGAGGCGCCCTGGCTGCTGGGCCACAGCGATGGCGGATCGATCGCGCTGCTCTACGCGGCGCGCTTTCCCGAAGACGTGCGCGGCCTGGTGCTGATGGCACCGCACATCTTCGTGGAAGACGTGACCATCACGAACATCGAGCTGGCACGCGAGGCCTATCGGAACACCGACCTGCCCGCAAAGCTGGGGCGCTACCACGACGACGCGGACTCGGCCTTCTGGGGCTGGAACCGCATCTGGCTCCACCCGCCGTTCCGCCAGTGGAACATCGAAGCGGAGATCGGCACCATCCGTGCGCCCGTGTTGGCCATCCAGGGCGTGGACGACGAGTACGGTACGCTGGAGCAGATACGCGGCATCGCACGCAAGGTGCCGGGCACGCAGCTGCTGGAACTGCCGGCGTGCGGGCATTCACCGCACCGCGACCAGCCGGAGGCCGTGATCGCGGTGGCCACGGATTTCATATCTATTCGACGTAGCGCCTGAGCCCCGGCAGGTCGAGCACGGTGATGCCCCCGTATTCGATCTGCAAAATGCCGGACTCCTGCAGGCGCTTCAAGGCTGCGTTGCAGCGCTGGCGCGACACCCCCGTGAGGTTGGCGATCTCCTCCTGCGAGATCTGCAGGTGCCGGTCCATGCCGGGGTAGAGGAACGGGTGGAACAGCCCGGCCAGCGCGCGCGCCACTTGGCTGTCGGTGTCGAGCAGGTGGTGGGCCGTGAAGGTGCCCAGGAACCAGTGCATGCGCTCGTTGATCTGGCGCAGCAGGAAGTGGTCGAAGCTGCGCTGCGTGGCGTGCAGCCACGCAAAGGTCTCCACCGGCAGCACCGCCACGCGGCTGGGGCGCAGGGCGATGATGTCGGCCGTGCGCGGCAGGGCGCGCAGCAGCGTGCCCTCGCCAAACCAGCTGCCGGCCGACAGGCCGCCCAGGGTCACGGCGCGGCCATCGGGCGAGGTGACGGACCACTTGAGCAGCCCCTCGATGGCACCGTACCAGTGCAGGGGCACATCGCCGCGGCGGCACAGTGCACCGCCCGCGGTCACCTCCACCTCGCGCACATCGTCGAGCACGCGCTGCTGCGCGGGCGCATCGAGCAGCGGGAACCAGGCCGACGCGGCCAGCAGGCTGGTGGTGGAAGGCCATGTCGCAGGGGGTGACAAAGTGGATTTCTCCTGGAAAAAGAAACTGGCCCCGCGTATACCCTGCCCCCAAATGTCATCGCGATGACTGAGTGGAAAGGTGCCCAGAAAAACAATGCGGAGCACCCCGCAATTCTCCACCAGGACCCCGATGAGCAAGCGCAAAGTCATAGTCACCATCGCCCCCACGGGCGGCATGGCCCACAAGTCGCAGAACCCCCACCTGCCCACGCAGCCGGCCGAGATCGCCGATGACGTGGAGCGCTGCTGGAACGCGGGCGCCAGCGTGGTGGCCATCCACGCGCGCCGGCCCGACGACGGCGCCACCTGCGATGCCAATGTCTACCGCGACATCAACAGCCGCATCCGCGCCAAGGGCTGCGATATCGTGCTCAACAACTCCACGGGCGGCGGCGTGCATGGCGACATGGTCAAGCCCCTGCCCGGCGGCCGCTGGGAGATTGCGTGGGAAGAGCGCATCAAGGGCATGGATGCGGGCGCCGAGATGTGCACGCTGGACGCGACCACGCTCAACCTGAGCTTCGACGGCCGCGAGATCCTGATGGACACGCCCTTGAGCAAGGGGCGCGAGCTGGCCATGGGCATGAAGGCGCGCGGCATCAAGCCCGAGTGGGAGGTGTTCAGCCCCACCCACATCCTGCAGGACACCACGACGCTGATCGAGGAGGGGCACGACGGCGACGGCCCGCACTTCATCAACCTGGTGATGAACGTGCACCGCGCCTTCCAGAACGCCATGCCCTACTCGCCGCGCTTTCTGCAGATGATGGTGGACACGCTGCCCAGGAACAGCCTGTTCTGCGTGAGCGGCATCGGCCCCTCGCAGCTCGAAGCCAACGTCGCCGCCCTGCTGCTGGGCGGGCATGCGCGCGTAGGGCTGGAGGACAACCTGTACTTCCGCCAGGGCGAGCTGGCCACCAACGTGCAGCTCACAGAACGCATCGTGCGCATCATCCGCGAGCTGGACATGGAACCCGCCACACCGGCCGAAGCCCGCGCGCTGATGGGCCTGCCGCGCGTGGACGGCCCGCGCCCCGAGTTTGCCCTGGGTTGACCGCCCCTTGGCATTGAACCGACCATCCCAAGACCACAACGAGGAGACATGACGATGACGACACACACCACCCGCCGCCACTTCCTGGGCCACCTGGGCGCTGCTGCTGCGCTGGGCTCGCTCTCGCCCCTGGCGGCCTTCGCCCAAGGCATCGAGCAGGTGAAGATCCTCTACGGCTTTCCGGCCGGCAGCTCGGGCGACAGTGTGGCCCGCCGCGTGGGCGAAAAGCTCGCGGGCTCGGCCTACACGCGCAACCCGGGCGTGGTGGAGAACAAGCCCGGCGCGGGCGGGCGCATCGCGCTCGAATCCCTCAGGGGCGCTGCTGCCGACGGCAGCGTGCTCACGCTCTCGCCGTTCTCGTGCACCTCGATCTATCCGCACATCTACAGCAAGCTCAGCTACGACCCGGCGAAGGACTTCGTGCCCGTGTCCATCGCGGCCATCATGCACCACGGCCTGGCCGTGGGGCCGCTGGTACCGGCCTCGGTCAAGAACGTGAAAGACTTCCTCGCCTGGGCCAAGGCCAACCCGGGCCAGGCCAACTACGGCTCGCCCGCGGCGGGCTCCACGCCGCACTTCATTGGCGCGCTGCTGGGCATCAACCACGGGGTGGACTTGAAGCACGTGCCTTACCGCGGTTCGGTGCCCGGCGTGACCGATGTGGTGGGTGGCCAGATCGCCGCGATGGTGACGCCGAGCGGCGACTTCATCCCCAACCACAAGGCGGGCAAGCTGCGGCTGATCGCCACCTCGGGCAAGGCGCGCTCACCGTTCTCGCCCGAGGTCGCGACCTTTGCCGAGCAGGGCTTCCCCGAACTGACCACAGAGGAATGGTTCGGCTTCTACGCCCCAGCGAAGACCCCGGCCGCCGTGGTGGCTGCGGCCAATGCCGCGATCAACGTGGCGATCAAGGAGAAGGCCGTCATCGACAGCCTGGCCGTGGTGGGCCTGATCGCCCAGGGCTCCACGGCCGCCGAAATGGCGGCATCCCAGCACACCGAATTCGAGCGCTGGGGGCCTCTGGTCAAGAAGATCGGTTTCACCGCAGAGTCCTGAAAGGAACCCCGCCCATGGATTCGACCGTGAAGCGCGTTGCCGTGGTGGCCGCCGGCGTCATTGGCGCCAGCTGGGCCGCCTACTTCCTGGCGCGCGGCCTCGACGTGGACGCCACCGACCCCTCGCCCGGCGCCGAGGAGCGGCTGCGCGAGGCCGTGGCCGCGCACTGGCCCACGCTGGAGCGCCAGGGGCTGGCGCCAGGCGCCAGCCTGTCGCGCCTGGCCTTCCACGCCCGGCTGGAGGATGCTGTGGCCACGGCCGACTTCGTGCAGGAGAGCGGGCCGGAGCGGGCCGACTTCAAGGCCGAACTGTTCCGCCAGATCGATGCCGCCGCGCCGGCACATGCCATCCTGGCATCAAGCTCCTCGGGTCTCTCGGTCACCGACATGCAGCAATCCTGCGCGCGACCCGAGCGCGTGGTGCTGGGCCACCCGTTCAACCCGCCGCACATGATTCCGCTGGTGGAGGTGGGCGGCGGGGAAAAGACCGCGCCCGAGGCCATAGAACGCGCCATGGCCTTCTACACCGCCATCGGCAAGCGCCCCATCCACGTGCGCCGCGAGATCAAGGGCCACATCGCCAACCGGTTGCAGGCCGCGCTTTGGCGCGAGGCCTTCCACCTGGTGAACGAAGGCGTGGCCACGGTGGCCGACATCGACACCGCCATTGCCCAGGGTCCCGGCCTGCGCTGGGCGCTGATGGGGCCGTTCATGAACCTGCACCTTTCGGGCGGCGCTGGCGGTGTTGCGCACGTGCTGGCCCACCTGGGCGGCCCCATCGAGAGCTGGTGGCAGGACCTGGGCGCCCCCACGATGACCGAGGCCTTGAAGCAGCAGGTGGTGCAGGGCGTGGCCGAGGAACTGGGCGAGCGCAGCACCGACGACCTGGTGCGCACGCGCGATGCCCTGCTGCTGGACCTGATCCGGGCCAAGCAGTCATCCGGCCACCTGGACTGAACACAAGAACGACACCAGAGACAACACGATGCACCCCGATTTCGTCGACGACCCTGCCGAGCTGGCCCCGCCCCGCACCGTGCTCACCCCGCTGGCCGGCGGCGCCTTCACCTTGCAATCGCCCGAGCCGCTGGGCCCGTATGCCCGCTGCGTGGGCGAGTGGCTGGAGCGCTGGGCACGCGAGACACCCGATGCACTGGCCCTGGCCGAGCGCGACGACAGCGGCGACGGCTGGCGCCGCCTGACCTACACCCAGTTGCGCCAGGCCGTGGGCGCTGTGGCGCAATCGCTGCTCGACATGCAGCTGCCCGCGGGCCGGCCCATCGCCATCCTCTCGGACAACGCGGTGGACCATGCGGTGCTGATGCTGGCCGCCATGCACGTCGGCCGCACGCCGTGCTCGCTGTCGAGCGCCTATGCGCGCTCGCGCGACCCGGGCCGGCTGCACAGCATGTTGGCAGCGCTCGACCCTTGCCTGGTCTACGCGTCGGACGCCCGCGCCTATGCGCCGGCCCTTGAGGGCTTTGCCGGCAAGGCCGTGCGGGTCTTCAGTCGCCATGCGCAGGAACATCCCGGTGCCCTCGATTTTGGGCAGTTGCTCGCTGCCCGTGAAACGCCCGCCGTGGTGCAGGCCTTCGAGGCCATCGCGCCCGACGACCATGCCAAGTACCTGCTGACCTCGGGCTCCACCGGACGGCCCAAGGTCGTCATCAACACCCACCGCATGCTGTGCGCCAACCAGCAGATGATGGCGCAGACCTGGCGCTTTCTCGACCACGAGAAGCCGGTGCTGGTGGACTGGCTGCCCTGGAGCCACACCTTTGGCGGCAACCACAACCTGAACATGGTGCTGTGCCACGGCGGCGCGCTCTACATCGACGAGGGGCGGCCCGCCCCCGGCCTGATCGAGAAGACGGTGCGCAACCTGCGCGAGGTGCGGCCCACGCTGCTCTTCAACGTGCCGCGCGGCTTCGACATGCTGCTGCCTTACCTGGAGGCCGACGACGCCCTGGCGGCACAGATCCTCTCGCGCCTGCGCCTGGCGTTCTATGCGGCGGCGGCACTGGCCCCATCGACCTGGCAGCGGCTCGAGGCCGTGGCCGCGAGAGCCCGGCCCGCGCAGCCGCTGTGGCTCACCACGTCGTGGGGTGCGACCGAGACGGCGCCGGCCATCACATCGGCGCACTGGCGCATGCAGGGCGCGGGCTGCATTGGTGCGCCGCTGCCGGGCCTCACGCTCAAGCTGGTGCCCAACGGCGGCAAGCTGGAGATGCGCGTCAAGGGTGTCTCGGTGTTCCCGGGCTACCGCAACGCGCCGCGCGAGACGGCGGCAGCCTTCGACGAGGACGGCTTCTACCGCATCGGCGATGCGGGCACCCTCACCGATGCCGAGCGGCCCGAGCGCGGCGTGGTTTTCAACGGCCGCGTGGCCGAAGACTTCAAGCTGTCCACCGGCAGCTGGGTCTCGGTGGGCACGCTGCGGGTGGAG
The DNA here is from genome assembly GCA_040387235.1 of Pseudomonadota bacterium. Classification (GTDB taxonomy): domain Bacteria; phylum Pseudomonadota; class Gammaproteobacteria; order Burkholderiales; family Burkholderiaceae_C; genus Acidovorax. The sequence goes on from JAZKEE010000226.1 coordinate 27,247, forward strand.
CTGGTCTCGCAGCTGGCGCCGCTGGTGCAGGACATCGTTCTCACCGGGCACGACCGTGACGAGGTAGGGATGCTGGTGTTCCCGTCCGCCGCCGGCGCGGCCGACGGCCCGCGGCTGGAACAGGCGCTGCGTGCGCTGATGCAGGCCCGGCGCAATGGCGGCGCGGGCTCGTCGCAGTGCCCCACGCGGGCCCTGGTGATGCGCACGCCGCCCGATGCGGACGCGGGCGAGATCACCGACAAGGGCTACATCAACCAGGGCGCAGTGCTCGCCCAGCGCGAGGAGGACGTGCATGCCCTGCACGCAGCGCCGAAGCGCGCGGACGTCATCGTCAGCGCATGAGCATCGCCAGCAGCACCACCGCGAGCAGCGCCAGGTAGACCTTGGCATGCAGCCCGTCGGGCAGGCGACCCACGAAGCGCCCACCCAGCCGGATACCGAGCCACGAGCCGATCACCAGCACTGCGAAGGCACGCAGATCCACGAAGCCCGCGTGCCAGGGCCCCAGCGGCGCGGCCTGCTCCCACGCCAGCAGCACGTAGGTAGCGGTGCCGGCCAGCGCCACCGGCAGCGACAGCGGGTTGGCCGCCGCCGTGGCCAGCACCATGGGCGCGCCGCGCCGGCGCATGAGCGGCACCGTCATCACGCTGCCGCCCACGCCAAGAAAGGAGGCCACCGCGCCGATGGCCAGCCCGAGGAAGGCCGTGAGCGGACCGGAGGGCCGCGGCCTGACCGCCTGTGCCGCTTCTGCCACGCGCGGCCGGATGAAGCCTGGTCGCAGCAGCCCGTCGAGGATGGTGAGCGCCAGGTAGGCCACAAAGGCCCAGCGCACCCAGTCGCTGCGCAGCATGGTGGCTGCGGCCGCGCCCGCCACCGAACCCACGGCGATGAAGCCCAGCAGCGGGCGCACCTGCGACCAGTCCACATTGCCCGCGCGGTGGTGGCGCCGCGTGGCCAGGCCCGCGCCGACGATCATCACGCAGGTGGAGGTGGCCACCGCCACCTGCATGGCCGACTGGCCCAGCGCGCTGTCGGCACCGTGCAGGTGCACCAGCGTGCGGTACAGCATGGGCACCACGACGAAGCCGCCACCGAAACCGAAGAGCACGGTGGTGACGCCGGCCAGTGTGCCGAACACGGCCAGGACAAGATAGAACTCCATGCGCGCATCCCATTGCTGCAATACAGGAGGCAAGCTTAGGCCGCAGTGGCCTGGCCGGCTTTCGTCGGCAGGCCAATAATGTTTGCATTTCAGCCAGAGCACCCGGAGCATGCGCAACACGCCCCTTCACTCCGTCGACGCCGTGGACCGACCGGTCCTGGCCATCGCCACCGACTACCCCGCGGGCACCCTGCTCGACACGCACAGCCACCGGCGCGCGCAGTTCCTCTACGGCGCCACGGGGATCATGGAAGTCGGCACCGACGATGGCGCCTGGGTCGTGCCGACCAGCAGCGGCGTGTGGATACCGGCGGGCAAGCCGCACCGCGTGCGCATGGTGGGCGTGAGCACGTGCAGCCTCTACATCGAGCCGCACGCCGCACCGCGGCATGCGCTGCAATGCGAGGTGCTGCAGGTCTCGCCCCTGCTGCGCCAGCTGCTGCTGGACTCGGCCGGGCTGCCGGCCGAGTACGAACAGCGCGGGCGCGACGGCGCCCTGGCGCAGCTGATCCTGCATGAACTGCAGCGCGCGCCGACCCTGCCCTTCTTCGCGCCCATGCCGCACGATGCGGCGCTGGCCGCGCTGTGTGCGGGCTTTCTGCACCAGCCGCATGTGCATGCATCACCCGCCGACTGGGCACGGCAGTTGCACAAGAGCGAGCGCGGCTTCACCCGCTTCTTTCGCCTGCAGACCGGCATGTCGTTCGGCGCGTGGCGCCAACAGGCCTGCCTGCTCGCGGCGCTGTCGCGCCTGTCGCGCGGCGACGCCGTGACCACCGTCGCGCTGGACCTCGGCTACGAGAGCCCCGGCGCTTTTTCCACGATGTTTCGCAAGCGGTGGGGGCGCCCTCCATCGGAGTTCATGGTGCCGTGACGGCGCGCAAAACAGCGGCGCAAGCGTTGTAAAAATCACGCCATGCAAAGGCCGCTGAGGTTCTGCGGTCTTGTCCTATAGCATTCGTGCGCGCAGTGCTTCTAAAATCGCGCACCTCCTTGCTCATCCGAGGGGGCCCATTGCAACTCTCGAAAACAAAGAATCATCATCATGGCAACTGCAAAGAAAACCCCCGCTGTCGCAAAGGCAGCCCCCGCAGCGAAGAAGGCTGCAGCACCCGTGGCCAAGAAGGCCGCGGCACCTGTCGCCAAGAAGGCAGCGCCTGCTGCCAAGAAGGCGGCAGCACCTGCAGCGAAGAAGGCTGCACCCGCCGCAGCGGCAACGCCTGCAGCGCTCAAGCCGATCAAGGCCGCCTTCAACAAGACGACCCTGGTGGCCCACCTGGCCGAGCAGTCGGGCGTGGAACCCAAGGCCACCAAGGCCGTGCTGGCAGCGCTCGAAGCCGCCATCCTGGGCTCCGTGCACAAGAAGGGCTCCGGCGAATTCACGCTGCCTGGCGTGCTGAAGATCGGTCTGCAGCAAGTGCCCGCCAAGAAGAAGCGCTTCGGCAAGGACCCCTTCACCGGTGCCGAGCGCTGGTTCCCGGCCAAGCCTGCTGCCGTGAAGATCAAGACCCGCGCGCTGAAGAAGCTCAAGGACGCAACGGCCTGATTGGCCCCATCCGCGCGCCCTTGCAGCCCCCAGCCGCATGGTCGTAGCGAATGAAAGAGGCCTGCAACGGGTCTTTCCGGAGCAGTTGCCCCAGGTCCTGATCAAAAGCCCAGGCGATGCAGATGCATTGCCTGGGCTTTTTCATTGACCCACCCATCCATCTGGATCACGCCTGGCGCTGCTGCCTGAGCACGTCCAGCACATGCTGCGTGGCCTTCTCTGTCGCACCTGCACGGTGGGCCAGGCCCAGGGGCCGCCACAGCGCGGGGCGCAGGGCCAGCATGCGGATGCGCGGGTCGGGCGGCGTAGCCACCGGAGCTTCGTGCGGCAGCAGCGTGGCACCGTACCCGGCGGCCACCAGGCTCTTGATGGCATCGTTGTAGTTGAGCTCAATGCGCGCCGTGGGCTGCTCGCCCGCCAGCGCGAACCACTCGCCGGTCAGGCGCGAGAGGCTGGTGCCCTCGTCGTTGAGGATCAGCGGCTGGCCCGCCAGCCAGTGCGGCGTGGCCCGTGTGGGCGCCGGCCATTTCGCAGGCACGAAGGCCATGACCGGGTCGCGCCGCCAGGGCTCCACCTGCACACCACGCACCGTCGGCTGAGGCAATGCCACCAGACCCACGTCCAGTGTGCCGCCGGCCAGGCGGGCCATGGTGTCCTGTGAGGTCAGCACCGCTACCTGCACATCGATGTCCGGGTGCCGCTGGCCCAGCACCTCCAGCGCCTGCGGCAGCAGGTGGGCAATGGCCCCGGTCGAAGCCCCCAGCCGCACGCGGCCGGCCAGGCCCTGGACCTGGCGCTGCACCACGGCCAGGGTTTCGTCCGCATCGGCCAGCAGGCGGCGGGCGCGCTCCACCAGCGCCTCGCCCACGCCCGTGGCGCGCACTTCGCCGCGCTTGCGCAGCAGCAGCGGCGCGCCTACCTGAGCCTCCAGGTCGGCCATGTGCAGGCTCACCGTGGGCGCCGCCAGGTGTAGCACGCGCGCAGCTTCGGCAAACGATCCCAGGTCTGCAATGGTGACGAGGGTGCGCAATCGGTCGAGGTTCAGTTCACGCATGTCGTTCAGAAATCCTGATGCTGATGGTTGTGAAATTCAACTTTTCAAATTCTAAGCAGAGGCTGAAGATTGCGCATCCCCCATTTGGCACACCACCAGGAGAACACCGCATGAGCCGCAATACACCGCTAGTCTTCATTGATGGCGACCAGGGCACCACCGGCCTGCAGATCCATGAGCGTCTGCACGGTCGCACCGATCTCACCTTGCTGACCCTGCCCGGGCAGGACCGCAAGGACCCGGCGCGCCGCGCCGAGGCCATCAATGCCTGTGACATCGCCGTGCTCTGCCTACCCGACGGCCCTGCGCGCGAAGCCGCCGCCTCGGTCACCAACCCGGCCGTGCGCGTGATCGATGCCAGCTCCGCCCACCGCACCGATGCCGGCTGGGTCTACGGCTTTCCCGAGATGGACGCCGGCCAGTCCGAACGCATCGCCAGTGCAAAGCGCGTGACCAACCCCGGTTGCTACCCCACGGGCGCCATCGCCCTGCTGCGCCCGCTGGTGCATGCCGGCCTGGTTCCTGCGGACCATGCCCTGTCGATCCATGCCGTGTCGGGCTACTCCGGCGGTGGGCGCTCGCGCGTGCAGGAGCACGAGGCACCGGGCGCCAAGGCTCCTGCCTTCCAGGTCTATGGCCTGCGCCTGGCGCACAAGCACACGCCGGAGATCGAGCGCTATGCCGGCCTGTCGGCACGCCCGTTCTTCCTGCCGGCCTATGGGTCCTTCCGCCAGGGCATCGTGCTGACCATCCCCTTGCAGCTGCGCACCTTGCCCGCAGGCACTACCGCCGAGAAGATCCACCAGGCCCTGGCGCAGCACTATGCCGGCCAGCGCCATGTGGAGGTGACGGGGCTGGCCGAGGCCGAATCCACCGAGCACCTGGATCCCGAGGCCTTGAACGGCAGCAACCAGTTGCGCCTTTCCGTGTTTGCCAACGCACAGCACGGGCAGGTGCTGCTCGCCGCGGTGTTCGACAACCTGGGCAAGGGCGCCTCGGGAGCAGCGGTGCAGAACCTGGACCTGATGCTGGAACGCCTGGCCGAGGGCTGAAGGGCTGCGCCCACTATTCAGCTGTGCTAATCAATCCCTCAGGATTGATTGATTGTGCGGCGCCCAATGGCCGGGCAGACTCGCACGCCTCATCCATTACCAGGGGCAATATCCATGAAGGTCTGCATCATCGGCGCGGGCGCCGTCGGCGGGTTCATCGGCACCAGGCTGGCAGCGGCCGGCGGTGCCCAGGTGACTGCCGTGGCGCGCGGCGCCACGCTGGCCGCGCTCAAGGACCACGGCTGGCGCCTGCAGACCGCGGACGGGCTGTTGCAGGCACCCGCGCACGCCACGGACCGGCCCGCCGACCTGGGCGTGCAGGACCTGGTGGTCATCGCCGTCAAGGGGCCGGCGCTGGCAGGCGTGGCACAGGGCATTGCGCCGCTGCTCGGACCCGAGACCCTGGTCCTGCCCGCCATGAATGGCGTGCCGTGGTGGTTCTGCCAGGGCCTGCCGGGCTGGGGCGGCGAGCCGCTGGCCAGCGTGGACCCGGGTGGCCACATCGCCAGCGCCATCCCCCTGCGCCATGTGGTGGGCTGCGTGGTGCATGCCGCCACCTCCATAACCGAGCCCGGGCTGGTGCAGCACAAGATGGGCCGGGGCCTGGTCATCGGCGAGCCCGGCGGCGGCAGGAGCGCGCGTGCAGCGCCTGGCAGATCTGCTCACGCACGCAGGCTTCGACGTCACTCACTCGGCTGACGTGCGCTACGACATCTGGTACAAGCTGTGGGGCAACATGACCATGAACCCGGTCTCGGCCCTCACCGGCGCCACCGTGGACCGCCTGCTCGACGACGACCTGGTGCGCGGCTTCTGCTCGGCCGCCATGCAGGAGGCCGGCCGCATCGGCGCGCGCATCGGCTGCCCGATTGCGCAAAGCACCGAAGAGCGCCACGCCCTCACGCGCAAGCTCGGCGCCTTCAAGACCTCGATGCTGCAGGACGCAGAGGCCGGCCGTGCGCTGGAGATCGATGCCATCGTGGCCCCAGTGCAGGAGATCGGCCGCCGGGTGGCCGAGCCCTCGCCGAACATCGACGCCCTGCTGGGCCTGGTGCGCCTGTTCGCCCGCGTGCACGGCCTGTACCCGCAGGCCTTGGACGGGCATTGACCCGGCCGCCGGGGCCGGTATGCCGGGCACGCAGGAAACCTGCGCGCGACACGCGCCACAATGGCCTGCGAGGCGCCTCCACCGGGGACGGCGCGGCCCCACCCTGCACTCCACGCACCATGAGCACCCCCTACCAGTCCGGCTTTGGAAATGAATTCGCCACCGAGGCGCTAGCAGGCGCCCTGCCCGTAGGCCGCAACTCGCCGCAGCGCTGCCCCTACGGCCTGTACGCAGAGCAGTTGAGCGGCACGGCCTTCACCGCGCTGCGTGCGGACAACCGCCGCACCTGGCTGTACCGCATCCGGCCGTCGGCCATGCACACCCCGTTCGAGCGCATCGATGGCGGCCGCATCGTGAGCGCGTTCGATGCGGTGCCCACGCCCCCCAACCAGCTGCGCTGGAGCCCGCTGCCCATGCCCACTGAGCCCACCGACTTCGTGCAGGGCATCGTCACCATGGCCGGCAACGGCGACCCGCATGCCCAGAGCGGTGCGGCCATGCACCTGTACGCGGCCAACCGCTCCATGGAGCGGCGCGTGTTCTACAACGCCGACGGCGAAATGCTCATCGTGCCGCAGCAAGGCCGCCAGCGCTTCGTGACCGAGCTGGGCGTGATCGACGCCGAGCCGCAGGAGATCGTGGTGATTCCGCGCGGCGTGCGCTTTCGCGTGGAACTGCCGGACGGCGAGGCGCGCGGCTACATCTGCGAGAACTACGGCGCCAACTTCCGCCTGCCGGACCTGGGCCCCATCGGCTCCAACGGCCTGGCCAACCCGCGCGACTTCCTCACGCCCCACGCGGCCTACGAGGACATCGACGCACCGCACGAGCTCGTGGCCAAGTTCATGGGCCACCTGTGGTCGGCAAAGATGGAACACTCGCCCATCGACGTGGTGGCCTGGCACGGCAACTACGCGCCGTACAAGTACGACCTCCGGCGCTTCAACGCCATCGGCTCGATCAGCTACGACCACCCGGACCCGTCGATCTTCCTGGTGCTGCACAGCGCATCGGACACGCCGGGCGTGAGCAACATCGACTTCGTGGTCTTCCCGCCGCGCACGCTGGTGATGCAGGACACCTTCCGTCCGCCCTGGTTCCACCGCAACATCGCCAGCGAGTTCATGGGCCTGGTGCATGGCGTCTACGACGCCAAGGCCGAGGGCTTCGTGCCCGGCGGCGCCAGCCTGCACAACAGCATGACGGGCCACGGCCCCGACGCCGAAACCTTCGAGAAAGCCAGCCACGCCGACCTGTCGGCGCCGCACGCCATCAAGGACACCATGGCCTTCATGTTCGAGACGCGCTGCGTGCAGCGCCCTACCGCGCAGGCGCTGCAGTCGGCGCAACTGCAGGACGACTACTACCGCTGCTGGCAGGGCCTGCGCAAGCACTTCGATGCCAGCAAGCCCTGAGCCAGGCGGCATCACCCCGCGGCCGTGAGCACCGCCTGCTGGCGGAACTGGCGCGGCGTGAGCCCTGTCGACTGCCGGAACCGCCGGCTGAAATAGGCTTCGTCATGGAAGCCGCTCTGGTAGGCGATCTCGCGGATCAGGATGTCGGAGCCGGTCAGCAGCTCGCGCGCATGCTCCAGGCGCCGCTCGGTGAGCAGTTCGGTGAAGGTGCGCCCGGTCTGCTTCTTGAGCAGGTGCGCCAGGTAGTTGGGTGACAGCGCCACGGCCGTGGCGGTGTCCGGGAGGGAAAGGTCCTCGTGCGAATGCTCGCGCAGGTGGCGCAGCGCGCGCTGCAGCGCGTCGTGCTGCACGCCGCCGCGCCGGCTGTGGCGCGCCGCCTGCGCGTGCAGTGCATCGGCGAAGCGGGCGCAGGTCAGGCCCAGCAACTGCAGCAAAATGCCCCGCAGGCTTGCCGAGGAGCCCAGGCCCCGCGGCTGGTTGTGCAGCACCAGGGCATCGAGCCACTGGCGGATCTGTGTGAAGTCGGCCGGGACGAACGCGAAATCCAGGTACTCCTGGAACAGGAAGGGGGCCAGCTCCGGGTGCTGCGCCATGCCCACGTCCTCCAGGTCCAGGGCCTGGACGTCGAGTTCGGGCCAGAGAAAGCGCTGGTCGAAGTTGATGATGGCGTAGCGCGCCCCCACGGGATGCGGAACCACGTGCATGCGGTAGGGCAGCACGAAGCTCAGGTGCCCGGCGGTGAACGGCCGCGTGGCCGTGCCCACCACCTGGCGGTCGCCGCCCTCGATGCTCACCTGGATCTGGAAGTACTCGTGCCGGTGCGGCCGGCTGAGCACGTCGCGCGCGCCCTGGAAACGGATGTCGAAATCCAGGTGCTCGGCACGCTCCTGCATGCCGTAAAGACGGGCATGGGCGTTCGGTCGGGACGGGGAGGGCATGTGCACATGGTAGCGGCTGGTGCAGTGGGGGCCTAGGGCCTGCCAACACCAATGTCACGGTCGCGAAGGCCCTTGCCGGCGGGCCAATCCAGGCGTGCGACGCCGCGTGTGCCCTCGCACACGCAAGGAGCACAACGACGAGTGGCGCGCCGGCTGAGGCCTTCCCTTTGGGTTGCCCGGCGCGGGGGCCGTCTGCGGCATTGCCCGCGCTTGCAAGGTGCACACCTGGCTGCGCACGCGCGCAGTGCATCCAGCCCCAGGCCGGGCAACGCGATCCTCGAAAGGGGTGTTAACAGGCCCTGGTCCGGTTTGGCCGTAGATGCGTACAAGTTGCGCGGGCCAGGCGCTCCAACAATCACTGGCGCACCAGCACAACAACCGAAGGAGACAAAGCACCATGGACCAACCCCGACGCAACATCTTGACGCACTCTGCCCTTCTTGCCACCGGCGCCGTTGCCGGCTGCGCCCTGCCCGCAGGCGCCAGCAAAGCAGCCTCCACCCCCTTCGACCTGCCGCAGACGACGATTCCCATCGTGGGCAGCGACCAGGTGTTCCCCGTGCGCCGCGTGTACTGCATCGGCCGCAACTACGCCGCGCATGCGCGCGAGATGGGCTCGGACCCCACGCGCGAGCCGCCCTTCTTCTTCCAGAAGCCGGCCGACGCGATCCAGTTCGTGAAGCCCGGCGTGGTGGCCGACCATGCCTACCCCACGCTGACCAGGAACTACCACTACGAGGTGGAACTCGTGGTGGCGCTGGCCAAGGGCGGCAAGGACATTCCGGTGGACAGCGCGCTCGACCACGTGTTCGGCTATTCGCTCGGCCTGGACATGACGCGCCGCGACCTGCAGCGCGAAATGGGTGACCAGAAGAAGCCCTGGGAGATCGGCAAGGCGTTCGACCAGTCCGCCCCCGTGGGGCCGCTGTACCCCGTGAGCCAAGTGGGCCACATCAAGGATGGCGACATCTGGCTCAAGGTCAACGGCACCACCAAGCAGAGCGCCACGCTGCAGCACATGATCTGGTCGGTGGCCGAGCAGATCAGCCGCCTGTCGCGCGCCTTCGAGCTCAGGCCCGGCGACATCATCTACTCGGGCACGCCCGAGAACGTGGGCCCGGTGGTCAAGGGCGACGAGATCGAGATCCACATCGACCGCTTCCCCAATCTGAAGCTGCGCATCGTTTGACAGCGGCGCGCGGCGGGGCTAAACCAGGTCCTGCGCCGTATTGGAGTGCGACAGCCCGTAGAGGCCCCGCAACGCGCCGGCCTGCGCGCCGGCCGCCACCAGCGCGGCATCCGACAGTTCGGTGCCTGCCACCCCCTCCAGCGCCGAGCGGTCGTACCCGCAGGCGATGAAGACCCAGTCGGCCGCTGGGTCCGGCCCGCCGCGGATCTGCTGCTCGGTGGTGGCGGCAATCTTGGGGGTCTGGTTCTGCAGCAGGTGGCCCGCCGTGGTGCCTGGGCGCGATGACAGCGAACCCGCCAGTGCACCCAGGTGGACACGCAGTCGTTCCGCGGCGCCATCGGCTGGAGACAAGCGCACCGTGAGCGCATGCCGGGACAGCGCCCCTCCCCGGCTTTCCAGCACGCGGCACTGGCTGCGCACCATGTGGCGGTGGTGCGGCATCATCTGCGTGGACCAGGGCGAGGGCGCGTTCAGGCGGGCCAGGTAGGCATCGGAGACCAGGGTCCCGTACGCCGACAGTTCGTACAGCACGAAAATGCCGTCACCCCCATCCACCGCCGACCAGCGCGCGCCGCGGTGAAAGCCTGGAATGCCCATGCGCTCGGGGAAATGCTCGTGCGTATGCCAGTCCTCGAACTCGGCGCGGTGGGCGGGCGCGATGTCCCACCACATGGCAAGGGCAGCCTGTCCCAGCAAGGCCATGGCCGCCCCTCACTTGCTGCCGCCGCGCAGGCGCGCAAGCTCGGCGTTGACCTGGGTCATCAGCGGCTCGCCGACTTCCTTGGCGAACTTGTCGACCACGGGCTGCACCTTCTGGCGCAGGCGGGCAAGCTCTGCCGGGGCCACGTCGTTGACCTGCATGGTCTTGCGCAGGTTGGTGATCGACTCAGCCTCCTTGGCCTGGGCGATGCGGCGCTCTTCCTGCTTTGCTTCATTGGCGGCGTCGGTGATGAGCTTGCGCTCGGCTTCGGACATGCCGTCCCAGGTCTTCTTGCTCATGAGCACCGGCATGCCGGTGTAGACATGGCGCGTGAGCGAGAGGTATTTCTGCACCTCGGCGAACTTGGCCGATTCGATCACGCCCACCGGGTTGTCCTGGCCGTCGATGGCCCTGGACTCCAGCGCGCCGTAGACCTCGCCGAAGGTCATGGGCACCGGGTTGGCGCCCAGCGTGTTGAACATGTCCAGGTAGATCGGCGAGGCGATCACGCGCAGCTTGAGGCCCTGCAGGTCCTCATGCCGCGCGATGGGGCGCTTGCTGTTGGTCATGTTGCGAAAGCCCAGGTCCCAGATGCCCAGGCCGACGATGCCGTGCGCTGCCAGGCCCGCCTGCAGCTTCGTGCCCACCGGGCCGTCGGCCAGGCCATAGGCCTCCTGCGGGCTGTCGAACAGGAAAGGAAAGTCGAACACCATGAACTGCTTGTCGATGCCGGCCAGCAGACCCGTGGCCATGGACGCGAAATCGAGCGTGCCGCCGCGCACGGCCGACAGGTTCTGCGTGTCGCTGCCGAGCACGGCATTGGCGAACAGCGTCACCTTGATCTTGCCGCCGCTCTTTTGCCCGACCAGGTCGGCGAACTTCTGCGCGCCCTGCCCGAGGGGATGGTCCTTGGCCAGGCTGAAGGCGAACTTGAGGTTGCGCTCCTTGATGTCCTGGGCCAGCACCGAGGGCGCGGCGCAGGCGAGGGACAGGGCGCCGATGGTGGCCATGGCCGCGCGGCGCAAGGTGGATGTGGTCATGCTTGTCTCTTCCTTTCTTTTCTTGGGAGGTGATCGCTGCGGCACGCCTTCAGCGGTGCGTGCTTCGCAGCACGACGGCGAATGGTATTCGCATTTTCTGAACACCATTCAACATTTACAACTCATTCAAATTCTGAAAGCCTGCGTATGATCACGGCCATCCCACCCGAAGGAGTCCCCATGAGCGGAGCGCTCGAAAAATCCCTGGCCATCCTGGAGTACCTGGTCGCGCACCCCGATGGCGTGGCGCTGGCGCGCATCTCCACCGACCTGAACATGCTGCGCAGCGGCTGCCACCGCACGCTGCACGAGCTCATCGGCTATGGCTACGTGCGCCAGACGCTGCACAAGGGCGACTACGCGCTCACCACCAAGATGGCGTCGATGGGCCTGAGCTTCCTGAGCCGCTCGGGCGTGGTGGACATCGCCCAGCCCGTGATCGACCGGCTCGCGCGCACCACCGAGGAACTGGTGCGCCTGGCCATCGTCGACGACGAGCGGCTGACCCTGGTGGCCAAGGCCCAGGGCGCCAGGTCGGGCCTGCTGTACGACCCGGACATGGGCATCAACCTGCGCCTGTCGTGCAGCGCCGCGGGCCATGCCTGGCTCATGACCCTGCCCGAGGACGAGGCCGCCGCGCGCGTCTCCAGGCAGGGGCTGGGCAGCCCGCGCCAGTTCGGCCCCAACGCGCCCACCTCGCTCAAGGCGCTGCAGACCGCCTTGCGCGCGCATGCCAGGCGCGGCTACAGCCTGATCCAGGACGGCTATGCGCCCGGCATGAGCTCCATGGCCGCGCCGGTGCGCCGCAAAGGCGAGCCCACCACGGGCGTGCTGGTCATCGCAGGCCCCTCGGCCCGGCTCACGGCCAAGAGCATGGCCCGCTTCGGCCCCGAGCTCATGGCGGCGGCGGACGAGCTGGCCATGGCGGGCCAGGCATCGCCGCTACTCAGATCCGCCAACGTGGGCACCTGGGGCAACCGTATCGACGACACCCCCTGAGTCGCTTCGCGCCTTCACCCCTCTCTCGACTCGCTGCGCGAGTCGGGAGGGGGACGCCCCCAGTGCGGCGGGGCGGCCCTTGCACGGGGGCACTGGCCTTGGCCGCGCCAGTTTCATGCGATGCGGGCGACCCTCAGCGTTGCGAGTGACGGAATTCAGCCGGGCGACTGTCCTGCATAGTCCGAGTGCAGGTCGAAGACCAGCGTGCGCAGCCACTGGCTGGCCGGATCCTTGTGGTACTTGGCGTGCCAGAAGAGGTTGATGGCGATGCGCGGCAGCTTGACCGGGTGCGGGCGCGCCACCAGTCCGAAGGGCTCCACCATGCGCCCGGCCAGTCGCTCGGGCACGGTGGCGATCAGGTCGGTGGACTGCAGGATGTGGCCGATGGCCACGAAGTGCGGCACCTTGAGCTTCACGCGCCGCTCGGGGGAATGCTTGTCCAGGATCTCGTCCACCTGTCCGTGGCCAGTGCCGGCCGAGACCACGGCCACATGCTCGGCCGCGAAGAAGTCCGCCGCGCGCAACTGCCTGCGCTGCGCCAGCCGATGCCCCTGGCGCAGCAGCACCACGTAGTCCTGCTCGAACAGCCGGCGCTGGAAGAAGCCGGCCTTGAGCTGCGGCAGCAGGCCGACGGCCAGGTCCACCTGACCGGCCTCCATCGCGTCCCGCAGGTTGACCGCAGTGTTGCGCACCGTGCTGATGGCCACGCCCGGCGCCAGCTCGCCAATGCGCTGCATGAGTTGCGGCAGGAAGTAGATCTCCCCGATGTCGGTCATGCCCACTGTGAAGCTGCGTTGGCTGCTGGCGGGATCGAACGCATTGCGCGCATTCACCGCGCCGTGGATCATGCCCAGCGCATAGCCCACCGATTCGGCCAACTGCTCGGCGAACGGCGTGGGCTGCATGCCTTTGGCGGTGCGCAGGAACAGCGGGTCGTCGAACTGCTTGCGCAGGCGCGCGAGCGCATTGCTCACGGCGGGCTGGCCCAGGCCGAGGTTCTCGGCCACCTTGGAGACCTTGCGCTCGGTGAGCAGCTGGTTGAAGACCACCAGCAGGTTCAGGTCGATGTCCTTGAGTTCCATGGCCTACCCCGATGAATATTGATTTCAATGATATTTAACATTGATCCCATCGCGTTGACTGATTTTCAGGTGGACCGGATCATCGCCGCCATGGCTCTCGCAGGGGAGCGCTGCGATTCAGAAAAATAGAAGAGAGACAACGCACGATGGAAATCCACGTCCGCCCGCTGCGGCGCACCCTGCACGTTGCTGCGGGCGTGAACCTGCTCGACGCGCTGCGCGCCAACGACGTGCCCGTGTCCTACAGCTGCATGGCCGGGCGCTGCGGCACCTGCCGCTGCAAGGTGGTGCAAGGCGATGTACTTGAATCGGGCCGCGATGCGCTGCGACCGATGGCAGCGGGAAACGAAGACTACGTGCTGGCCTGCCAGACCTTCGTGACCGAGCCCTGCACGGTGGAGATCGCCGAGCCCGATGAGGTGGTGGTGCACACCGCGCGCACCCTCAAGGCCAGCGTCGTCGCCATCGAGGATGCGACCCACGACATCAAGCGCCTGCTGCTGCAGCCGGCCAGGCCGCTCGACTTTTCGCCCGGGCAGTACGCGCAGCTGCAGTTCACGCCCGCGCATGCACGCCCCTATTCGATGGCGGGCCTGGCCAGTGATGGCGAACTGGAGTTTCACGTGCGGCTGGTACCGGAGGGGCGGGTCACTGCCTACATCGCGCAGGAATTGAAGGTGGGCGACGCGGTGCGCGTGAGCGGACCGCTGGGCTCGGCCTACCTGCGGCGCCAGCACACCGGCCCCATGCTCTGCGTAGCCGGTGGCACGGGCCTGGCGCCCATCCTGTCCATCGTGCGTGGTGCACTGGCCGCCGGCATGCACAACCCGGTGCACCTGTACTTCGGCGTGCGCTCCGAGCGCGACGTCTATGGTCTGCAATGGCTGACCGCGCTGCAGCGCGAGCACCCGGCCCTCAGCGTGCACACCGTGCTCGCCTCGGGCCGGGTGGCGGGTTGCCGCACGGGCCTGGTCACCGATGCCATCGCGCAGGACTGGCAAGGCCTGGTCGGGTTTCGCGCCTACCTGTGTGGCGCGCCGCCGATGGTGGAGGCCACGTCGCTGCTGGTGCGCCGCATGGGCATCCTGCCCAGCCATATCCAGGCAGACGCCTTCCATGCCAGCGGCACCTGAACCGCCACGGAGAACTGAAGCAATGAACCACCCCGCCCACCACAGCGCCGAAACCCTGGCCGCGCGCAAGGCCTATTACGAGCGCATCGGCAACGACAGCATGACCCCGCTGTGGGAGGTGCTGGGCGCGCTGGTGCCGCC
>JAZKEE010000226.1:41905-43079 GCA_040387235.1 Pseudomonadota bacterium
CTCGATATTCCGCTGGTGCGCTTTCTGGACGCGGGTTTTTCCGAAAAGTCTGCCGCGCCTTCGCAGGGCGTGGCGCGGCCCGAGGGCGACGCCCTGGCGCGCTACGGTGCCAATATGCTGCCCATCGATGAGGAGCAGCGCACGGGCGAGCCAACGCGCCTGTTCATCTATCCCTACGCGCAGACGCGTGCGGCGCTGCTCGCCATTGCCCAGGGCCCACCCGACGCGCACCTGGGCTTCAAACAGCGCTTCGTGAACCCCGCCACCGGGGCATCGCCCATGCCCACCATGGGCACCTTCGCCCAGCGCCTGCCCGCGGGCTTTTCCACCCGGCCCTACCGCTGCACCGACGGCACGGTGTACGTGTGCCTGGAGGGTGCAGGCGAGGCCGAAGTCGCTGGCCAGACCTTGGGCTTCGAGGAACGCGACGTGTTCGTCGTGCCCTCCTGGCAGACGCTCACGCTGCGCGCGCGCACCGACAGCATCCTCTTTTCGTACTCGGACCGCCCGGTGCAGAAGGCCCTGGGGCTGTGGCGCGAGGAGCGCCTGTGATGCCACGGCATCGACCCCGACAAGAACCAAGGAGACAGACATGAGCAGCGAACCCCACACCATCTTCCCGGCGCAGGCCCGGTGGGAGGGCCCGGGCACGAGCCGCGTGCCCTTCAAGGTCTATACCGACGAGGAGCTGCACCGCAAGGAGCTCGAACGCTTCTTCTACCGCAAGCACTGGTGCTACGTGGGGCTGGAGGCCGAGATCCTGAACGCGGGCGACTTCAAGCGCACGGCGATCGGCGAGCGCTCGGTGGTCATGGTGCGCGATGCCGAGGGCGTCATCAACGTGATCGAGAACGTCTGCGCACACCGCGGCATGCAGTTCTGCCGCGAGCGCTCGGGCAACCGCAAGGAGCTGGTCTGCCCCTACCACCAGTGGAACTACAACCTCAAGGGCGAGCTGCAGGGCGTGCCGTTCCGCCGAGGGGTGAAGCAGGACGGCAAGGTCCACGGAGGCATGCCGGCCGACTTCAACCCCGCCGACCACGGGCTCAACAAGCTCAAGGTGGCCACGCGAGGCGGCGTGGTGTTCGCCTCGTTCGACCATGGGGTGGAATCGTTCGAGGATTTCCTCGGCCCCGAGATCCTGGCGTATTTCGACCGCCTGTTCAACGGCCGC
>JAZKEE010000227.1:0-6563 GCA_040387235.1 Pseudomonadota bacterium
TGGCGACGCAAAAGAAAGTTACTGCGCCGCCGGGCGCACATCCCGGCTCCCGCCCTTCAAAAAAAGCATGCAGCCCAAACAGGACCAAAGAACCATCACCCCCCAGAACCCCGCCGCCCCTCCGCCAACTTCACCAGCACCTGCAGCGCGCGGTTGAGCGGCGTAGGCACACCCAACGCCGCGCCACGCTGCACCACGTAGCCGTTGAGGTGATCGATCTCGGTAGGCTTGCCCCGCGCCAGATCCTGCGCGGTGGAGGAATGCTGGCCCGGCATGGTGGCAGGGATGCCTTGCACGGCCGCATCGACATCGCCAGGGATGGTGACGCCATCGGCCCGCGCCACGGCCAGGCATTCGGCCACGGTGTCGGCGATCACGTCCGCCACGCCTGGCACCTGCACCAGCGGGCCATAGGGCTGCTGCGACAGGGCCGACAAGGCGTTGTAGGCACAGTTGAGCACCAGCTTGGCCCAGAGCGCCCCGCGCACGTTGTCCGAAATCTGCGTGGGAATGCCCGCGGCGGCGAACTGCGCGGCCACCGCCTCGCTGCGCAGCGACGGCGCGATCACCAGCTCGCCCCGACCATGGTGGCGCACATGGCCGGGCCCGGCCATGGCGGTGGCCACATAGACCACGGCGGCTGCCACGGACGTGCGGCGGTCCAGCACGGCGCGCACGCGCTCGTCGTTGTCCACGCCGTTCTGCAGGGTGAGCACCAGCGCCCCAGGCGCCAGATAAGGCTGGATCGCGCGCGCGGCGGCCTCCGAATCCGTGGACTTCACGCAGAACAGCACCACATCGGCACCCTGCACGGCGCTGGCCTCGGTGCTGGCCTGCATGGGCACCTGCACGTCGAGCACAGCCGTCTGCAGGCGCAGGCCATGCTGCTGCACCGCCTGCACATGGGCCTGCCGGCCGATCAGGCTGACCGCATGGCCAGCCCGCGCGAGCAGCGCGCCGTAATAGCAACCCACGGCGCCGGCCCCCATGACGGCAATGCGCAAGAGAGGGACATCGGCAGCAGCAAACGAGGCGGTGGTGGTCATGGAAAAGCGTGCGGAACACGGGAAAAGGACAGCGGCGGTCGTCCGACTATATCGGCCCGCCCCCCACCGGCGCAGGGCACCGGCGGGCGGCCGCTAATCCCCTGACAACGACTCGGGAATTAATTGATTGCGAAGACAATAATTGTCTAGTCAATTAAATTTCCGGCCATGACATCGACATCCCCTCCCTCTTCGTCCGACGTGTCCTTCTACGGCAACGGCCACAGCCCTGCCGAGGAAAGCGTGGGCTACCTGATGCGCAAGGTGATGTCGTCCATCCGCACGCAGGCAGACGCACAGCTGTCCACCCACGACCTCACCTTCGCGCAGTGGCTGCCGCTGTTCAAGATTTCCAAATGCCAGGCCATGACGGGCCAGGCCGCTGCCACGGTGGCCGTGATGGCACGCGAGCTGGAGACGGATGCGGCCTCCATGACGCGCACGCTGGACCGCCTGGAAGCCAAGGGCCTGGTGCTGCGCGAACGCTCGACCACCGACCGGCGCGTGGTGCACGTGGTGCTCACGCCCGAAGGCGAGGCCGTCGCCGCCAAAGTCCCCCCCGTGCTGGCCGAAGTCCTCAACAAGCACCTGCGCGGCTTCACCCGCGACGAATGGCAGCTGCTGCTCAGCATGCTGCGCCGCATGCTGGCCAACGGCGACGCCGTGCGCCAGGAACAACAACAGCAGCAGCAGGAGCCGCCGGCCGCCTGACCCGGCCACCCTGCCCTGCGCCCCAGATCCCTTCAGAGATAGCAGATATGTCCTCATCCACCACCCCCTTGTCCACCCGTGCCGCCGTGGCGGCCCATTTCGCCGTGTCAGCCGTCGCGCTGGCTGCGGCCCTGTTTCTGGTCGGCTGCGCCAGCCCCGGCGCCCCGCACACGCCACTGGCCCAGACCACGCCGGCCGCGCTGGGCCTGGATGCATCGGCCACCGAGTCGGCCGCCCCGTCGCAGTGGTGGACCACCCTGGGCGACACAGAACTCAACGCACTGATCGACAAGGCCCTGCAGGGCAGCCCCAGTCTGGCCGTCAGCCGCGCCCGCCTGGAGCAGGCCGTGGCCCTGAGCCAGGTGCGCGAAGCCGCCAATGGCCCGCAGGTGAACCTGGGCGTGGACGCCACGCGCCAGCGCTACACCGCCCACGGCCTGGTGCCCGCCCCCGTGGCCGGAAACACCTACAACAGCGGCACGGTGCAGGCCAGCTTCAGCTGGTCGCTCGATTTCTTCGGCCAGCATGCCGCCGAGCTGCAGGCGGCCCTGGGCCAGGCCCGCGCCGCGCAGGCCGATGCCGCTGCCGCCGCCAATACCCTGGCCGCCCAGGTGGGCCGCAGCTACGTGGCCCTGGCGCGCCTGGTCTCGCAGCGCGAGGTGGCCGTGCGGGCGCTGGAGCAGCGCGAAGAGCAGCGCCGCCTGACCAACGACCGCGTGGCTGCGGGGCTCGATAGCCAGGTCGAACTGACCCAGGCCCAGGCCGCCGTGCCCGATGCGCGCACCCAGATCGAGGCGCTGGACGAGCAGATCACCCTGGCGCGCCGCCAGGTCGCTGTGCTCAGCGGCCAGGCACCCGATGCGCTGGCCACCCTCACCCCCCGGCTGGCGGCACTGCAGCCCACCGCCGTACCCGATGCGCTGGGTGCCGACCTGCTGGGCCGCCGCCCCGACGTGGTGGCCGCACGCTGGCGCGTGGAGGCCGCGACCCAGGGCGTGAAGGTTGCGCGCACCGAGTTCTACCCCAACATCAACATCGCCGCCTTCATCGGCCTGAACTCGCTCGGCCTGGACAACCTGTTCAACGCCGGCTCGCGCCAGATGGGCGTGACGCCCGCGCTGCGCCTGCCGATCTTCGACGGTGGCCGATTGCGCGCCCAGCTGGGCGGGCGCCAGGCCGAGCTCGATGCCGCCATCGCCCAGTACAACGGCATGGTGCTCGACGCGGTCAAGGAAGCCGGTGACGCCATGGCCTCGGTGCAATCGCTCACGCGCCAGCAGGCGCTGCAGGACGATGCCGCCGCCAGCGCCGAAAAGGCCTACCGCTTTGCGCAGGAGCGCTACCGCGCCGGCCTGGGCAACTACCTGGTGGTGCTCTCCACCGAAAGCCAGGTGCTGGCCCAGCGCCGCCTGGCCGTGGACCTGCGCGCACGCCAGCTCGACACCCGCCTGCAGCTGATGAAGGCCCTGGGCGGCGGCTGGGCGGATGACACCGCCACGCTGCAGACCGCAGCGCGCTGACCCCGATACCTACATAAAACCACACAACAAGCACATTCCCGAAGGACCCTTGCCATGAGCGAACCCCTTGCCTCCAACAAAGAAGCCACCAACCCCGCGCGCCGCCGCGGCCTGACCCTGATCGCCGCCGCCGTGGCCCTTGCCGCCATCGGCTGGGGCGCATGGCACTGGGCCAATGGCCGCCACATGGAAACCACCGACAACGCCTATGTGGCGGGCAACGTGGTGCAGATCACGCCGCAGATCGGCGGCACCGTCGTCTCCATCGGTGCGGACGACACCGACTACGTGAAGGCCGGCCAGTTGCTGGTCAAGCTCGACCCGGCCGACGCCCGCGTGGCGCTGGAACAGGCCGAGGCCCAACTGGCGCAGACGGTGCGCGAAGTGCGCACGCTGTTCGCCAACAACTCCACCCTGAAGGCCCAGGTCAGCCTGCGCAGCGCCGACCTGGCCCGTGCCCAGGCCGATGCCGCGCGCCTGCAGGACGACGTGAACCGCCGCGCCCCGCTGATGGCCAGCGGCGCCGTAGGCAAGGAAGAGTTCCAGCACGCCAACGCCCAGGTCACCGCCGCCAAGAGCACCGTGGCTGCGGCCCAGGCCGCCGTGGTGGCCGCGCAGGAGCAACTGGCCGCGAGCCAGACGCAGACCGAAGGCACCTCGATCGAGCAGCACCCCAACGTGCAGCGCGCCTCCGCCCGCGTGCGCGAGGCCTACCTGGCCGTGCAGCGCGCTCAGCTGGTGGCACCGCTGGACGGCCACGTCGCCAAGCGCGGCGTGCAGGTGGGCCAGCGCGTGCAGGCCGGCGCCCCGCTGATGACGCTGGTGGCGCTGAACGACCTGTGGGTGGACGCCAACTTCAAGGAAAGCCAGCTGCAGAACCTGCGCATCGGCCAGCCCGCCGAGCTGGTGGCCGACGTGTACGGCACCAAGGTGGTCTACCACGGCAAGGTCACCGGCCTGGGTGCCGGCACCGGCGCCGCGTTTGCCCTGCTGCCCGCGCAGAACGCCACGGGCAACTGGATCAAGGTGGTGCAGCGCGTGCCCGTGCGCATTGCGCTGGATGCCAAGGAAGTCAGCGAACACGCACTGCGCGTGGGCCTGTCGATGGACGTGAAGGTGGACACCGCCGACCAGAGCGGCAAGACCCTGTCGGACGTCCAGCGCAACACGCCGGTGGCCTCCACGGCGGTATTCGACGAGCAGTTCAAGGCTGCCGACGACGAGGTGGCGAACATCATCGCCGCCAACCTGGGCCGCAAGGCCGTGGCCGCGGCTTCGCCCAGGGTGCCCTCCGCACAGGGCAGCAGCGCCGTGCAGGCTCAGAACCACGCATCCGCACCCGTGCGTGCTCCTGTGGTGCAGTAAGCCGGGGTCTTTTCCATGACTGCCGCCAACCCTACCGCAGACCAGACCGGCGCTTCGGCGCCGCCTGCTGTGACGACGCCGCCAGCCGCCCCGCCCGGGCCGCCTGCGGCCTATCCACCGCTGCAGGGCACGGCCCTGCTGCTGGGCACGCTGTCGCTGTCGCTGGCCACGTTCATGAACGTGCTGGATTCGTCCATTGCCAACGTCTCCATCCCCGCCATCGCCGGCGACCTGGGCGTGAGCCCGGGCCAGGGCACCTGGGTCATCACCAGCTTCGGCGTGGCCAATGCCATCTCGGTGCCGCTCACGGGCTGGCTCACGCAGCGCTTCGGCGCGGTGCGGCTGTTCACGATGAGCGTGCTGCTCTTCGTGCTGACCTCCTGGCTGTGCGGCTTCGCCTCGTCGCTGGAGATGCTGGTCTTCTTCCGCGTGCTGCAGGGCCTGGTGGCCGGGCCGATGATCCCGCTGTCGCAGACGCTGCTGCTGGCCAGCTACCCGCGTGCGCTGGCGGGCACTGCGCTCGCCCTGTGGGGCGTGACCACGCTGGTCGCGCCCGTGGTGGGGCCGCTCTTGGGCGGGTGGATCACGGACAACATCTCCTGGCCGTGGATCTTCTACATCAACGTGCCGGTGGGGCTGCTCGCCGGCCTGCTGACCTGGGGCATCTACCGCAAGCGCGAGACACCCATCCGCAAGCTGCCGATCGACACCGTGGGCCTGTCCCTCCTGGTGCTGTGGGTGGGTGCGCTGCAGCTCATGCTCGACAAGGGCAAGGAGCTCGACTGGTTCGCCTCCAACGAGATCATCGTGATGGCGGTGGTGGCCGTGGTGGCGTTCGCCGTGTTCCTGGTCTGGGAGCTCACCGACAAGCACCCGGTGGTGGACCTCAAGCTCTTCAAGGGCCGCAACTTCACCTTCGGAGCGCTGGCGCTGTCGGTGGCCTATGCGCTGTTCTTCGGCAACGTGGTGCTGCTGCCGCTGTGGCTGCAGCAGTGGATGGGCTACACCGCCACCTCGGCCGGCATGGCACTGGCGCCGGTGGGCATCTTCGCCATCCTGCTCACGCCTCTGGTGGGCAAGAAGGTGGGCCAGTGGGACCCGCGGCGCATGGCGACGGGTGCGTTCATCGTCTTCGGCATCGTGCTGTGGATGCGCTCGCAGTTCACGGTGCAGACCGACTTCGTGCACATCCTGATCCCCACCCTGCTGCAGGGCGCGGCCATGGCGTTTTTCTTCATCCCGCTGACCACGCTGACGCTGTCGGGCCTGCCGCCCGAGCGCATTCCGGCTGCTGCCGGCCTGAGCAACTTCGTGCGCATCACCGCCGGGGCCATGGGGACGTCGATTGCCACCACGCTGTGGGAGAGCCGTGCCGCCATGCACCATGCGCACCTGACCGAGGGCCTGATCCAGGGCCAGGGCGTATTCGGCGCCACGCTGGACAACCTGATGGCGTCGGGAATGACGCAGTTGCAGGCACTGGCGCAGGTGAATCGGCTGATCGACCAGCAGGCCTTCACCCGCGCAGCAGACGACATCTTCCTCGGATCGGCCGGCCTGTTCGTGCTGCTGATCGGGCTGATCTGGCTGACCAAGCGGCCATCGCAGGGCGGTGCAGCACCAGCCGACGCGGGCGGAGCGCACTGAGCGCCAAACTCCCCCTGATGCATGACAAGGTGGCGCAGCCCTCGGGCTCGCCGCTTTTTTTATTTCTGCTCAGTTATTCATGGCGCTGTGCGCCACCCGCGACGCACGAAACTGGCGCGTCCCAGGCCAGTGCCCCCGCGCAAGGGCCGCCCCGCCGCGAAGGCGGCGTATCCAGCGCATGCGCTGGGGGCGTCCCCCTCCCAGATTGCGAAGCAATATGAGAGAGGGGCTGAGGGCCGCGGCTCCAAGCCTGCCTGCGCAGGCTTGGACGTGC
>JAZKEE010000228.1:0-1758 GCA_040387235.1 Pseudomonadota bacterium
TTTTTCCGCCCCAAGCGCTCAAGCGTTGCTTCGTACGCTTGCACCACGTCAGGCCGCTCATCGGCGGCGGCGTCGAATCGGCTGGCAAGAACCGCGGCGTCGGCCTTGCTGCCCAGTTGGCCGATGGCCTTGAAGATCTTCTTCATGAAGGCTGCGTCACCGCCGATGATGTGCCCCTCAAAGCGCAGCAGGTCCATGATGGGCGCGACCAACTGCGGCGACTTGGTTTTGCCCACCATGTCGAGCAGGTTTTTGTACAGGTACAGGTGGTTCTCGGAGAAGCCTTCGCGCTCGTTGAAGAAGGCAAGAAACAGGTCGGTGCAGGCCGGGCTGGCGATACCCGACAGGACGCACATGATGATCTCGTGCTCGTCCTCCATCTTGCCGACGTAGAACTCGTCCTGGTAGGTGGGCCGTGCCAGCGCCGTGTAGAAGCACTCGGTCATCGGCGCGATGGTGCGTTCGCCGTACCCACAGAGCACGTGCACCACCAAGTCCGACACATCATCGTCCGGGCGCAGCCCGTTGGCGACCATGGCGTGGAAGGCGCCCTGCGCCGGGTGCGCCAGTGCACCGCGCAGGGTCGCTGCGTCGCAACGCCGGTTCACCAGACTGGCGAAGGCCTGGCCCAGCAGCGCCAGGTCGTTAATGGCGTAGAGCGCTGGCCAATCATTTTTCGCCATCAGGTCGGCCACGCGGCGCGGCGCCTTGTCGTCCTCTGCGATGGGCTCCCCCCTGGGGCATTCATCCTGCTTCAGCCGCAGGGCGATCTGTTCCTCGCGGTGCTGTGGGTCGGCATAGAAGCGGGTGAACTTTCTGCCCGCCAGCGGCGCCAGGCTGGTGATGGGATTGTCCTGCACGTCCAGGTCCACCACGGCCGGGCATGCGGCCAACGGAGACAGATCGGTGATCTGGTTGCGGCTCAGCTGCAGCGAGGCCAGGCCGGGGTAGCTCTGCACAAAGCCCAGGTCCGAGATGCTGTTGCCCGACAGGAACACGGCCTCGAGTTGTGGCAGGTCCAGCCCCGCAGGAAAAGCCGCCAGCTTGTTCTCGTACAGAAACAGGTGGCTCAGCACCTTGAAGCCGTTGAGCGCATCGAAGTTTGAGAACCGGCAATTGTCGATGATCAGCGTCTGCAGGCGGGGCAGCGCCCGCAGTGCCTCCAGGTTCGTGAATTTCAGACCTTCCAGCGCCAGCTTGTGCAGGCTGGTGATGTGGGCGATGCGCGCCAGATCCACGGGCTCTTTCATCTTGCTGCGGTTCAGCGTCAGTTCGAGCACATCGTCGCAGTCGGCAATCTGGTCCAGGTCTTCACTGGTGAAGCGCTCCAGGCGCAGGCCCTTGGAGTGGTTGAGTACGTTGGCGCGGGAGTGGAGCAAATCGGTCCACTTGGATTTGAGCTTGGGCATGGTGTGGGGGCGGGGCTGGGATGTACGGCACAGGGTGGGCGAAGGTGCGGATTGCCTCGGCGCGATGCCCGACCCCGAATGCGGGAGCGGCTTTTTTTTGCGCAGTTTCTTTTCGGAACCACCCATCGTGCATTGGTTGCGAGCTTCAACGGATCATAAGACGCGCTCTCGCAGGCGCACTGGACGGACTGTCCAGTGGCGCTGTCACCGATGGCCGAGGTCTAGCCGCCTGCCGCAGCTTTCGGTGAATATGACCTGGGCAGCCGCTTGCGAGAACGAGGTGTGGTGACTTGGATCAGCCTAGGGCAACACTGAACAAGTCCCTCACGCGCCGCGCGCCTCGCTTTGT
>JAZKEE010000228.1:1858-34641 GCA_040387235.1 Pseudomonadota bacterium
TCTGCTGTGGTGCATGCGGCATTGCGCGCGTCTGCGCATGCTTACAGCCAAGGCGAAAAAACGTAAGACTGTATCCAATTCGTCATTCAAGCTGGTCAAGGATGCATGAGCTTGGCGAGCGTTACCAGCGTGCTGCTGACGTGCTCGCGGACCACCGCTTCAATCAATTCCGGGCGCTTGCGGCGCAGCGCGTCGATGATGAAGCCGTGCTCCTCGCGGCTCGGCCTGGGCTTGTAGGTCGACTGCAGCCATAGCCGCATATGGGGCTCGATGCACACGTGCAGCGCCGCAATCTGCGCCACCAGCCGCGGACGGGCGCTCAAGCCGCACAGGTACAGGTGGAAATCACGGTGCTCGGTAACCCACGCGGAAAGATCTTCTGCGCACCGGTCCATGGCGTCCAGCCGTCGCTCCAGTTCATCAATGTCTGCAGGGCCGATCCGGTCCAGCGCGGCGGTTGCTGCCAACCCTTCGAGCACCGCACGCATTTCGAACACCTCGATCGCCTCCTGGTGGTTCAGGCCGCGCACTACCGCACCGCGGTTGGGGCGGATGGTCAGCAGTTCCTGCGTTGCAAGGCGCCGGAAGGCTTCGCGCACCGGCATACGGCTCATCCCCAATTGCGACGCAATCTCCTCGGGCACCAAGCGGTCGCCCGCCTTGAACTGGCCCATGCGGATTCCGTCAAGGAGGAAGCGATAGGCTTCTTCCTCGGCCGTGGCGGGGCTGGAAAAGGGTGTAAGCATGCTGGCCATTCACTTTGATTGGATACACGAATATACTTTGAGGCATGCAGCCCCTTGACTGGTCGTTCCCCTATGCCTCGCAAAAGATGCCACTGCTCGCGGCCAATGCCGTGAGCGCCAGCCAGCCTTTGGCGGCACAGGCCGGTCTGAGTATGCTGTACCAGGGGGGCAACGCCATCGATAGCGCGCTTGCTTGCGCCATCGCGCTGACCGTTGTTGAGCCAGTCATGAACGGCATAGGCGGCGACATGTTCGTGCTGGTGTGGCATGAAGGCAGGTTGCATGGTTTGAACTCCAGCGGAGGCGCGCCCTCGCTTTGGACGCCGCAGTATTTCGACGGGCATGACAAGATGCCGGAGAAGGGCTGGGGTTCGGTGACCGTGCCGGGCCAGGTTGCGGGTTGGAAAGCGCTGTCGGATCGCTTTGGCAAGCTGCCCTTTGCGCGCCTGTTCGAACCGGCCATTCGGTATGCGCAGGAAGGCTTCATGGTGTCGCCGCAAATTGCGAGGCAGTGGGCCAACCAGGTTCCACGGCTCATCGACCAACCGGGATTTCGCGAAGCGTTCACATGGGACGGGCGTGCTCCGCGCGCAGGTGAACTGTGGAAATTTCCCGCACAAGCCCGAACGCTTGAGCAAATTGCCGAGAGCGGCGGCGAGAGTTTCTACCGGGGCGAACTTGCCGAGAAAATCGAAGCGTTTGCCAGGCAGTGCGGCGGTGCACTGCGCGCAACCGATCTTGCAGCGCACCGGGCCGAATGGGTCGAGCCCATCGAGCAGTCGTTTCGCGGCTACACGGTGCACGAGATTCCGCCCAATGGCCAAGGGATCGCCGCACTCATGGCTTTGGGAATGCTGGACCACTTCGACCTGGCAGGGATGGGAGTAGACAGCGCCGACTATTACCACGTTGGCCTGGAGGCGATGAAGCTGGCCTTTGCCGACCTCAAAAAGTACGTTGCCGATGCCCCTGCCATGTCGCCCGTCTCTGCTGCGCACCTGCTCGACGCTGCGTACCTGGCGGAGCGCGCGAAGCGCATCGACATGAAGCGCGCGGCCAATCCAGGCCCTGGCATGCCAAAGACCGGCGGCACGGTCTATCTTGCATCAGCGGATGCGGCAGGCACCATGGTCTCTTACATCCAGTCGAACTACCACGGCTTCGGCTCCGGCGTGGTCGTTCCCGGCACCGGCATCAGTCTGCACAATCGCGGCGAAGACTTCAGCCTGGTCCCGGGCCATCCGAATACCGTCGCTCCAGGCAAGCGGCCACTGCACACCATCATCCCGGGTTTCATTACGCGCGATGGCTCGCCCGTGATGGCGATGGGCGTCATGGGCGGTTCGATGCAGGCACAAGGGCACGTGCAGATGGTGGCGCGGCTCGCCAGCTTCGGACAAAACCCGCAAGCGATGAGCGATGCTCCGCGGTTTCGCGTGGAGCCAGGCCCAAGGGTCACGCTGGAATCGCACGTCCCTGGGGATGTGCCGGACTCCCTGCGCGCCCGTGGACACAACGTCACCGTCGCGCAGCGCCAAAGCCTGGACTTCGGATCAGCCCAGCTGATCTACAAGGCAGAGCATGGGTACATCGCGGCTTCCGACTCGCGCCGGGACGGACAGGCCGTTGGCTTTTAGCGTGAGCGGCCAGGGCGCACCACCCTTGCTGGCAAATCTGTCCTGACCAACGACGCCATGGCGTCTCCTCAACGCACTGGAATCCCCTTCCCATCAACTGCAACAGAGCAACAAGCCAGGAGACACCCACCATGAAGCGACGAATCTTTTCCGCAGCAGCCGCAGCCTCAGCACTCTCACTGGCTTTGCCCGCATTTGGGCAAGACCGCGCACTGAAGCTCATTGTCGGGTTCGCGCCCGGTGGCTCATCCGACCAACTGACGAGAATTCTTGCCGACAAACTGCGCGCTTCGCTGGGACAAAACGTCGTCGTTGAAAACAAGCCGGGCGCATCGGGACGGGTGTCCATGGCGGAGCTCAAACGGCTGCCGCCGGATGGGCAGACCCTGGTCATGGCCACCAGTGGCACGCTGGTGGTGGCTCCCTGGCTTTATCCCAATCTGCCGTACGATGCCGTGAAGGACTTCACGCCCATCGCGCGTGCCGCGAGCTTCGACTTTGCCCTCACCATCGGTCCTGCAGGCCCCCAGCGCGATATCAAACATGTGTTGGCCTGGATGAAGGCGAATCCCGACAAGGCGAACTTCGCCACGTCGGGAGCCGGCACGCTGGGCCACTTCACGGGCGTGCTGCTTTCGCAGACCACTGGCGTCAATCTCACGCACATCCCCTACAAAGGAGGCGCCCCCGCGGCGCAAGACCTGGTGGCCGGGCTGCTCCCTCTCATGGTGGACACCGCCTCTGAAACCTTGGAGCACCACAAGGCGGGCAGGGTGCGGATTGTCGCGGTGACTGGACAAGAGCGCTCCAGCGCCTTGCCCGACGTGCCCACGTTGAAGGAAGCGGGAATCAACATGACTGCGGATGGGTATTTCGGTCTGTACGGTCCTGCCGGGATGCAGCCGGCCGTCGTACAGCGTATCGAACGGGCCGTGGCGGAGGCGCTTCGCGCTCAGGATGTGCGGGACAGGATTTCCGCGCTGGGGCTGGTTCCCGATTACCTGGATTCAGCTGGGCTCAAGAAGCTGCAAGCCGAGCAGCTCAAACGCTGGGAGCAACCGGTGAAGGCCTCTGGATTCAAGCCCGACTGACCGGAGGCCTCGCGCCGGGCGATTCAGCGGGCTTGTCGGAGTGTTCCGCAACGCTCGATGAAAGCACGGCTGTCTTGGATCATGCGAGGGTGCACCCCGCTGCGATGAAGGGCGGGTCGCCAGCAGACTCGATCCCCTACCGGTGTCCCGCCGTTGCACGCACGTCCGCAGTCTGGGTCGTCCGCCTGGCAGGCCGCGGCGCGCGGGTGGTGGCGGGCCGCTGCCGGCCAGCGGCGCTGCCGCGCGTCAGCCTAGCTTGAACTGTTTGCGGTAGGCCAGCGGCGAGACCTGGAGCGCCGCCGCGAAGTGCTGGCGCATGGAGGCCGGGGTGCCGAAGCCGGCCTTGTCGGCCACCGCGTCGATGGATTCCTCGGTGGTCTCCAGCAGGCGCTGGGCCAGGGCCAGGCGCTGGTGCAGCAGCCACTGGCCCACGGTGGTGCCCATGGCCTCGCGGAAGTTGCGCGTGAAGCTTCGGCGACTCATCAGCGCCTTGCCGGCCAGGGCGTCGAGGTCGTGCGGCTGCTGCAGGTTGTGCAGCATCCAGTCGACCACGGGGCCGAGGCGGTCGCGCTCGGGCGCCGCGCGCACGGGGGTCTCGATGTACTGCGCCTGCCCGCCCTGGCGGTGCGGGGCCACCACCATGCGGCGCGCCGCGCGGTTGGCCGCGTCGGCACCGTGGCGCACGCGCAGCAGGTGCAGGCAGCAGTCGATGCCGGCGGCCGTGCCTGCGGACGTGAGCACGTCGCCGTGGTCCACGTACAGCACCTCGGGCTGCAGCACCACATTGGGGTAGCGCTCGGCAAAGCGCCCGGCCAGGTGCCAGTGGGTGGTGGCCGTGCGCCCCTCCAGCAAACCCGCCTCGGCCAGCACGAAGGCCCCAAGGCACAGGCCCACGATGGTGGCGCCGCGGCGGTGCGCTCGGCGCAGCGCGTCCAGCAGTTCGGGTGGTGCTGCCCGCGTGTCGTCGAACCACGAGGGCACGACGATGATCTGTGCCCGGCGCAGTATCTCGAGCCCATGCGTGACATGGATCGCAAAGCCCGCGTTGGTGCGCAGTGCCCCGGGCGTTGCGGCGCAGACCGAGAGCGCAAAGCGGTGGCTGCGGTCCTCGTCGCGGTCCTCGCCGAAGACCAGGCAGGGCACCGACAGGTGGAAGGGGCTGATGCCGTCGAAGGCGACCACGGCGACAGTTTCCGGCGGGGGAGTGATCATGGCCCGATTCTATCGATGATTGGCATTCGGGCCGCTATCGGCACAGGGCCATGCTGCCTAAGATTCAATCCATCGCAACCCCAATGGAGCCACCGACCATGTCCACCGCACCCCGCCGCGCCCTGATCGTCATCGATGTGCAGAACGAGTACTTTGACGGCCTGCTGCCCATCGAATACCCGCCCGTGGCGCAAAGCCTGCCCAACATCCTGCGCGCCATGGACGAGGCCCATGCGGCCGGCCTGAAGGTGGTTGTCGTGCAGCACCATGCGCCCAAGGGCGCCCCGGTGTTCCAGGCCGATGCGCACAACGGCCAGCTGCACCCCGAGGTGGCCCGCCGCCACCGCGACCACCTGATCACCAAGGCCACGCCCAGCGCCTTCACCGGCACCGACCTGGCGCAGTGGATCGCCGCCAACGGCATCGACACGCTGAGCATCATCGGCTACATGACGCACAACTGCGATGCGTCCACCGCCTTCGAGGCCATGCACCGCGGGCTGGCGGTGGAGTTCCTCTCCGATGCCACGGGCGCGTTGCCCTACGAGAACGCGGCCGGCTATGCCAGCGCCGAGGAGATCCACCGCGTGTTCAGCGTCGTCTTCCAGAGCAACTTCGCGGCGGTGGCCAGCACCGAGGGCTGGGTGGCGGCCGTGCGCGATGGCCAGGCCCTGGCCAAGGACAACGTGGTGGTGTCGAACCAGCGAGGCCGCGAGCGCGCCCGCCGCGCCTGAGCCCACCCCACCGCCACCATCATCCGGCCAGGTCGCGCAGCGCCTCGGCCAGGGTCGGGTGCTCGTAGCGGTAGCCGGCGTCCAGCGCGGCCCGGGGCACCAGGTTCTGCCCGTCGAGCAGCAGCGTGGCCATTTCGCCCAGCAGCCAGCGCAGCGGCGCCCCGGGCATGCGCAGGTAGACCCTGCGGCCGAAGGACTGGGCCAGCACCCGGCAGAAGCCCTCTTGCGACGGGGTGTCCGGCGCCACGGCGTTGACGGCGCCCTGCAGCGCCGGGTGCGCCAGGCCGAAACGGATCAGCCCCAACGCATCGGCCAGGTGGATCCACGGTGCCGGTTGCCGACCGCTGCCGAGCACGGAGCCCAGCCCGAAGCGTGCGCTCAGGGCCAGCATGGGGTAGGCGCCATCGCCGCGGCCCAGCACCACGCCCAGGCGCAGCCGCACCACGCGCACGCCCAGGGCCTCGGCGCGCCGGGCCTCGTGCTCGATGGCCACGCACAGGTCGGACTGGAACTCGCCCGGCCGGGGTGGTCCATCCTCGGCCAGCGCCGGCCCTGCCAGGTTGTTGGCCGCGCCGTAGTAGCCCACCGCCGACGCGCTGACCAGCACCTGGGGCACCTGGTGCAGCCGCCGCATCAATTGCACCAGGGCCTCGGCCCCTTGCACGCGGCTGTCCAGCAGCACACGCCGGCGCGCGGCCGTCCAGGGCCGGCCCAGCACCCGGGCGCCCGCGAGGTGCACCACGGCGCCGATGCGGGTTTCGCTGGGGATCTGGTCCAACTGCTCCACCACCCACACGCCCTGGCCGAACATGCCCTGCGCCTGCCGCGCATCGCGCGACAGGGCGATGACGCGCCGGCCCTCGGCCTGCAGCTGCCGCACCAGGGCACTGCCCACGAAGCCGGTGGCACCGGTGACCAGCACCGCCGGCCCCGAGGGCGGCGTGTGCGCCGTGGGGGAGGGTGACGATTCCTGCTGCGCGGCAGACCGCCCCAGCCGGCGCACGGCGCGCACATTGCGCACGCTCCAGGCGAGCACGCCCACGCCATACAGCGTGAAGAGCCAGGAGACCCCGCCATGGGGGCTGAAGTGCAATGCAGTGTTCATCGAAGCCCAATCATGCAGCACCGGCACCATCAGCGCCGCGAAGGCCCCATAGCTGATGGTGAGCACGGTGTGCAGCAGGCGCTCGAACGGCGGCAGCCGGCGCGTGCGGTCTTCCTCCAGGAAATCAGCCAGCGTGACCAGCACCTCGGCCACCAGGACCAGTGCCAGCACGCCGGCCATGGCGCCGCGCCATTCGAACCAGGCCAGACCCAGGAAGACCAGACCGTACAGCGCCTCGCGCGCCGCATGCAGCGCCAGCTCGCGGCGCGCCGACAGGCGCTGGGGCAGGCGTGCCTGCCATTCGTGGTGCCAGAGGTTGTCGAAGGCGCCCAGCACCGACTGCAGGGACAGGAGGATGAAAACGGCCTGCATGGTGGTCATTCGACTTGGAAGGGATCGGTGAAGACGCCCGATTGGTAAAAGGTCTCGCCCCACAGCGGGTGCTGCATGGACAGGGTGAAGCGGAAGTCGCCACCGCCCAGGTCGGTGTGGGTCACGCGGCACTGGCCGGGCGACAGCCATTGCGGAACGGGGATGTGCAGCGCGCCCAGTGCCAGGAAGAAGCGGCGGCTCTGGAAGACCAGGGTGCCGTCCTCCTCGAAGACATCGAGGGCCATGGCCAGGCCGCCGTCCGTGCGCTCGGTCAGCTGGCCTTCTGCTCCGGGTTCCTTGGTCGAGCGCACGATGGCCCCTGCGGCAACACCACCGGCGGCATCGCCGAACACCCGCTCCCACACCACCCCGCCCTGGCCATTGCCGCGTACCCGCACGGTGGCCGCAAGTCCCCCTGCCTGCAGGCTGGTGAGCGGGCTGCCGAAGGCGCGCGACAGGCTGGCGAAGATGCGGCCGATGGCGGAGCAGCGCAGGTCCATGCGGCCGGTGTAGTCCACGTCCGGGTGGCCGGCACCGAAGCGCCGGCGCACGGCGGCCGGCAGGCGGGCCCAGCCCGCGGCGCCCACGTAGTCGGCCAGGTCGAGGTGGCGGGCGGCGTGGGCCGCGGGGGCGACGGAGGTCAGGGCGGTGGAGGGCATGGCGGGTTTCCTGTAGGGGCTGCTTGATCCCTCTTTTGCGAAAACCGGGCCAGCCCTCCACACCACCGCAAGTCGTTGATTCATTGGACTTTTCGCCAACGGGCTGCATACTTCGTTTACAGTGCGCGCAGGCTGTGTTGTCAACGCTGGCAACAGGTCACCCCTCACGCCGGCACCGCTTTCCATCCCATGCTCATCCGCGCCGTCCTCGGCTTCTCCATCGTCGAAACCCTGGCCCTGGCCGGCATGCTGCTGTGGTGGGCCGACCGGGTGGCCGGTGCCCGGCTGCTGGCCGCCTTTTTGAGCGGCATTGCGCTGTGGATGGCGGGCAACGAGCTGCCCAACTGGCTGGGGCCGGGCAGCGGCGACATCGCCATGGCGATGATCGGCTTCTCGCCGCTGACGTCGGCCTTCTTCTTTCACTTCTGCGTGGTGTTCTGCGGCGTGCGGCTGCCGCGCTGGGGCGTGGCGGCGGCCTACCTGCTGGGGGGCTCGGCCACGCTGGCTGTGCAGCTGCTGACGCCGGGCGACCTGGTCTGGCGCGAGCACGTGGGCCTGATCGCCATCGCCAACCCGGTAGGCATGGTCGCCAGCATGGCCTGGGTGGTACTGGGCCTGGGCGGCATCGCCGTGCTGCTGGCGGCGCTGGCGCGCGCCCGGCGGCCGGCCTTCAACCAGATCGCGGCGGTCACCGCGTCCTGCCTCTGGGGCGTGGGCTGCCTGTCGGGCTACGGCATCGTGGTGCTCGATCTGCCGCTCTACCCCTTCCCGCTGCTCGGCCTGCCGCTGTACCCGGTGATCCTGGTCTACGGCATCCTGCGCTACGGCGTCTTTGTGTCCAACGCCTGGGCGCGCCGCGCGCTGGCCTGGGCCCTGCTGCTGGCGCTGGGCGCGGTGGTGGTGGCGTTGACCCCCCTGTTGCCCATCGAGTCGCGCTGGATCGGCGGCTTCGTGGTGGCCGTCAGCTGCATTGCGCTCAACGGGCCTGTGCGCCAGTTCGCCGAGCGCCTGGTGTACCCGGGCGGCGCCGTCTCGGCCAGCGACCTGCAGTCCTGGCGCCAGGCGCTGCAGTCGGCCGACAGCATGGCGGCGCTGGAAAGCGAGGCCAGCACCCTGCTCAGCCGCCGCACGGGCACCGAAGTGCGGGTGCTGCTGGGCGACGGCGGCGCGCGGGGTTCCGCAGGCATGCCGTGCCTGCTGGGTGCGCGCTCGGGCCACGGCTGGACCATCACCTTGCACGGCTGGGAGGCCGCTCCCCCCGGGCCGCGCCGCGTGGCCGAGCTTTTCGGCACCGTGGTGGCCGATGCCGCCGAGCGCGTGGCCCAGGGCGAGCAGATCGCAGCCCGCGAACGCGAGCGCCAACTGCAAGCGCGCCTGGCGGAGCTCGGCTCCCTGGCCGCCACGGTGGCACACGACATCCGCAACCCGCTGAACATCATCGCCATGGCAGTGGCCACGGCCTCGCCCGAGGTGCGCCGCGAGGTGGCCGGGCAGGTGGGCCGCATCGCGCACCTGAGCAGCGACCTGCTGGACTACGCCAAACCCTGGAAGCTGGTGCCCCAGCGCTACGACCTGGCGGCCCAGGTGCGCGTCGCCGCCGGCCGGCTGTCGCACTGCACGCTGGGGGCCGCGCTGCAGGCGCCCCTCATGATCGACGGCGACCCGCGGCGCGTGGAGCAGGCGCTGACCAATCTGCTGGAAAACGCGCGCGCCGCATCCGGTGCCGACACCCCGGTCGCTGTGCACATCGACGCCGAGCAGCGCGCCGATGCCGTGCTGCTGCACGTCTGCGACGACGGGCAGGGCGTACCCGAGGAGATCCGCCACCGGCTGTTTGAGCCCTTCGCATCGCGCAGCCCCGGCGGCACGGGCCTGGGCCTGGCCATCGTGGCGCGCACCATGGCGGCCCACGGGGGGGCGGTGGCGCTCACGCAGCGGCCGCCCTTTGCCACCTGCTTCACCCTGACCTTTCCCCTACATGACGCAAACCCCTCCTGACGCTGCGGACCGTGGCCGCATCCTGCTGGTCGACGACGAGCCGGCCTTCCAGCGCCTGGGCGCCAACTTCCTGCGCGGGCTGGGCCACGAGGTGGTGGTCGCTGGCGACGCCGAGCAAGCCCTGGCCGCCTTCGCCGCGCAGCCGGAACCCGACCTGGTGCTGCTGGACCTGGCCATGCCCCCATCGATGGACCCGGAGGCCGGGCTGGCGCTGGTGCCCCGCTTCGCGCGGGTGCCGGTCATCGTCTGGTCCGGCCATGGTGACCACGAACTGGCCTTGCGCGCCGCCGAACTGGGCGCCTGGGACTTCCTCACCAAGCCCATCGACCCGGACATGCTGCGCTTCGTCGTCGCGCGCGCCCTGCGCAAGGCCAGGCTCGACGCCGAGCTGCGCAGCCTGCGCGCGGCGCAGGCCGGTGACGACGACATGGGCCTGGCCGGCCAGGCCCACGCCACGGTGCAACTGCGCGCGATGGTGCGGCGCGTGGGGCCCACGCGGGTCAGCGTGCTGGTGCTGGGGCCCACCGGCAGCGGCAAGGAGCTGGTGGCGCGCGCCCTGCACGCCTGCAGCCCGCAGTCGGCCAGCGCCTTCGTCGCCATCCACTGCGGCGCGCTGTCGGCCGAGCTGCTGGAAAGCGAGCTCTTCGGCCACCTCAAGGGCAGCTTTACCGGGGCCTACCGCGACCAGCCGGGCCTGGTCGAGGTGGCCCATGGCGGCACCTTGTTCCTGGACGAGGTGGGCGAAATGCCGCCGCCCATGCAGGTCAAGCTGCTGCGCTTTTTGCAGGAGGGCACCTTCGTGCCCGTGGGCGGGCGCAGCCAGAAGAAGGCCGAGGTGCGCGTGGTGGCCGCCACCCACCGCGACCTGGAGGCCATGGTGCGCGACGGCAGTTTTCGCGAAGACCTGTACTACCGCCTCAAGGGCGTGGTGCTGCGCACCCCGGCGCTCAGCGAGCGGCCGGCCGACGTGCCGCTGCTGGCCACGCGCTTCCTGCACCGCGTGGCGCCCCGTGCGGGCCTGTCGGGCGGCGCGCTGGCCTGGCTGGCCGCGCGCGAGTGGCCTGGCAATGTGCGCGAGCTCAAGGCCTTGATCGAGGCCGCGGGTGCACTGCTGCTCAAGGACCAGCCCGAGGTCGATGCGCCGCTGCTGCGGCTGGCCGCGGGCGAGGCGGACGAGGAGCATGGCGCCACCGAATCCGCAGCCCCGCTGGAAGGGCTGGGGCCGCTCGACGCAGCGCTGGCCGAGCTGGAGCGGCGCCTGGTGCGCGATGCCATGCAGTCGGCCGGCGGCAACCAGTCCGAAGCGGCGCGGCGCCTGGGCATCTCGCGCGTGGGCCTGATCAAGAAGCTGGCGCGGTTGGGACTTCGTTAGGGCGCTGCCTTGGCCTTGCCCGGCAACCGGGCCACGCGCTCGCTCAGAAACTCCACCAGCACCCGCACACGCTGGGGCTGGTAGGGGCGCGCCGCGTACAGCAGGTGCGCCTGCTGCGCCGGGCCGGTGTACCGGGGCAGCACGCGCACCAGCCGCCCATCGGCCAGCAGGTCGGCCACCATCCAGGTGGGCTGCAGCGAGATGCCGGCGCCGGCCAGCACGCTCTCGAGCAGGGCCACGGCGTTGTTCACGCGGTAGCGGCTGTGCACCGGCACGTTCACGGGGCCTGCAGGGCCCTGCAGCAGCACGCCATCGTCACCCGCCGCGTAGCGCAGGTAGTCGTGCGCCAGCAGGTCCTGCGGCTGGCGAGGCCTGCCGCGTGCGGCCATGTAGGCGGGCGAGGCCACCAGCACGCGCGGCCAGGTGCCCAGGTGGCGGGCGATCAGGTCCGGGGGCAGGGGGCCGCCCAGGCGCAGCGAGACGTCGATGCGTTCCTCCAGGGGGTGGATGAAGCGGTCGTCCAGCACCAACTCCAGCGCGATGTCCGGGTAGGTGGCCAGGAACTCGCCGGCCATGGCATTGAGCCGGCACTGGCCCAGCGCCACCGGTGCGCTCATGCGCAGCAGGCCGCGGGGGTGTGTGGTGCGCTGGCGCACGTCGGCCACCGCCTCGTCGTAGCCCTCCAGCGTGCGCCGCGCATGCTCGTGAAAGCGCTGGCCTTCTTCCGTCAGGCTCAGCCCCGCCGGGGCGCGGCGCAGCAGGCGCACGCCCAGCGACTGCTCCAGCCCGGCCACCAGCTTGCTCACGGTGGGCTGGGTGGTGTCCATGGCCCGCGCCGCGCCCGACAGGCTGCCCAGCTCCACGCTGTGAACGAAGGCCGCCAGGGCGCGCAGGGTATCCATGGGTATTCCAATATCGAATGAAGAGCATGCCATTTTCCCATCTATTCATGGATCGTGGAATGAAAGACAGTGGGCTCCTCTTTCAGCCCCACGAGGATCACCGACATGAAAAAGCCCTGGAATCTCACCGCTCGCATGCGCCGCGCCGCCCTGGCACTGGCCGTGGCTGCGGCCACGCTCCCCGCAGCCGCAGAGCACTGGAGCCCGAGCTGGATGGCTGCCACCCAGCCGCTGTGGGGCGGCGACTTCATCCTGCCGCTGGGCCTGCCTTTGCAGTACCAGCAGCAGACCATCCGCCAGGTGGCGCGCCTGAGCGTGGGCGGCACGCAGCTGCGCGTGGTGGTCAGCAACGAGGGCAGCGCAGTGCCGCTGCTCATAGGCGCGGCCCGCGTGGCGCGGCATGCACAGGGCTCGGCTACCGTGCCGGGCACGGACCGCCCGCTGCTCTTCGGCGGCCAGGCCGCCACCACGGTGCCGCCCGGTGCGCGCTGGGTCAGCGACCCGGTGGACCTGCCCCTGCCCGCGCTGGCCGAGGTCGCCGTGTCGCTGTTCCTGCCCCGGCCCAGCCAGCCCGCGGGCTTTCACTTCGATGCGCGCCAGACAGCGTATGTGGCCAGCGGCGACCACACGGCCGCCCTGCAGTTGCCGGCAGCGGCCACCGCGTGGAGCACCCGCGTCTACGTGAGCGGCCTGGTGGTGCAGTCCGCAACGCCGCCCGCTGCCGTGGTTGTACTGGGCGACTCCATCACCGACGGCAACGGTGCCACGCCCGGCGCCCACGCGCGCTGGCCCGATGCGCTGGCCGAGCGCCTGGCCGGGCAGGGCGTGGCGGTGCTCAATGCCGGCATCTCGGGCGGCCGGCTGCTGCGCGACGGCATGGGCCGCGCGGGCCTCACGCGGGCCGCGCAGGACGTGTTCAGTCAGCCCGGCGTGCGCGCCCTCGTCGTGCTGCTGGGCACCAACGACATCGGCTGGCCCGGCGGCCCCTTCGCGCCCGAGGAGCGTGCCGTGCGCGCCGATGAACTGGTGCAGGGCTACCGCCAGCTCATCGCCATGGCCCGCGCGCACAACGTGCGCGTGGTGGCCGGCACCATCCCGCCGTTTGGCGACGCGCTGGCTGGCACACCGCTGGCCGGCCACTACTCGCCCGAAAAGGACGCCGTGCGCCAGGCCGTGAACCGCTGGATCCGCGAGGGCGGGGCCTTCGACGCGGTAGTCGACTTCGATGCGCTGCTGCGCGACCCGGCCCGCCCCTCGCACCTGCACGCGGCCATGGACTCCGGGGACCACCTGCACCCGGGCGATGCGGGCTACCGGGCCATGGCCCAGGCCGTCGACCTGGAGGCGCTGCTGGGCCGGTGAGGGCCGTACCCCCGGAACCTGCTACAACCTGTGGACGGCCAGCGCTTTGTCTACAGCGTTTTATGGAGGAGCCCGATGTCCCAACACCCCCGCTTCAACGTCTTCGGCCGCATCGTCGAGGTGCAGCGCCACGGCGCGCAATGGCAGTCGTTCATGATCGGTACGGACGGCAAGCGTGCGCCGGCGGGCTGGGTGGTGCCTGACTTCATCGAAGCAGACGGGCTGGCCCAGTACCTGGCCGACCTGTTCCACGAAAGCGCCATGCCCCACAACGGCGAGGTGCACCGGATCAGCTAGGGCCCTGGCGACCCCGAAACTGGTGTTGACCGACCCTGGTGTTCTGCCCCGCCCATGGATGTCCCATCATCCCGCATCGGCAAGGTACACATGCAGCCGGTTGCGCCCCATGGTCTTGGCCTGGTACATCGCGTTGTCGGCCTGGCGCAGCACCTCGTCGACCGTCTGGGTGTGGCCGGACACCAGGCTCACCCCGATGCTGGCTTCGCAGTGGTAGGGCTCGCCAGCGAGTTCGTAGGGTTCCCGCAGCGCAGCCAGCATGCTCTGACCCACGGTCCGGGCCTTGTCCGTGGCCTCGGCTGCTTCTTTCCCCAGGGTCTGCAGCAGCACGATGAATTCATCTCCACCCAGGCGGGCCACGGTGTCCTGCTCGCGCACGCAGGCGCGCAGGCGCGTGGCCACCTCGCGCAGCAGCAGGTCGCCCATGGCATGGCCCCGGCTGTCGTTGAGGGCCTTGAAATGGTCCAGGTCGACGAACAGGGTGGCGGCGATCTGGCCGCTGCGGCTGCTGGCGGCCATCACCTGCTCCAGCCGGTCGGTCAGCAGGCGCCGGTTGGGCAACTGGGTGAGTGTGTCGTAGAGGGCCAGGTGGCGCGCCTCTTCTTCGGCGGCCTTGCGCCGGGAGATGTCGATGTCGATGCAGAACATCTCCGGCTCCTGGCCTGGCACGTGCACGTAGGCGTGGCTCGAAAACACGTCCACCGGTGAGCCATCCTTGCGCTGCAGGCGCAGCTCACCGGCGGGGATGGGTTCACCCGAGCTGAACATGTGCGCGACCTGGGCCGTCACGGCATCGTGCATGGGCGCGGGGATGATCAGCTCCAGCAGGTTCCTGCCCAGGGCCTCCTGCTCGGTGTAGCCATACAGGTCCTCCGATGCCTTGTTCCAGTAGGTGGTGGTGCCGTCGGCCCGGTAGCCCTGCACCGACACCGACGGGAT
Organism: Pseudomonadota bacterium; assembly: GCA_040387235.1. GTDB lineage: Bacteria > Pseudomonadota > Gammaproteobacteria > Burkholderiales > Burkholderiaceae_C > Acidovorax. The sequence goes on from JAZKEE010000228.1 coordinate 16,285, forward strand.
ACCCAGTAGCAGTGAGCGAAAGCGCAGTTCCGATTCGTGCAGCGCCTGCTGTGCCTGCCAGCGCTCGGTGATGTCGCGCGCCAGGAACAGGACGGCCGCCTGCCCCTCCACCTTCGTGCCCAGAGGCTGCGCCCGTCCTTCGAAGTAGCGGATTCCCGAAGCGGTGTACACCGTGTACTCGAGCTTGCGCGGCACGCCCGAAGCCAGCGTGTTCTGCAGCAGCTGCACCAGCCGCTGCGCTTCGCTGGAGGGCAGCACATCGTGCATGCGCTGTCCCACGTGCTGGGGCGCCCCTGCGGCATGCACGCCGTCGTTGCGCGAGAACAGCTCCATGCAGCGGCCATTTCTGTCGAGCACCATCAGTGCATCGGGAATCGCCAGGGTGATGGCCCGCAGGCGGGCAGCGCTACCGGCCAGCGCGAAGTCGGTGGCCTGGCGCTGCTCCACGTCGCGCAGCAGCACGCCCAGCAGGGCCGTGGCCACCGGAAAGATCATCAGGTAGGGGGCGGCGATGGTCTCGTTGATGCGCGCTGCCACTTCGGGGGGGAGCCACTGGAACAGCCCTACCATCAGGGCATGCAGCACCAGGCCGAAGCCCAGCAGGGGCAAGATGCCCGCGCCCAGGTGCCAGCGGTGGCGCGCGTACCGGTAGGCGAGCCCTGCCGCCACGCAGGTCGAGATGGTCAGCACCCCGATGAAGGCCCCGGCCCCGCCGATCCACAGCCGCCAGCTGGCGGCCATGGCCCCCGCAATCAGCGCCACCGTGGTGCCGCCGAACAGGCCGGCCATGCACAGCACGACCGAGCGTGCATCGATGATCACACCGGGCGCGATGACCAGTGGAGACAGCATACCCACGATGCAGATGCCGCCGAACAGCAGCCCGGAGACAGCCTTGCCCACCCGTGGCTGCCTGCGCCACAGCCGGAGGTTGGCCCCGTGCAGAAAGCACAGCGCCAGCAGCAGGGCTGCGCCTTTGACCAGTTCGACGAACAAGGAACCTCCCCGCAGCCCGTGAGCGACGTTCCATCATGTGGCAATTGTTGCCGGCGGTAAATGCAAATTTGGGGGGGCGCCTTTCGTGCGCCCCCGATCAGGTCAGCAGAGCCTGGGCGAACTCGCGCGCATTGAAGGTTTCGAGGTCCTCGAGCTTTTCGCCCACGCCGATGAAATACACGGGAATCGGGCGCTCCTGCGCAATGGCAGCCAGCACCCCGCCCTTGGCGGTGCCGTCGAGCTTGGTGACGATGAGGCCGGTCAGCTGCAGCGCATCGTCGAAGGCGCGCACCTGGGCCAGAGCGTTCTGGCCGGTGTTGCCGTCGATCACCAGCAGTACCTCGTGGGGGGCGGTGGCGTCGGCCTTGGCCACCACGCGGCGGATCTTCTTGAGCTCCTCCATCAGGTGCAGCTGCGTAGGAAGGCGCCCGGCGGTGTCCACCAGCACCACGTCCTTGCCGCGGGCCTTGCCGGCGGTCACGGCGTCGAAGCTCACGGCAGCGGGGTCGCCCCCCTCCTGGCTGACGATCTCCACCGTGTTGCGGTCGGCCCAGACGCCGAGCTGCTCGCGCGCCGCCGCACGGAAGGTGTCGGCCGCCGCCAGCAGCACGGCCGCGCCTTCGCCCGAGAGGTGGCGGGTCAGCTTGCCGATGGAGGTGGTCTTGCCGGCACCATTGACCCCCGCCACCATGATGACGGTGGGCGTGTACTGGCCGATGACCAGGGATTTTTCGAGCGGACGCAGCAGATCGGCCAGGGCATCGGCCAGCAGGCCCTTGACCAGGGCCGGGTCGGTGGTCTTGCTGTCCTTGACGCGGCGCTTGAGGTCGGTCAGCAGGTGCTGTGTGGCCTTGACGCCGGTGTCGGCCATGAGCAGGGCTTCCTCGAGCTCCTCATAGAGGGCATCGTCGATCTGCGTACCCGTGAACACCGTGGCAATGCTGCTGCCGGTCTTGCGCAGGCCGAGCTTGAGCCGGTCCAGCCAGCCCTTGCGTTCCTCCACCACGGGGGCCGCGGGCACGGGGGCCACGGCAGGCGTCGGCACGGGAACCGGCTCGGGTGGGCGCACCACGGGGGCAGGGGCTGCCACGGGTGCTGGCACCGGAGCCGGTGGGGGGGCGGGCACCCAGGGAGCGGGTGTTGCCGGCACGGGGGCCGGCGTGGAAGGGGGCACGGCTGGTGCAGCCGGCGGCGGTGCAATGGTTGCAGGCGGTGTCCACGGTGCTGGTGCTGGAGGCACTGGCGCCGCGGTGGGGGCCGGTGCAGGGGCGGCGGGTTGCGCTGGCGCAGGCTCCGCCTTCCCGCCAAAGGGGTTGCGCAGCCAGCCCAGTCCGGGGATGGCCGGCGCCGGCGCTGGGGCCGGTTGCGGCGCAGGGGGCTCGGGCTGGACGGCAGGTGCAGGTGCGCCGGGCGCGGCAGCCGATGAGGGCTCATCGGCAGGGGCGGGCGAGGTGGGGGGCTTTTTCTTGAAAAAACTGAACATTGGCGGGTTCTTAGAATCAGCCATTCTATGAAACGCGCTTTCACCCTACTGGGCCTGCTGGCCTGCCTCGGCGCCGGAGCCACCACCGCGGTGGTTTCTCCGGGTTCCCATCCATCGTCTGCAGGGGGCGGGGCCGTCGTGGCACCCCCCGGGCCGGGAGGTGGCGGGCCGCGTGCCACGGCCTCCGGCGCGCAGCAGTTCACGCTGGCCAACGGCATGCAGCTCATCGTGCAGCCCGACCACCGTGCGCCCACGGCCGTGCACATGGTCTGGGTGCGGGTGGGCTCCATGGACGAGGTGGACGGCACCTCGGGTGTGGCCCACGTGCTCGAGCACATGATGTTCAAGGGCTCCAAGACCGTGCCGCCGGGTGACTTCTCGCGCCGCGTGGCGGCGCTGGGCGGGCGCGAGAATGCCTTCACCAGCCGCGACTACACAGGCTACTACCAGCAGATCCCGGCCAACCGGCTGGAGGATGTGATGCGCCTGGAGTCGGACCGGTTTGCCCACAACCAGTGGCCCGACGAGGAGTTCAAGAAGGAAATCGAGGTGGTCAAGGAAGAGCGGCGCATGCGCACCGAGGACCAGCCGCGAGCCGTCCTGGCCGAGCAGCTGTTTGCCGCCACCTTCACCGCGGCGCCGTACCGCCGCCCCATCGTGGGCTGGATGAGCGACCTCGACGCCATGGTTCCGGACGACGTGCGCGCCTTCCACCGCCAGTGGTACACCCCCACCAACGCGGTGGTGGTCGTGGCCGGCGATGTGGACGTGGCCAAGGTCCGCGCGCTGGCTGAAAAGTACTATGGCAAGCTGCCCACCCATGCGTTGCCGGCGCGCAAGCCGCGCACCGAGCCCGTCCAGCAGGGCCTGCGTCGCATTGCGGTGAAGGCACCTGCCGAACAGGGCTACGTGGCCCTGGCCTTCCGCGTGCCGGCGCTGGAGCGCCTGCAGGACCTGCAGGAGTCCGACACCGACGCGCTGGCCCTGCTGATGCTGTCCGCCGTGTTCAGCGGCTACGACGGTGCGCGCCTGGAGCGTGCCCTGAGCCAGGGCGAGAACCGCGTGGCCGACAGCGTGGGCAGCTCGGCCATGGTCACGGGGCGCGGGCCGGCGCTGTTCATGTTCACCGGTGTTCCCACGGGCGGCAAGACGGCCCAGCAGGTGGAGGACGGCCTGCGCGCCGAGGTGGCGCGCGTGGTGCGCGACGGCGTGAGCCAGGCGGAGCTTGAGCGCGTGAAGACGCAGTGGATCGCCTCCACCGTCTACGAGCGCGACTCGGTCCACAGCCAGGCGCAGGAACTGGGCAGCAACTGGGTGCAGGGCTTCCCGCTCGACGCCGAGGAGCGCCTGCTGGAGCTGGCGCGCAAGGTCACGCCAGAGCAGGTGCAGGCCGTGGCCGCCAAGTACTTCGGCGACGACCAGCTCACCGTGGCCACGCTGCTGCCGCAGCCGCTCGATGCCCCCCGCCCCCGCCCGGCCCCCAAGGCCGGTGCGGCCCGCCACTGAACCCCGGTCCCCCACCCATGATCAATTTCAAGAAACTGGCGGTCGGCACCATGCTGGCCAGCAGCAGCGCGCTGTTCTACTGTGGCTCGGCCTGGGCCTTGCTGCCCATTCAGCACTGGACGGAGCCCAATGGCGCCCGCGTGTGGCTGGTGGAAAGCCCTGTCATCCCCATGGTGGACGTGCAGATCGACTTCGACGCCGGCAGCCGCCGCGACCCGGCGGCGCAGGCCGGCCTGGCCAGTGCCACGGCCTCCATGGCGTCCAAGGGCGTGAAGGGGCAGGGCGCTGAGCCCGCACTCGACGAGAACGCCCTGGGCGAGGCCTGGGCCGACCTGGGCGCCAGCTTCGACGCCGGTGCCGACAGCGACGCCATGCACTTTTCACTGCGCTCGCTGACCGACCCGCCGCTGCTGGACAAGGCCGCGCGCCTGGCGGCCCGCCAGATCGCCGAGCCGAGCTGGCCTGCCGACATCTGGGCGCGCGACCGTGCGCGCTGGAGCGCGAGCATCAAGGAGTCGAACACCCGCCCCGCCACCGTGGCCGAGAAGGCCTTTGGCGCGGCGGTGTACGGCAGCCATCCCTATGGCGTGCGCACCACGGAAGAGACGCTGGGGCGCATCAACATCGCGGACCTGCAGGCCTTTCACGCCAGCACCATCGCGGCCTGCCGCGCCAAGGTGAGCATCGTCGGCGCGGTCACGCGGGCCCAGGCACAGACCCTGGTGGCCACGCTGCTGGCGCGCCTGCCCGCAGCGGCGGCCTGCGCACCCCTGCCCGCCGTGGGCGAGATCGCCGCGCTGACCGCCCCCGAGGAAAAGAACATTCCCTTTGCCTCCGCGCAGGCGCATGTGCTGATCGGCCAGCCGGGCTTCCCGCGCCGCGACCCCGACTTCATCGCGCTGCTGGTGGGCAACCACATCCTGGGCGGCGGCGGCTTCGTCTCGCGCCTGACCGAGGAGGTGCGTGAAAAGCGCGGCCTGAGCTACAGCGTCTACAGCTACTTTGCGGGTGGCCTGCATGCCGGGGCCTTCACCATCGGGCTGCAGACGCGGCCCGACCAGGCGGCCCAGGCCGTGAAGGTCTCGCGCGATGTGCTGGCCCGCTTCGTGGCCGAAGGCCCCACGGAGGCCGAGTTGCGTGCCGCCAAGGACAACCTGATCGGCGGCTTTGCGCTGCGCATCGACAGCAACAAGAAGCTGCTGGGCAACGTGGCCAACATCGCCTGGAACGACCTGCCGCTCGACTACCTGGACCGCTGGACCCAGCGCGTCGATGCGCTCACGGTGGCCGACATCCGCGCGGCCATGCAGCGCAAGCTGCAGCCCGAGCGCATGGTCACCGTGGTGGTGGGAGGCAAGCCATGAGCCGCTCCACCCTGCGCGGGCAGGCGCTGACCGCCGCCCGCTTCGCCCCCCCCGCCAGTGCTGCCGCGGCACCGGCGAAAAAGAAGGCCGGTGCAGGCAAGAGCCCGGCATCCGCCACGGCCAAGGCGCCTGGCGAGATCCGCATCATCGGCGGGCAGTGGAAGCGCACCCGCCTGCCGGTGGCACAGCGCCCGGGTCTGCGGCCCACGCCCGACCGCGTGCGCGAGACCCTGTTCAACTGGCTCGGCCAGGACCTCACCGGCTGGCGCTGCCTGGATGCCTTTGCGGGCACCGGCGCGCTGGGCCTGGAGGCCGCTTCGCGCGGCGCGGCCGCCGTGCAACTGGTGGAGAGCGATGCCGCCCTGGTGGAGCAGCTCAACATCCTGCAGCAGCGCCTGGAGGCCAAGGCCGTGCGCGTGCAGCGCGGCGACGGCATTGCTGCGCTGCGCCAGGCCGCACCGGCCAGCCTGGACCTGGTGCTCATCGATCCGCCGTTCGACGGCAACCTGTTCGACTCGGCCCTGCAGGCCGCGGGCAAGGCCGTGTCCGCCAGCGGCTACGTGTATTTGGAGGCCCCGGTCGCGTGGACCGATGAAGGCCTGGCTGCCAGTGGGCTCACGGTCTACCGCCACCTCAAGGCCGGGGCGGTGCATGCGCACCTGCTGCGGCCCGCCGCCGCAGCGGCCTGAGCAGGTTCTTTCGCGCCGACGCGCGCCTTGGGCCGTCAGGTGATGGGGCGAGAGCCTGGGTGCATCCTTTTCGGCGTCGCGCCGAAAAAGCTGCAAACAGGCTCCATGTTGCAGTGCACTGCATAATGCGCCCAAGCGGCCCGGCAGGCCCACAAGAGGCCGGGGCCAGTGCCTATTCCGCCGTACAGGAGACAACCCGCCATGGCCCAGAACGTGCTCGCCGTCTATCCCGGAACCTTCGACCCCATCACCCTGGGCCATGAAGACGTGGTGCGCAGAGCCACCCAGTTGTTCGAACGCGTGATCGTCGCCGTGGCGGCGGGCCACCACAAGAAGACCCTGTTCAACCTGGAAGAGCGCATCGACATGGTGCGCGAGGCGGTCAAGGGCTACCCCCAGGTGCAGGTGGAAAGCTTCTCGGGCCTGCTGCGCGACTTCGTTGTCTCTCGCGGCGGCAAGGCCATGGTGCGCGGCCTGCGCGCCGTGACCGACTTCGACTACGAATTCCAGCTCGCCGGCATGAACCGCAGCCTGATGCCCCAGGTGGAGACCGTGTTCCTGACCCCCAGCGACAAGTACCAGTTCATCAGCAGCACCTTCGTGCGCGAGATCGCGGTGCTGGGCGGCGAGGTGACGAAGTTCGTCTCGCCCTCGGTGCAGGAACGGCTGGCGATCAAGGTGCGCAGCCTGGCGCCCCAGACCTGAAGACCCGCGGGTTTGCTCCGCGCATTGCATCGCCCTGGCCTTCGAAAGCGCGCGGCCTATGCCAGGGCAGCCGTGCAAGGGCCAATTGCGTGCACTGGCTGTGTCCCCCTTCCCGAAGTGCGAAGCGGTTCGAGAGAAGGGGCTGAGGGCCGCGGCTCCAAGCCTGCCTGCGCAGGCTTGGATGTGCTTGAAGAGCGACCGCTTGGCGGACGCACCGAACGCGCGCAGCGCCTCAGGGGGTTGTCCTCTATGCCATCCAGCCGCCGCGCTGCAGCCACTGGGCGAGCAGCGCGTTGACCACTTCGGGCCGCTCCATGGTCAGCATGTGGCCGCAATCGGCCACCACCTCGAACTCGGCGCCTGGGATCAGGCCCGCGATCTCCTCGGAGCAGGCCAGGGGGGTGAGCTGGTCCGCTTCGCCGCAGACCACCAGCACAGGGCATTTCACCTCGGGCAGGTGCAGCCGGGCGTCAGGGCGAGCGATGACGGCGCGGTTCTGGCGCACCAGTTGCTCGGCGCCCGCGCGCAGCACGAAATCCAGGTAGTCCTGCACCAGGTCGGACCGCGCCGCGCCGGTGGAGTGGAAGGCGAAGGCCACGTTGGGCTCGATCACTTCGCGCACGCGCCCTTGCTCGAAGAGGTCGATGGCCGCCTCGCGCAGGGCCTGCATCTCCGCTGTCTCCGGGCGGGCGGTGGTGCCCAGCAGGGCCAGCCCCACCACGCGGCCCGGGGCCTGCCGTGCCGCCTCCATGGCGATCATGCCGCCCATGGATGCGCCGCACAGCAGCAAGGGGCCGGAGTGCTCGGCCAGCAGCAGCGCCGCCATCTCCTGCACGGTCGTGGCCTGTGGCTGGGTATGCACATCGGTGACCACCGGGCGCAAGGCGGCCGGCAGCACCTCGCTCTGAAAGCGCCACATCGTCGCATCGCCTGCCAGGCCGGGGATCAGCAGGAGTTGCGGTGCGGGGCTGGGCGGTGGATTGGTCGTCATGTCAGTCATCGTCGTCGCGGGTCATCGTCCAAGGGGGCGCGCAGGCGGGGTGTTCACTCCGCCGCGCTGGTGGCCAGACGGGGTGTGCCGCTGTCGGTGGCCTGCGCGCCCTGCACGATATCGTGCACGAAGCGCAGCTTGACCATGGCCCCGGAAGACAGGGCAAACGGGTAGGCATCGTCCTGCCCGAGGCTGCGGTTGAGGCTGTTGAGCAGCAGCGTCAGGGGCACCCATTGGCGCACCATGTCGTGAAAGTCGGGGTGGTTTGCCGCAAACGGATCGGTCACATGGTGGCGCATGGCCATGTGGGGGTCCGGCACGGTCACGGCGGTCTGGTAGCTGGCGGCGGTCTCCAGCAGGTCGACCATGTGCAGGTAGTGGGCCCAGGTCTCGGCCCAGTCTTCCCATGGGTGGGCAGCGGCGTAGGCGCTGACGTGGCTGCGGAACCAGTCGTTGCCGCTGCTGCCCTTGGCATAGTGCGCATTGAGCGCAGCAGCATAATCCTGCCGCTCGTCACCGAACACTCTGCGGAATGCGTCCAGCCGGTGGCCATCGCGCACCAGCTGGTCCCAGTAGAAATGGCCGGACTCGTGGCGCAGGTGGCCGATGAGGGTGCGGTAGGGTTCCCCGAGCGCGATGCGCCGGCGCGCACGCTCTTCATCGTCGGCTTCGGCCACGTTGAGGGTGATGGTGCCGCCCTGGTGGCCGGTCAGGATGGCAGGCCCTCCCAGCAGGTCGGCCAGGAACTCGAACACCGGCCCGGAGCGGCCTGGCGCCGGCTCCAGCCCCAGCCGGGCGAGGGTGTAGAACAACTGGCGCTTGGCGCCCTCGATCTGCTTCCAACGGCGCAGGTTGGCCATGTCCGAGAGGTCCGGCAGCAGGCGCGTCTGCCGGCACGATACGCACAGCTGGGCGTAATCGTTCGACGGCACCGCGAAGTTGCATGCGTCGTAGGTGGTGTGGTTGTGGCACATGCGGTACAGCCGGCCGCTGTACTGCGCCGTGCCACGCTCGCCCAGACGCCGCCACAGGTCGGGGCCGTCCTGGGGGGCTGGCGTGAGCGCCGCCATCGTCAGCTGGTCTGGCAGAAAAGCCAGCGCGCTGCCACAGTGCAGGCATTGCACGCTGTCGAAAAACACCAGATGACCGCAATGGTCGCAATTGAATACCCGCATGGGGGGAGCTTAAACCCAGACGCTGCGCGGCAGTGGACTCAATAGGCCTGTTCCATGCAAATGGGGCTGCAAGCCATGCCGCAATGGCAAAAGCAGGCCCGGAGATGAAGCCGGAGCCTGCTATTTGTTCTTGCCATTGCCCTTGGCAACCGGCGCGGTCGAAACCAGCGCCCTGGCGCAAGGGCCGCCCCGCCGCGCTGGGGCATCCCCCTCAGGGGGAAGGCGCGAAGCGACTCAGGGGATCTTCCAATTACGGGCGAACGACGATGCTGTTGCGCACTTCGCGCACATGCTTGGTGTTGCGGGCGATGGTTTCAGCCTGGTTCTTTTCGCCAGCCGACTTGGCAAAGCCCGACAACTGCACCGTTCCGTTGAGCGTTTCCACGCTGATCGAGGTAGCGGAGACGGTCTTGTCCTCGGCCATCTTGGCCTTGACGGCCGTGGTGATGCCTGCGTCGTCGACGTAGGCGCCCACGGTCTGCTGGTCGCGGGCGACCGAGCAACCCGTGGCGGTAACGATGGTGATACCGGCAACTGCGGCAAAGGCGAGGGCACGTGCGTATTTCATGATTTTTCCTTCAAGTTGGTTTTTGGGAACGCGGGTGCTTTTCTGCAGGGTCAGCCTGCCGGTCTTTTGCACCCTCCATGACCGGCAAGCTGTGGGGTGCTGGGGCAACGGGCCTGGTGGGCTCATTGCTCCAGCAGATCTTTCATTTCGTCGGCGTGTTCTTCCTCGTCGGCCAGGATGCCTTCGAGCATGCGGCGCGTCGTGGGGTCCTTGTCACCGATCAGGGAGATCATCTGGCGGTAGGCTTCCACCGCGATGCGCTCTGCCACCAGGTTGGCGCGCACCATGGCCTTGAGGTCCGACGAGGTGTCGTAGTCGGCATGGCTGCGGGCACTGAGGGTGTCGGGAGCGAAGTCGGGCTCGCCACCCAGTTGCACGATGCGCCGCGCAATCTGGTCGGCATGGCCCGATTCCTCATTGGCGTGCACCATGAACTCGCTGGCGATGGCCGGAGAGGACAGGCCGTGGGCCGTGAAGTGGTGGCGCTTGTAGCGCAGCACACACACCAGTTCGGTGGCCAGGGCATCGTTGAGCAAGGCAATGATGTCGTCGCGGTGCTCCGCGAAGGCCGGAGTCACGGCCCCATCATCGAGATCGCTGGTGGCGGCGGCCTGCAGGGCATGGTCGTCCAGCACCAGTGTGCGCTGGTGGTCATCGCGGTCGGGAGCTCTTTTGTCGTTCATGGCTTTGCCTGGTGGGAGAGGGATGGCTTGGTTGCCGATCGCTGGAGTCAGTAGCTGCCGCGGCGGCGCGACGCCATCAGGACCAGGCTCGCGGTCAGGGCACCGACACCGGCTGCGATGAGGATGGACTTGCCAGGCTGCTCGGCCACGTACTTGCTGGTGGCGTCAGCCACTTCCTGCACCTGGCGGCGGGCACGGGCGCTGGCGTCGGCGGCATAGTCGATGCTGCGGCTGGCCAGTTCCTGGGCGCGTGCGGCCAGGTCGTCGATGGCTGGGTCTGCTTCCCGGCGCAGTGCACGGACCGTGCTCTCGGCCTTGTCCAGCGAACCGTTGGCGACGTTGCGGGTGCTTTGCACCGCATCCTGGGCGCTTTGCAGAACGTCGTCGGCGAGGGTACGGGCGCCTGCGGCAACCTTGTTGGTGGCAGATTGAATGGTCATTGGGTCACTCCTTGAAATGGGGGATGAAAGGTCGGTCGAGGCCGGGGCTCGGGGCGTCAGCCCCTTCGCAGCAGGCCTACGACAAAGGTGACGACAGCCATGATCACGAACACGAAGAACAGGATCTTGGCGATACCCACAGCACCTGCGGCAATGCCGCCGAAGCCAAAGATGGCTGCGATCAGTGCGATAACCAGGAAGACGACGGCGTAGTGCAACATATGCTTCTCCATTGGGCCGGAGGTCCGGCGAGTGTTTCAGTCAGCGCCTTTCGTTGGCGCCTGACTCCAATGTAGGTGGCAGGTGTCGGGCAAGATGCCGGTGGCCGGCGCGCCGATTTGTCGGTGGCTGGACGCCGGGCTTGTAGGACAGGGACTTGCGGGATGGGGGCGGGCCGGGTTCTGGCCCTTGAAGCCTGTCCCCGCGCGCGTTCAGCGGGTTCCGTTGCGCTGCGGTGGCTGCGGCAGGATCAGTGCTGCAGCGGCAGGATGGCGGAGACCAGGGCGCCGTTGCCCGGCCGCGAGGTGATGGTCAGGCGCCCGCCAGCGGCCTCCACGCGGTGGCGCATGCCGGCCAGGCCGTGGGAGGAGGGGCTCACGCTCGCCGGATCGAAACCCTGGCCGTCATCGCGCACCTGCACCGCCACGTGCTTTGGGTGGCTGTGCACGGAGACCAGCACCTTCTGCGCCTTGGCGTATTTGCCGATGTTGGTGAGCGACTCCTGCACCAGCCGGTAGACCGTGAGCTGCGTGGGCTCGGGCAACTGCACCGGTTCCAGGCTGGTTTCCACCTCGATGCCGGCACGTTCGCCGTACTCGCGCGCAAGGATCTCGATGGCGGCCGTCAGGCCCAGGTTGGACAGGGACGAGGGGCGCAGGTCCTCGATGATGCGGCGCTTGAGCGCAATGCCGCTGTTGAGCGTTTCGGTCAGGTGGCGCAGGCGCTCGGCAATCTCGGGCACCTGGGTGTCGATCTTGGACTTGAGGCGCGCCACGTCGAGCTTGGCGGCCGTGAGCAGGGCTCCGAGTTCATCGTGCAGTTCGCGCGCGAGGTGGCCCCGTTCGTCTTCGCGCACCTGCTGCAGGTGGCTGGCCAGCTCGGACAGGGTGGCGGTGCGCTCGCGCACCAGGCCTTCGAGCCGGTCGCGTTCGCGCTCCAGCAGCAATTGCTCGCGCAGGCTGAACTCCTGTAGCGCGGTGGCCTGGCGCAGGTACATGAAGAACGCCAGCAGCCCGATGGCGGTGACGGTGGCGATGCCGATGCGCGACAGCATCAGCGAGCGCAGCACTTGGGCCTGCCCCTGCTTGACGACGACGGCGCTGCGGTCGATGAGGGCCTGCGCATGCTTGCGGATGGCTTCCATGTTCTCCATGCCCACGTCGGTGTGCAGGATGAACTTCCAGGCATCCTCATTGCCCTGGCGGCGCAGTTTCAGGCTCAGCTCCATCTCGGCGAGCTTGCGCGAGATCTGGCGCGACAGCAGGGACAGCTCCTGCATGTCGTCGGGCGATTCGAGAAACTGGTTGCGCAGGTTGTCGAGGTCCTGCTGCACGCTGGCCAGCGCCTTGTCATAGGGCTCCAGGTAGCGGTCGTTGCCCGTGAGCAGGTAGCCGCGCTGCCCGGTCTCGGCATCCAGCATGCTCTGCAGCAGCCGGTTCAGAGCCCCGTGCGTCACCTGGCCATGGGCCATCTGCGTCACGGCGTCCTGGGATCGCATGTGGCCGACCTCGTTGATCCCCACCAGCACCATGGCCGCCAGCAGCGCCATGGGCAGGCTCAGGGCCATCTTGCGGACTTTGGGAAGCAAGTCCTTGGAGATCTCATGCAAATTCATATGCGTTATTCTGGATAATGTCCACAGACCGGCTGACGGCGCTGCCCTGGGGCGGGAGATCGGAACGCAGGTGCATTCAACACAAATTGGGAGGGGCAAGCCCTCTCCCCGAAAGAACGCTCAATGATCAAGATCGGCATTGTGGATGACCATGCAATTGTTCGCTCCGGACTTCGCCAGTTCCTGTCCGAACATGTGGACCTGCGCGTCGAGGGCGAGGCCTCCAACGGCCGCGAAGCCATCGATCTGGTGCGCACCCATGAAATCGACGTGCTGCTGATGGACCTGTCCATGCCGGGGCAGAGTGGCCTGGATGCGCTGGCCATGCTGCGCGCCAAGGCGCCCGACATGGGTATTTTGATCCTCAGCGGGTACCCGGAAGAGCATTACGCCATCAATCTGATCCGCCAGGGCGCCAGCGGGTACCTGAACAAGGAATGCGACCCCTCCGAGATCGTGGAGGCCATCCGCATCATCGCCCTGGGCAAGCGCTATCTCACGCCCGCCGTGGCGGACCTGCTGGCCCAGCAGCTCAACCGCAAGGATGACGCCCCACCGCACGAGCAGTTGTCGGAACGTGAGTTCCAGGTGTTCCTCAAGCTGGCCAAGGGCGAAACGGCTGGCGACATCGCCAAGTCGCTGTCGCTGAGCGTGAAGACGGTGAGCACCTACCGCACGCGTCTGATGGAAAAGATGAGCCTGTCGTCCAACAGCGACCTGACCTACTACGCGTTGAAAAACCGTTTGATCGACTGAACGGGTTGCTGCCGCCTGGCGGCAGGCGCGCCCAGGCGCCCATGCCGCGGCGGGCCTGTGCAGGCAGGCGCGGTTCTTCATGGTGGGGAACGACGGGCAGGCTGGCGGAACGCCAGCGCACTCAGGGGGTGCCGCGCACGGGGATGCGGGCGGTATGGGCGGGGTGTACGCTGCCATGCTCTATGCAGTAGTCCACCAGGGCATCGATTTCGTTGGATTTGTCGAACACCGCATCGACGCCCAACTGCGCGCAGCGCATGCGGATGTCGGGGGTGGCATAGTTGCTCAGCACCACCATCTTCTGGTGGGGCCGGCGGTCGCGGCAGGCGGCCAATACGCCCAGGCCGCTGCCTTGGCGCAGGAACAGATCCACGATTGCCAGATCCCATTGCTCCTGGTGGCCGGTGAGCCAGCCCTTGCCTTCGTCTTCGGTTTCTGCCACGCCCACCGCCTCAACGGACGCCAACTCTTCCAGCGTACCGATGAGGTTCTCGCGGATGGTGGCATTGTCTTCAACTATGTACGTGCGGAGTTTCACTACTTATCCATGTGATGACCGATGCAACCAAGCGATGGCCTGGTTCTGAATTTAACCGAAGAGTCGCTGACATTCTGACAGCGGCTGCACGCAGGCCATGTAGGAGTGCTCCTACGATGACGCGCACACAACACATCCCGCGCTGCGCTCCACATGCATGGTGCTCCATTCCATCGAGCGGCCATCCAGCATCATCAGCCGACCTGCCAGCGTGGTGCCCACGCCGGTGATCAGCTTCAAGGCTTCGGCTACTTGCATGGCCCCGACAATGCCCACCAGGGGCGCAAACACCCCCATGAGTGCACAGCTGACCTCCTCGAACTGCGCATCCGGCGGGAAGATGCAGGCGTAGCAGGGCGCCTTGCCGTTGCGCGTATCGATCACCGTGATCTGCCCGTCGAAGCGGATCGCCGCCCCTGCCACCAAGGGAACACCATGGCGCACGCAGGCAGCGTTGACCGCATGGCGGGTGGCGTAGTTGTCGCTGCAGTCGAGCACCACAGTGGCGCCGGGCAGCAGTTCGTCGAGCAGGGCGGCATCGGCACGGGCCTCTATGGCCCGGACCTGGACGTCGGGGTTGATGGCCCCCACCGCCTGCGCGGCCGACTGCACCTTGGGCTCGCCGATGCGTGCCGTGGTGTGCGCGATCTGGCGCTGCAGATTGGTCAGGTCCACCGCGTCATCGTCCACCAGCGTGATGCGGCCGACACCGGCGGAGCCCAGGTACAGCGCCGCAGGCGAGCCCAGGCCTCCGGCACCGATGATGACGGCATGGGCCGCGAGCACGCGCTCCTGGCCTTCGATGCCGATCTCGTCGAGCAGGATGTGGCGCGAGTAGCGCAGGAGCTGGTCATCGGTCATGGGGCTGGGCTTGGGTGCTGCAGTTCGGGCTGCGATTGTGCGGGAGATTGAACCCTGGTGGCGGCAGGCGTGAAAAAGGCCGGATTCCCAGGGGAGTCCGGCCTCGGGGGCTGGGCAGGAAACGGCCGCCAGGGGCGGGCCGCCCCGGATGCTCAGTTTTCCTTCTTTTCTTCCTTGCGCTCGGTCAGCGTCTTGCTGACCAGCACCGGGCGGCCCTTGAGCTGGTTCAGGGCCTGCACCAGCTGGAAGTCCTTGTCGGTGCCGAACTCGGGTGCCTTGCGATCAGCGGCAGGCTTCTTGGCCTCCTCTTCCAGGCGCTTCCTGGCTTCCTCGCGGGCCTTTTCACGGGCAGCGTCCTTCTTTTCCTCGCCCTGGCCGCTGCCCAGGTGCTTGTCCAGGTCGGCCTCGCGCATGCGCAGGGCGGCGAACACGTTGCCTTCTTCCGACTCGTCGATCATCACGTCGGGCACGATGCCCTTGGCCTGGATCGACTTGCCGCTCGGCGTGTAGTAGCGGGCCGTGGTCAGCTTGATGCCCGTGTCCGGACCCAGGGGGCGCACGGTCTGCACCGAGCCCTTGCCGAAGGTCTGGCTGCCCATGATGGTGGCACGCTTGTGGTCCTGCAGCGCGCCGGCCACGATCTCGCTGGCCGAGGCCGAGCCTTCATTGACCAGCACCACCATGGGTACCGACTTGATGGATGCGGGCAGGCGGCGCAGCGGGTCACCGCCGCTGCGGCGCTGGTAGTACTCGGGCGCTGCCTTGTAGGTGGACTTGCTCTCGGCCAGCTGGCCGTTGGTGGTGACCACCGTGACGTTCTCGGGCAGGAAGGCGGCCGAGATGGCCACCGCAGAGTCGAGCAGGCCGCCCGGGTCGTTGCGCAGGTCGAGCACCAGGCCCTTGATGTTGGGGTCCTGCTTGTACATCTCTTCCATCTTGCGCACGAAGTCGTCGACCGTGCGCTCCTGGAATTGCGACAGGCGGATCCAGGCGTAGCCGGGCTCGATCACCTTGCCCTTGACGGACTGGGTCTTGATCTCTTCGCGCGTGATCGTCACCGGGAAGGTGCGGCTCTCGTCCTTGCGGAAGATGGTCAGCGTGACCTTGGTATTGGGCTCGCCGCGCATGCGCTTGACAGCGTCGTTCAGGGCCAGGCCCTTCACGGCGGTTTCATCGATCTGGGTGATCAGGTCGTTGGGCTTCAAGCCAGCGCGGAAGGCGGGCGAGCCTTCGATGGGCGATACCACCTTGATCAGCCCGTCTTCCTGGGTGATCTCGATGCCCACGCCCACGAAGCGGCCGGAGGTCCCTTCGCGGAATTCCTTGAAGGACTTCTTGTCGAAGTACTGGGAATGCGGGTCCAGGCTGGCCACCATGCCGGATATGGCATCGGTGATGAGTTTCTTGTCGTCCACCGGCTCGACATAGTCGGTCTTGACCAGGCCGAAGACGGCCGAGAGCTGCTGGATTTCTTCCAGCGGCAGTGGGGTCATGGCACCGCGCGCAACGGTCTGCAACGACACCGTGGTGAGCGCTCCAGCCACCACACCTACCGACACCCATCCTGCTATTTTGAGTTTGTGGCCCATAGAACACCTTTACCGCATCAATATACACCTGGGAAGCTGGTCCGATGCCTTTTTTACACGCGTGTGAAAACAAGCGTTTCAAAAAGGCTGCGGACCACTTCTTAGAAGGGGCCAACCCGCCGCAGTTCCGCGCCGGGGCTCGCTTTTGCAGGTTTCGAACGGGTTTATTGGCGGGCTTTACCCCCGCTTTACCCCGATTTCTAGGCCTTGCCTTGCGAAGCCACTGCCGCAGCGGCCTTGGCCGCCGCTTCTGCGTCACCCAGATAGTAGTGGCGGATGGGCTTCAGGGCCTCATCGAGTTCGTATACCAGTGGAATCCCGTTGGGAATGTTCAGGCCCACGATGTCGTCGTCCGAGATGTTGTCCAGGTACTTGACGAGGGCACGGATCGAGTTGCCGTGCGCTGCCACCACCACGCGCTTGCCGCCCTGGATGGCCGGAGCGATGGATTCGCTCCAGAAGGGCAGCACGCGGGCCACGGTGTCCTTGAGGCACTCGGTCAGCGGCACCTGGCCGGCGTCCAGGCGGGCGTAGCGCACGTCGCTGCGCTCGCTGCGCGGGTCCGTGGCTTCCAGCGCCGGTGGGGGGGTGTCGTAGCTGCGGCGCCATACCAGCACCTGCGCATCGCCGTACTGCTTGGCCATATCGGCCTTGTTCAGGCCCTGCAGCGCGCCATAGTGGCGTTCGTTCAGGCGCCAGCTGTGCACCACGGGCAGCCAGGTGCGGTCCATCTCGTCGAGCGTGTGCCACAGGGTGCGCGTGGCGCGCTTGAGCACGCTGGTGTAGGCCACGTCGAACTCGTACCCCTCGGCCTTGAGCAGGCGGCCGGCGTTCTTGGCCTGGTCCACGCCGGTGGGGGTGAGGTCCACGTCGGTCCAGCCGGTGAAGCGGTTTTCCAGGTTCCAGGTGGATTCGCCGTGGCGGATCAGTACGAGTTTGTGCATGGTTTCCCTTGGAGGAGCGGGTCAAAACCATACATTCTAAAATTGCGCCGTTCGCCAACCCAAGGAATCCCTGTGAAATTCATTATCGACAACTGGTATCTGTTCATCGTTGCCCTGGCCTCGGGCAGCATGCTGATGTGGCCCATGCTCAAGAGTGCTGGCGGCGGCACGCTGTCGCCCGCGGGCGCCGTGCAGCTCATCAACCGGGAAAAGGCCGTTGTCATCGACGTCTGCGAGACCGAGGAGTTCGCTGCGGGCCACGTGGGCGGTGCCAGGAACATCCCCCTGAACCAGCTCGAAGAGCGCCTGCCCACCACGGTGAAGAACAAGGCCCTGCCGCTGGTGCTGGTATGCGCCACGGGCGCGCGCGCCAACCGCGCCGTGGGCGTTGCCAAAAAGCTCGGCTACGAGAACGTGCAGGCCCTGGCCGGCGGCCTCAAGGCCTGGCGCGAAGCCAGCATGCCGGTTGAAAAGGCCTGAGGCGCCCCTAGATGAAAGGGATGGGCGCCTGGCGCCCCCCGCAGCAGCAGCCCCTCTACGAAAGATGCCCGCCATGCAACCCGTGAAGATGTACACCACCGCCGTCTGCCCCTACTGCATCCGTGCCAAGCAGATCCTCAAGTCCAAGGGCGTGGAGCAGATCGAGGAGATCCGCATCGATACCGACCCCGCAGCCCGCACCACCATGATGGAGATCACCGGGCGCCGCACCGTGCCCCAGATCTTCATCGGCGACACCCATGTGGGCGGCCACGACGACCTGGTGGCGCTGGACGGCCGCGGCGGCCTGATGCCGCTCCTGGGCGTGCAGTGATCGGCTAGACCCGTTCCCGGGCGCTGCATAATGCAGCCCCATGTGCCCGCTGCGGGAGCTCTTCCCCGGCGGGTTTCGTTTTGTCACCAGCTCGTTGTTCGAGCACCAGAAGAGACCTGTCAACCATGGCCGACCAAGAAAATCCCGTTTTCCAGATCCAGCGCGTCTACCTCAAGGACATGTCGCTCGAACAGCCGAACTCGCCCGGCATCCTGCTGGAGCAGGAACAACCCAGCGTGGACATCCAGCTGGGCGTGGAAGCCACCCCCGTGGCCGAAGGCATCTTCGAAGTGGCCGTGACCGCCACGGTGCAGACCAAGGTCAAGGACAAGACCGTGTTCCTGGTCGAGGCCAAGCAAGCCGGCATCTTCGAGATCCGCAACATCCCTGAAGACCAGATGGGCGCCATCATGGGCATCGC
>JAZKEE010000229.1:0-21785 GCA_040387235.1 Pseudomonadota bacterium
TCGCCGGCCGTGCTCAAGACCGCCCAGGAAAAGGGCAAGCGCGCCTTCGGCTGGGACAGCGACATGACCGCCTATGGCCCCAAGGCCCACCTGGCATCGGCCATCATCAACTGGGGCCCCTACTACATCAAGGCCACCAAGGACGCCCTGGAAGGCCAGTGGGCCACGGGCCAGAGCTGGTGGGGTGTGAAGGAAGGCGCGATCGACATCGTCTCCATCGCCGAAGACGTGCCTGCCGACACCAAGGCCAAGGTCGAAGCGGTCAAGAAGGGCCTGGCCGACGGCAGCTTCCAGATCTGGAAGGGCCCCATCGTCGGCCAGGACGGCAAGGAAGTGGTCGCCAAGGACGCTGTCGCCGATGACAAGTTCCTGAGCGGCGTGAACTTCTACGTCAAGGGCGTGGAAGGCAAGATCCCCGGCGGCGACAAGAAGTAAGCACCCCGGTGGCTTGATCCGCGAAAGGGAACGTGCTGGGCACGTTCCCTTTTTCGTTGGGGCCGTACAGAATGCCCCAAGGGCCGCAAACCGGGCCTTTGAAAAATACAACGCTTTCCCATGATTGAAACCACCCTCTGGCATCCCGTGGCCCTGGCGCACGAGGTGGTGCAGGCACCGCTGGCCGTGCACCTGCTGCAGCGCGGCCTCGTTCTCTGGCGCGATACGCAAGGCCAGGTGCAGGCCTTCACGGACCGGTGCCCGCACCGGGGTGCACGCCTGTCCCTGGGCCGGGTGCATGAGGGCCGCCTGGAGTGCCCCTACCACGGCTGGCAGTTTGCCGCGGGAGGGCAGTGCGTTCACGTGCCGGCCCTGCCGCAGTTCACGCCGCCCGCCACGCACTGTGCCCTGCGCCATGGCGTGCTGGAGGCCAACGGCCTGGTGTGGGTGCAACTCGAAGCGGGCGATGCCGTGCCGCCCGCCTTCGAGGCCGAGGGCGATGGCCGCCTGCGCAAGCTCCACTGCGGTCCCTACGACGTGGCCACCAGCGCCCCGCGCATCGTCGAGAACTTCCTGGACATGGCGCACTTCGGCTTCGTGCACGACGGCTGGCTGGGCACGCGCGAGGCCACGGCCATCGACGACTACCGCGTCGAGCCCACCCCCACGGGCCTGCGCGCCACGGGCTGCAAGGCCTGGCAGCCGCAGTCCAACCTGCATTCGACGGCACCGGCCCAGGTGGAATACACCTACGAGGTCACGGGCCCCTACTCGGCAGTGCTGACCAAGGTGCCCGAGTCCGGCACCACGGCCGTGGCCGATTGGCGCGAGTCCATCGCGCTGTTCGTGTGCCCGCTCACGCTCGAGACCAGCAGGGTGTGGTTCCGCCTGGCCGTGGCCGATTTCGAATCGCCCGACGAGAAGCTGCAGGCCTTCCAGCACACCATCTTCACGCAGGACCGGCCGGTGCTGGAGTCCCAGGTGCCAGCCTGCCTGCCGCTGGACCTGCGTGCCGAGTTGCATACCGCCGCCGACAAGGCATCATCCGCCTACCGCCGCTACCTGCGCGCGAGCGGCATCACCTTTGGAGTTTGCTGATGTTCAAGGTTCCCCCCATTCCCGCCGCGCGCATCCCCGAGCTGCTGCGCGCCATGCCCAAGGCCGAGCTGCACATCCACATCGAGGGCTCGCTGGAGCCCGAGCTGATTTTCGCCCTGGCGCAGCGCAACGGCCTGTCGCTGCCCTATGCCGACGTGGAGGCGCTGCGCAGCGCCTATGCCTTCACCAACCTGCAGAGCTTTCTCGATATCTACTACGCGGGCGCCAGCGTGCTGCTGCACGAGCAGGACTTCTACGACATGGCGCGCGCCTACCTGGTGCGTGCCGCGGCCGACAACGTGCTGCACACCGAGCTGTTCTTCGACCCGCAGACCCACACCGAGCGTGGCGTGGCGATGGAGACCGTGATCAATGGCCTGCACCGCGCCTGCGTGGATGCGCGTGCCGACCTCGGCATCAGCGCCACGCTGATCCTGTGCTTCCTGCGCCATCTCAGCGAGGAGTCGGCTTTCGAGACGCTGGAGCAGGCCCAGCCCTTCCTTGGCAAGATCGTCGGCGTGGGCCTCGATAGCAGCGAGGTCGGCAATCCGCCCGAGAAGTTCGCGCGTGTGTTTGCCCGCTGCCGCGAGCTGGGCCTGCACCTGGTGGCCCACGCCGGCGAGGAGGGGCCGCCGGCCTATATCTGGAGCGCGCTCGACGTGCTCAAGGTCGAGCGCATCGACCATGGCGTGCAGGCCGTGCACGACGCCGCGCTGATGCAGCGCCTGGCCCAGGACCGCATCGCCCTCACCGTGTGCCCGCTGTCCAACCAGAAGCTGTGCGTGTTCCCCAACCTGGCCGACCACAACCTGGCGAAGCTGCTCGACGCCGGCCTGGCGGCCACGGTCAATTCGGATGACCCGGCCTACTTCGGCGGCTACATCAACGACAACTTCACCGAAGTGTTCGCCGCCACCGGCATGACGGTGCGCCATGCCTACCAGCTGGCGTTCAACAGCTTCGAGGCCAGCTTTGCTGGCAACGCCGACAAGCGCGTGTGGGAGCACAAGCTCAAGGAGCGCTTCGAACGCTTCATGGAACACGACTATTGACGCGCCAACCGCGGTGGAAGTTTTTCTGGCCTGCAGAAATTCAGGGTAAACCCTATAATTCAACTTTCTGTAAGCATTTGTTGGTCCCATGCGGCGCTGGCACTGCTGAATACGGCCCCTGGGGGCCGTATTTTTTGCGCAACCCACGCGCCCTTCCCGACCGGAGCCTTCCCCATGTTTCTCAATCAGCTGTCCATCGGCAAGCGCCTGACCCTGGTGCTCGGTGCGATCCTTGCCCTGTTCCTGCTCAGTTCCATCGTGGCCGTGGTCCGGCTGGGCCAGTTGGGCACCGAGATCGACACCATGGTCAACGACAACATCAAGACCGAGCGCGCCGGTGCCGACTGGCTGCGCCATACCACCTCGGGCGTGCAGCGCGCGGCGGCCATCGCCAAGAGCAGCGACGCGGCGCTGATCCCCTACTTCGCGCCGGCCACTGCCGCCTCGATCAGCCAGACCAACGAGCTGCAGAAGTTCATCGAGTCGAAGATGGACACGGCCGAGGAGAAGCAGCTCTTCACCAAGGTGGGCGAGCTGCGCAAGAGCTACCTCGCTGCGCGTGAAGAGGTGAGCAAGTTCAAGCAGGCCGGCGATGCGGAAAATGCCAGCAAGGTGTTCACCGAGCGCTTCGAGCCCACCTCGCGTGACTACCTGGCCGGTGTGCAGCAGATGGTGGACGCGCAGCGCGCCCAGCTGGATGCCGCAGGCAAGCGTGCCGAGGAACTGCGCGCCCAGACCACCCTGTTGCTGCAGGTGTGTACTGCCATCTCGCTCGTGTTCGGCGCCCTGCTGGCCTGGTTGCTGGCCACCAGCATCACGCGCCCCCTGCGCCAGGCCGAAGCCATTGCCGAATCCATCGCCGGCATGGACCTGACCGGCGCACCCCAGGCGAGCTACGCCAATGACGAGACCGGCCACCTGCTGCGCTCCCTGGACGTGATGCGCAGTGCGCTGCATGGTTCGCTGCAGCAGGTGCGCGGCGTGGTGGACAGCATCTCCACCGCCAGCACGCAGATCGCCATCGGCAACCAGGACCTGAGCGCGCGCACCGAGCAGACGGCCGCCAACCTGGAGGAAACGGCCAGCTCCATGGAAGAGCTCACCAGCACCGTGCGCCAGAGCGCCGACTCGGCCGTGCAGGCCAACCAGATGGCCGCCTCGGCCGCCCAGGTGGCGCAGCGCGGTGGCGAAGTCGTGGCCCAGGTGGTGAGCACGATGGACGCGATCAACGCCAGCAGCAAGAAGATTGCCGACATCATCGGCACCATCGACGGCATTGCCTTCCAGACCAACATCCTGGCGCTGAACGCCGCGGTGGAAGCCGCCCGTGCTGGCGAGCAGGGCCGTGGCTTTGCCGTGGTGGCCAGCGAAGTGCGCAGCCTGGCGCAGCGCAGCGCCGAGGCCGCCAAGGAGATCAAGACCCTGATCGGCCAGTCGGTCGATAAGGTGGAATCGGGCGCCGCCCTGGTCCAGAACGCGGGCAGCACCATGGACGAGATCGTGAGTTCCGTGCGCCGCGTGACCGACATCATCGGCGAGATCAGCGCCGCCGCATCGGAGCAGAGCCAAGGCATCGGCCAGGTGAACGTGGCCGTCAGCCAGCTCGACCAGATGACGCAGCAGAACGCTGCGCTGGTGGAAGAATCCACCGCTGCGGCCGAGAGCCTCAAGGACCAGGCTGCGCGCCTGGCGGACGTGGTGGGGGCCTTCCGCCTGGGTGCGCCATCCGGCGCGCTGCGACTGCGCTGAGAAAGCGCGGCGCCAGCGCGGGCGCAGCCCACGGATACAATACCGCCCTTGCAAAGGCTGCTGTCCCGGCAGCCTTTTGCTTTTCTGTCATCGGGACCATGTAGAGGACTACCATGTACAAAAACCTCGCCACCGCACTGCGTGCGGTCTGTGTGAGTGCGCTTTTCGGCGCCGTTTCCATCTCCCCCGCCTTTTCTCAATCCCCTGGCCAGCCAGCGGCCGCAGCGCCCAAAACCGAGCCTGTCAAGGCTGGTTTCGTCTATGTCTCGCCCATCACTGCGGCGGGCTGGACGAAGCAGCACGACGACGGCCGCAAGGCCGTGGACGCAGCACTGGGCAAGGACGTCCGGACGACGTTCGTCGAGAACGTGGCCGAGGGGGCCGACGCCGAGCGCGTGATCCGCGACCTGGCGGCCACGGGGCACCAGATCATCTTCACGCCCAGCTTCGGCTACATGGAGCCGACCCTCAAGGTGGCGCAGGACTACCCGAACGTGAAGTTCGAGTCCATCACCGGCTACAAGACGGCGGCCAACGTGGCCGCTGCCAATGCGCGCTACTACGAGGGCCGTTACCTCGCCGGCATCGCCGCGGGCCGCATGAGCAAGACCGGCGTGGCCGGCTACGTGGCCGGCTTTCCCATCCCCGAGGTGCTGCAGGGCATCAACGCCTTCACCCTGGGCATGCGCTCGGTGAACCCCAAGGCCACGGTCAAGGTGGTCTGGCTCAACGTCTGGTTCGATCCGCCCAAGGAACGCGACGCTGCCATGGCACTGTTCAACCAGGACGTGGACGTGATCGCCTTTCACACCGGCTCCACCGCCGTGATGGCCGCCGCGCAGGAGCGCGGCAAGATGGCCGTGGCCTACCACTCCGACATGCGCGGCGTGGGCCCTGACGCGCAGATCGTCGCCGTCACCCACCAGTGGGGCAACTACTACACCGAGCGCGTGCGCGCCGTGCAGGCCGGTACCTGGAAGAGCGCAAACGTCTGGGGCGGCGTGCGCGAGGGCATGATCCGCGTGGGCGATTTCGGGCCCAAGGTGCCTGCCGCCGTGCAGCAGGAGGTGCTGGCCGCCCAGAAGGCCGTGGGTGCCGGTACCTTGCACCCCTTTCGTGCGGGCAAGGCGCCGGTGCGCGACAACGAGGGCCACGAGGTGATCGCCGCCGGCCAGGTGCTGGGCGATGCGCAGATCCTCAAGATGAACTGGCTGGTCGAAGGCGTGCAGGGCAAGCTGAGCCACTGATCCTGATTCCGTCCGGGCGCATAGGCATTATGGGCAGCCGCTTATGCAGCGGCGCGCGGCTGCCGCTAAGCTAGCGCCATGCGTGTCTACCGTTCTGCCCTTTTGCGTTTTGCCGACGATGGCTCGGCCCTGTACGACGAGGATGGCCTGCTGGCCATCGCCCCCGATGGTGAGGGCCGCCAGCGCGTCGTGGCCGCCGGTGCCTGGACGGCCCTGGCGCCCACCTACGGGCAGGGCGCGGTCGAACACCTGCCGGGGCGCATCATTGCGCCCGGCTTCGTGGACATGCACATCCACTTTCCCCAGACGGACGTGATCGGCGCACCCGCCGACGGCCTGCTGCCCTGGCTGGAGAACTACACCTTCCCGCACGAGTCGCGCTTCGTCGACCCGGGCTACGGGGCCCAGGTCGCGGGCTTCTTCGTCGAGGAACTGCTGCGCAACGGCGTGAGCACCGCGCTGACCTTCGCCACCTCGCACCCGGCGAGCGTGGATGCGTTGTTCACCGAGGCGCAGCGCCAGCACCTGCGCCTGATCACCGGCAAGGTGCTGCAGGACCGCCACTCGCCCGACGGCGTTCGCGACCAGACCGAGCAGAGCCTGATCGACACCGAGGCGCTGATCCAGCGCTGGCATGGCGTGGACCGGCTGGGCTATGCCATCACGCCGCGCTTTGCGCCCACCAGCACGCACGAACAGCTCAAGGGCGCAGGCGAACTGGCCGCACGGTACCCTGACGTGTGGGTCCAGTCGCATGTGGCCGAGAACCTGGACGAGGTGCGCTGGGCGCGCGAGCTGTTCCCGGCATCGCGCAGCTACCTGGGCGTGTACGGCGACTACGGCCTGATGCGCGAGCGCGCGGTGTACGCCCACTGCATCCATTTCGACGACGACGACAGGGCGCTGATGCGCGACACCGGCACGGTGGCGGCCGTCAGTCCCACCAGCAACCTGTTCCTGGGCAGCGGTTTCTTCGACTACGCAGGCGCCGACCGGGTGGGTTTTCGCTACGGCCTGGCCAGCGATGTGGGCGGGGGCACCAGCTTCAGCCCGTTTCGCACCATGCTGGCCGCCTACTACGTCGGGCGAGAGGGGCAGACCAAGCCCGGCCTGAGCCTGTCGCCCCAGCAGCTGTGGTGGCAGCACACCGCAGGCGCCGCGGCAGCGCTGGGCCTTGGCGGCGTGGTGGGCAACCTGCAGCCCGGCTGCGAGGCCGACTTCGTGGTGCTCGACCCCGCTGCCACCCCGCTGCTGGCGCGCAAGACTGCCCAGGCCGATAACCTGGACGAGCTGCTGTTCGCGATGATCGTGCTGGGCGACGACCGGCTGGTCGAGCGCACGGTGATCAGCCAGTCATTGCCGGATGCGCAGGCTGCAGGCATCTGATCGGCGGCTCGGCGTCCGGGACCATGTCGCATAACCGGTCCTGCACCGCTTCCTTTCTTGTACTGGCGTTGGGCGTGCTGGCAAGCGCAGCCGCCGGGGCCCAGATGGCGAGCGATGGCACCGCTGCGCAGCGGGCGCAGGAAGCCTGCCGCTCCGAGGTGTCGAAGTTCGAGGAAGCCATCGGTTTCATTCGCCGCTCGCAGGGCAACCAGGCGGCAGCGGACCTCAAGGAGAAGCTGCTGCCCGCCAAGCTGGAGAGTGACATTCTGTTCAAGGAAGGCTACTGCGGCCTCGCGCGCCACATCCGCGAGAAAAAGCTCAGGTGAAGTGCCCTGCACGCCAGGCGGTGGCGGCGGCGTACCTCCTGGCAGCAAGCATGGAAAAGCCCCGGTCCAAGGGCAGCGCCCAGGGGCGGGGACGGTGTCCTGCCTAGAATACGGCGCAGGAGTTAACCCAATGAGCATCAAAAGCGACAAATGGATCCGCCGCATGGCGGCCGACCACGGCATGATCGAACCCTTCGCGCCCGGCCAGGTGCGCGAGGCCGAGGGCCGCAAGATCATCAGCTACGGCACCAGCAGCTATGGCTACGACATCCGCTGTGCGCCGGAATTCAAGGTCTTCACCAACATCCACAGCACGGTGGTGGACCCGAAGAACTTCGACGAGAAGAGTTTTGTCGACTTCCATGGCGACAGCTGCATCATCCCGCCCAACAGCTTCGCGCTGGCGCGCACCATGGAGTACTTCCGCATTCCGCGCAACGTGCTCACCATCTGCCTGGGCAAGAGCACCTATGCGCGCTGCGGCATCATCGTCAACGTCACGCCGTTCGAGCCCGAGTGGGAAGGCTATGTGACGCTGGAGTTCTCCAACACCACGCCGCTTCCGGCGCGCATCTATGCGGGTGAGGGCTGCGCCCAGGTGTTGTTTTTCGAGAGCGACCCGGACGACGTCTGCGAGGTCTCGTACAAGGACCGCGGCGGCAAGTACCAGGGACAGGTGGGCGTGACCTTGCCCAAGGCCTGATCGCCTGCAAGGGCGGGGGTGCCGCCCGGTGGTCTCGTCCTACAGGGGCAGGGCACTTCGGCTGAAGTGCAAGCGTTGGTAAGTTCCATAGCATGGATGCATGCCTGCGGATGTTTCGCAGGGTCCGTGTGAAGGAGTCCAACATGATCGACTTTGTTGAACCGTCCGCACCCCGCGCCACGGCGGGTGCCGACCTGCCCAACCTGCCTGCCCCCAGCACCGCCTCCCATGACGACCATGGCGAGGCAGACATCCATTACTGGCCTTGCGAGGTGCTGGATGCCTTCATCCTGCACATGGCCAAGCGCGGCCACTGCGTGAACACGGCGATGATGCTGGGCCACCCGCCCTATGCGCAGGAGCAGTTGGCGACAGCGCGCCTGCACCATGACGGCGAACTGGATGCGCTCGCCGACCGCCTGGGTGACTATTTCGGCGGAGCTTCGGGCGCGGGTTCGGCGCAGACCCTGTTGCGGCCCTGGCCCTTTGCTTCATAGAGCGCTGCATCGCTTCGGCGCAGCATCTCGTGGGCGTTGTCCTGCCCCTCGCGCAGGCCCGATATGCCGGCGCTCACCGTGATCCGCCCCACCAGGGGGTCTTCCTGCGCGGCCATGCCGTCCACGATGGACTGGGCGATGGCGCGGGCGCCTTCCAGGTCGGTGTCGGGCAGGACCACGGCAAACTCCTCGCCGCCGAGCCGCGCGATCACGTCGGAGGCACGCAGGCGCTGCTGCAGCGTCTGCGTCAGCCGGCGCAGCACTTCGTCGCCCGCGTCGTGCCCGAAGCTGTCGTTCACGCGTTTGAAATGGTCCACGTCCACGCTGATGAGGCTCAGGGGCCGGCCGCTGCGCCGCGCCAGCGCCAGCGCAAACTCCATCCTGCTGTCGAAGCCCCGGCGGTTGAGCAGGCCGGTGAGCGCGTCGGTGCGGGCCTGCAGGTCCAGGGCGCGGTTGGCGGCTTCCAGCTCCAGGGTGCGCAGCCGCACCTGGTCCTCCATGGCTTCGTTGGCCGTCACGAGCCGCTGCGTCATGCTGCTCAGCGCGGCGGACAGCTGGTGTACGTCGCGGTTGTGCGTCACCAGCGGAATGGCGGCACCGGGTTTGCCCGATTCCACGAGGCTGGCGGCATCTGCCAGGGCATAGAGGTCCTCGCTCAGGCGGCGCGCGGCGATCCAGGCGATAGCTGCGGCCAGCACGGCGGTCAGCAGGCCGATTGCCAGGGCCATGTGCACCGCCCGGTCGGCGTCCGCAAACGCGATTTCCACGGGCTCCCGGGCCACGATGTGCCAGCCCAGGTCGCTGGGGGCGTTGCGGGCTTCCATGCGCACACTGGCGGTGAGGTACCTCTTTCCGTCGGCCCACGGCACCACGCTCGCGGGCCGGGCGCCTGATTCCCGGGTGGCCACTGTCAGCGGCAAGGGCAGGCGCTGGCCGCTGGCTTCGAGCTGGCTGCGGTACTCCTGGGGCGAAAAGATGAGCTTGCCCGCGCGGTCGAAGACGAACAGGTCCACCGAGGCGCCCTGGATGCCGATGGGGGCCAGGCTTTCCAGCACCTCGCGCGTCCACTCCCAGCTGCCATGCATGCCCAGCACGCCCAGCGTCGTCTGGCCCGTGCGGATGGGGGCGGCGAAGTCCACGAAGCGGTAGGGTTCGCCCGATGCGCTGGGCGGCAGCAGCTTCTCCAGCAGCTTGGCCGGGTGCACGTCGCCCACGTGCAGCTCCTGCAGGCCGGCCACGAACCAGGGGCGCTCGCGCACGTTCTGGCCTTCGAGGAGCCCCCTGGTGGCCGCGCGCACCACGCCTTGGGCATCGGCCACGCCGATCCACAGGCTTTGCGGGTCGATGGCCTGGCTGCGCGCCAGCAACTGGCGCACCTCGATCGAGTCCAGGCCCCGCTCCCACAGGCCCGGCGCATCGGCCAGCACCTGCACCACGCGGCTGCGCTCGAGCAGGCCCTGGGCAAGCTGCCGGCTGGCGTTGTCGGCCACGGCGTGCAGCGCCTGGCCGGCGTCGCGTTGCACGCGCCGCTTGAGCAGTTCGCCGAAACCCAGCGACAGCAGCACGGCCAGCCCGACCACCAGCAACGCGAACACCAGCGAGATCTGCGTGCGCAGGCTCTGGCCGCGAAACCGGGTGGGGTGGGTCATGGCGCGTGGCTCCCTGGCGGGGAATGCGCTCCCGGCCCAGCGGGGTGTTCCGTGGCGATGGGCGTGGTGCCGCTGGTGCGCAGCACCAGGCGGGCCGCCGCCAGGTCCCAGCCCGCCCAGCCGCAGCTCTTGAACAGCACGGGCCCTGTGCGGGCGCGCGCAGCACCTGCCTGCCGCACCACGTCCTGCAGCGTGGGCATGCTCGCCACGTCCAGGCCGGCCTGCAGCAGGTCGCCGGCCTCGTGCACAGCATCGGCCGTGTCCACCACCACCGTGCCGCGCTGCGCCATCCACAGGCACAGCCCGGGCGACAGCTCCGCCATGGTGGGGGTGTAGGCGCCGACGGCCGCGACGAAGGCATCGGGCCGGGGCTCTGCGCTCAGCACCACGGCCGTGCCCGGGGTGCACGCCGCCACCAGAGGGCAGTGCGCCAGGGCCGCGTCGGGGTCTTGCACGATCCGGGCCTGGGCGCCCAGGATGCGGGCCTGCCGGGCCAGTGCCTCGGCGCTGGCGGCGCTGCGCGATGCCACCCAGACCTCGCGCACGCCCAGCACCTCCACGAAGGCCTGCACATGGGCCAGGCCCTGCACGCCAGCGCCCACCACCAGCAGCGGGCCCTGCGGCACCGGTGCCAGACGCTGGGCCGCCAGCAGCGAAACGGCTGCCGTGCGGCGCGCCGTGACAGTGGGGCCGTCCAGCACCACACGGCGCTGCCCGCTGGCCACGTCGAACACCACCACGTCGCCCTGGATGGTGGGCTGGCCGCGTGCTGCATTGCCCGGGGTGAGGGTGATCAGCTTGGCCATGGCCACCGTGCGATCGCTGGCCGGCATCACGAACAGGCGGCCGCCGCCCGCGAGCGGGACCACGCTGCGGGGCGGCACCTCGATGCCATCGTCCACCAGCAGGGCGGCGATCTCGTCGGCCAGCGCCCTCCACGGCAGGAGGTCGGCCGTGGCCCCGGGCCCGAGCGTGGAGGGGGGGGCGGGATGCGGCACGGG
This sequence comes from Pseudomonadota bacterium, assembly GCA_040387235.1. Classification (GTDB taxonomy): domain Bacteria; phylum Pseudomonadota; class Gammaproteobacteria; order Burkholderiales; family Burkholderiaceae_C; genus Acidovorax. The sequence continues at coordinate 11,144 of JAZKEE010000229.1, forward strand.
ATGCATTCGCAGACTGTACACATCCCTCAGTGCGTGGCGCCCGCGCCGAGCGCGATATCCTGTTGCGCGAGCACCGCCGCCCAGAGCGCCGCATGCAGGCCGCGCACCATGTCGCGCAGCGCCAGGTGGGGCGTACCCTGCCCGGGCAGCCAGGGCACATGCACGAAGCCGCCGCGCATGCCGGCCACACCCTCGCGGGCCAGATGGTGCATCAGCCCGTAGAGCACATGGTTGCAGACAAAGGTGCCGGCGGTCTGCGATACCTCGCACGGCACGCCGGCCCGTTGCACGGCGCGCAGCATGGCCTTGATGGGCAGGCTGGCGAAGTAGGCGGCCGGACCGTCGGGGGCCACGGCCGTATCGACGGGTTGCGCGCCCTGGTTGTCGGGGATGCGCGCATCGTCCACGTTGATGCCGATGCGCTCGATCGACAGGGCCGCCCGTCCACCGGCCTGCCCCAGGCACACGGTGAGCGCTGGTTGCAACTGCCGGTGCAGGCCCGTCAGCCGCTGCAAGGCCTGCCCGAACACGGTGGGCAGTTGCGCGGCCACCACGGTGTGACCGCCGATGTGCTGGCCCTGCAGGGCCTGGGCCAACAGCCAGCTGGGGTTGATGGCGTCGCCGCCGAAGGGATCGAACCCCGTGAGCAGGATCACGGGGTTGCTTGCGCCGTGGGGTGTGTGGTGGTGGTGCAGCATGGAATGTGCGCCCCGGGTTCGGTGCCGGGTGCGGAAACAGACTGCATGGTAGCGCGCTGCCCTCCTACCCGCACCTGCTCCCGGGCGGGTCGCTGCGCGCGTAACATGCTGACCATGCCTCCGTCCGGTGGGGCGCTGGAGAACAACGATGAAATGGGAAGGCAATCGCGAATCCGACAACGTGGAAGACCGCCGCGACGAAGGCGGCGGCGGGGGCGGCGGTTCGCCCATCTTCGGCGGGCGCAGCATCGGCATCGGCACCATCGTCATTGCCCTGGTGGGTGGCTGGGTGCTGGGCATCAACCCGCTGACCATCCTGGGCCTGCTCAGCGGCGGCGGGCCGCCCGCGCAGGTGCAGCAGCAACAGGGGCCGGCGCACCGGCCCCCCGCGGACGACACCATGGCGCGCTTCGTCTCCACCGTGCTGGCCGATACCGAGGACGTGTGGCAGGGCGTGTTCCGCCAGGGTGGCGGCACCTACCAGGAGCCCCGGCTGGTGCTGTTTCGCGGATCCACGCCCACCGCCTGTGGCGCCGGGCAGGCGGCGATGGGGCCGTTCTACTGCCCGGCCGACCAGAAGGTCTACATTGACCTGGGCTTCTACGAAACCCTCAAGAACCGCCTGGGCGCACCGGGCGATTTCGCCCAGGCCTACGTGATCGCGCACGAGGTCGGCCACCACGTGCAGAACCTGCTGGGCATCAGCGGCAAGATGGACCAGATGCGCGGCCGGGTGAGCAAGGCCGAATACAACGCCTTGTCCGTGCGGCTGGAACTGCAGGCCGACTGTTTTGCCGGCGTGTGGGCGCACCACGCGCAGGCCGCCCGCAAGATCCTGGAGCAGGGCGATGTGGAAGAGGCCATGAACGCGGCAGCCAAGATCGGCGACGACGCCCTGCAGCGTGCCGGCGGCGGTCGGGTGGTGCCCGAGAGCTTCACCCATGGCACCAGCGCCCAGCGCCAGCGCTGGTTCAATACCGGCCTGCAGAACGGCAGCGTCAAGGGCTGCGATACCTTCGCGGCCCGCAACCTCTGATGGTGACGGCTGTGCAGCAGGGTCTGCATGGGGACCAAGGGGCCTGAACGGCTCTGCGGTCGTACGCCATGCCTCCTGAGTCGCTGTCCACTTCGGCCCTGGCCCCGAACGGGGCCTCGCCGGTTGCTGTCAGCCACCCGCCCTCGGGCGCGGCGGCTGCATGGTCTGCGGCGGCCGTCACGGTGCCCCATGCGGTGGGCCTGGGCCTGCTGGCCTTTGCGCCGCTGGCTGGCGGCTACTCGCTGGCGGCCCTGGCCCTGTGGTCGGCTGCCTTGCCCGGCTTGTTGCTGACCGTGCTGGCCCCACGCCCTGGCGTCGTCTATGCGCCGACCACCGTGGTGGCCCTGCTGTTCGCCGCCGTGGTCGCCACCGCCTACGGCGCGGCTGGCACCCTGGGCCTCACGGCACGCCAGGTGCTCGCCGTGAGCGGGGCCACGGTGGCGCTGGCCTTCGGCTTCCAGTGGCTGCTGGGGGTGCTGCGCCTGGCCTCGGTGGCACGCTTCCTGCCGATTTCGGTGACCCATGGCTTTGCGGCGGGCGTGGGCCTGTCCATGGTGGTGGGGCAGTTGCGCAACGGCCTGGGGGCAGGGGCCGGGTGGGGCTGGGATGCCCGCACGGCCTCGCACGCGGCCGCCGCCCTGACCGTGGTCGGCCTGGCGGTGCTGCTGCGCTGGCGCTGGCCGCGCATGCCAGGTCTGCTCACGGCCGTGGTGCTGGTGGCACTGGCCGTGGCCGTGGCGGGCCTGTGGGGCGTGGGCATGGGGGCGGTGTTCGCCCCGGCCGTCAGCCAGAGCGCCTTTGCCGGGCCGCTGTGGCCCGACTGGACGGGTATTCCCTGGCTGGAGCTGGCGCACCGGCATGGCTCGGCGCTGGTGGTGCTGGCCCTGCTGATGGCGCTGGTCAACAGCCTGGAGATCCTGGTTTTCAACCAGGAGCTGGAGCTCGACCACGGCCTGCGCGGCAACCCCAACCAGGCGCTGCGCCGCGAAAGCCTGCTGGGCGCGCTGTGCGGCCTGGTGGGCATGATCCCCGCATCCACCAGTGCCTCGCGCTCGCGCATCGTGCTGGCGCAGGCCGGCGCCTCGGCGAGTGCGCCGCGCTGGCATGCCGGCATCATGCTGGTGGTGGCCGTCACCGGGGCCTGGTGGCTTCACTGGGTGCCCATGGCCTGTCTGGCCGGCGGGCTGGTGCTGGCCGGGCTGATGCAGGTGCCCCTCCTGCTGTGGTCGCCAGGCTATGCCCGGCGTTCGCGCGTAACCTGGGCCCAAAGCTGGCTGGTGGCGCTGGTGTTCGCCGTCATGGGCGGTGTGGGGGCTCTGGTGGCGGGGCTGGTGGTGGCCACCTTCGTGTTGCTGCGCGACTCGGCCTCCAAGGTGCTGCGCCACGTGCGCCTGGGTGGCGAGCTGCGCTCGCGCCGCCTGCGCCGTGCCGGCTCCGATACCTGGCTGGCCCCGCGCATGAACCAGGTGGCGGTGTTCGAGCTGCAGGGCGTGATGTCCTTCGGCGTGGCCGCTCACCTGGCCGAGCAGGTGCGCCTGATGCTGCTGCCGCGCCACCGCTGGGTCATCCTGGATGCCAGCCGTGTGCCCGCCTGGGACAGTACGGCCCTGGCCCAGCTGCGCGCGCTGGTGCGTGACCTTTCCCAGCAGGGCGTGGCCTGCGCCGTGGCCGCTCTCGACCCCGTGGCGGCCGAGCATGCGGGCGACGGGGTGCGCCGCTTTGCCGATGGCGACCGGGCGCTGGAATGGGCCGAAGCGGCCATCCTGGCCGAGCGACCCGAACACGATCGCCCCATCTATCCCGAGCAGGACGTGCTCGGAGAGATCGGCGAGGGCATCGAAGTGGAGGCCCGGCGGGCGCTGGAAGCCTTGCTGGAGCCCCTGCCCATGGCGGCCCACGGCGTGGTGTTCAACGCCGGCGACGCCGACCGCGACCTGCTGGTGGTGCAGTCGGGGCACATCACGCTCGTGACCCAGTGGCCGCCCGAGCGGGGCCTGCGCCTGGCCACGGTGGGCCCGGGCATGGCCTTCGGGGAGATGGCGTTTCTCAACGGCGCGGCTCGCACGGCCAGCGCCGGGGCCGAATTGGGGCCTGCGCAACTGGTGCGGCTCTCGCGCGCGCACTTCGACGCCTGGGCGCACCGCTACCCCGAGGCAGCGCTCACGGTGATGAACAACATCGCCCAGATCGGCGCCCGCCGCCTGGCAGTGACCACGCGCCAGCTGCGCGCGGTGCTGGAGTGAATTGCTGAATATTGCCATCTGTGGATTGATGGTTATTGGTTTGGTGCTATCGAATTAAAAGCACCAAAGCCAGCCCTCTGGCGGCATGGCTCGGTGAATACACCCTTGCTTACCACCCCCATGGTGTGTTTGGGCCACCGGTGCGACAATAGAGGGCTAAATGACAAGTTCTTTTTCCAATCTATCGCTGGCCGAGCCGCTCTCGCGCGCCGTGGCCGAAATGGGCTACGAGTCCATGACGCCCATCCAGGAGCAGGCCATTCCGGTCGTGCTCACCGGCCAGGACGTGATGGGCGCAGCCCAGACCGGCACCGGCAAGACGGCGGCGTTCTCGCTGCCACTGCTGCAGCGCCTGCTCAAGCACGAGAGCAGCTCCACCTCCCCGGCCCGCCACCCCGTGCGTGCGCTGGTGCTGCTGCCCACGCGCGAACTGGCCGACCAGGTCGCCCAGCAGATCGCGCTGTACGCCAAGTACACCAAGCTGCGCAGCACCGTGGTGTTCGGCGGCATGGACATGAAGCCCCAGACCCTGGAGCTCAAGAAGGGGGTCGAGGTGCTGGTGGCCACGCCCGGCCGCCTGCTGGACCACATCGAGGCCAAGAACGCGGTGCTCAACCAGGTCGAGTACGTGGTGCTCGACGAGGCCGACCGCATGCTGGACATCGGCTTTTTGCCCGACCTGCAGCGCATCCTGTCCTACCTGCCCAAGCAGCGCACCACGCTGCTGTTCTCGGCCACGTTCTCGCCCGAGATCAAGCGCCTGGCCAGCAGCTACCTGCAAAACCCCATCACCATCGAGGTGGCCCGCCCGAACGAGACGGCCTCCACGGTGGAGCAGCGCTTCTACAGCGCCAACGACGATGACAAGCGCCGTGCCATCCACCAGGTGCTCAAGACCCGGGGCATCAAGCAGGCCTTCATCTTCGTCAACAGCAAGCTCGGTTGCGCCCGCCTGGCGCGCAGCCTGGAGCGCGAAGGCCTCAAGACCACCGCACTGCACGGCGACAAGAGCCAGGACGAGCGCCTGAAAGCCCTGGAGGCCTTCAAGAAGGGCGAAGTCGATCTGCTGGTGTGTACCGATGTGGCCGCCCGCGGTCTCGACATCAAGGACGTGCCGGCGGTGTTCAACTTCGACGTGCCCTTCAACGCCGAAGACTACGTGCACCGCATCGGCCGCACGGGCCGTGCCGGCGCGTCGGGTCTGGCGGTCACGCTGGTGTCGGGCAGCGATGCCCGTCTGGTGGCCGACATCGAAAAGCTCATCAAGAAGAAGATCGAACTCGAAGCCGTCGAGTACGACGAAGACCAGCCCCGAGGCCGCATCAACGACGGCCGCCGTGCCTGGCGCGAAGCGGGCGAGACCGGTGACGGGCGCGATGCCATTGCCTCCGCCGCTCCGCGCCGCGAACGGGAGCGCGAGCACCGTCCGGGCCGTGAAACCCGCGAGCCGCGCGAACAGCACCGGGGCTTCCGTCCTGCGGTGGCGTCGCGCGACCCGTTCTTCGAAAAGCCCTACGAATCCAGTGCGGCGGCCGATGCCGCGCCTGCCTGGGAGTCCGCCAAGTCGGCGCCACGCAGCAGCGTGTCGGCCAACATCAAGCCCAAGCGCAAGGTGGCGGCGCTGTTCAAGGCGGCCGCCCCTGTCTCCGCTGACCAGGCGCAGGCCGTCACCGCCGACTGAAGATCGGGGCGCTTGCTGGTGCTACAGGGGCTGCTTCGGCAGCCCTTGTCACGTGATCATCCTGGTTGCTGCGACTGCTCGCAGTGCACCTGCAGCAGTTCGCGGTCGGCCAGCGTGGCGCCAAAGCGCATGGCGCTCAGGCAGCCGCCCCACACGCAGCCCGTGTCCAGCGCCAGGGTATCGCTGCGGTCGAGCAGCCCCAGGGTCGACCAGTGGCCGAAGGCCACCAGGCTGCCCGCTGCCTGGCGGCCCGGCACGTCGAACCAGGGCAGCAGGCCCTCGGGGGCGGTGTCGGCGCTCTCGGTGCTGTCGAAGTCCATCACCCCGCCCGGGGAACAAAAGCGCAGCCGGGTCATCGCGTTGACGATGGTGCGCAGGCGGTCCATGCCCGTGAGAGCGGGGTCCCAGCGGTCCGGGCCGTTGCCGTACATCTGGTGCAGGAAATCCGCAAGGCCGGGGCCGCGCAGCACCCCCTGCACCTCGCCCGCCAGGGCCAGGGCCTGCTCCACCGTCCAGGCGGGCAACAGCCCGGCATGCACCATGGCCAGCCGCTCGCCGGCATGGGTGTGGGTGCGCATCAGCGGCTGCTGGCGCAGCCAGTCCAGCATCGCGTCGCGGTCATGCGCCCGGAGCACCTGTTCCAGCGTGTCGCGCTTGCCCGGCTTGCGGGCGCCGTGCGCCGCGGCCAGCAAGTGCAGGTCGTGGTTGCCCAGCAGCGGCCGCAATGCGTCCCCTGCCGCCATGCAGCGGCGCAGCACGGCGGCCGATTCCGGCCCGCGGTTCACCAGGTCGCCCAGCAGGTAGACCGTGTCGCGGCTCGCGGAAAAGCCCATCTCGTCCAGAAGGCGGCCGAGCGCGCTGTCGCAACCCTGGATATCGCCAATACAGTAAAGTGCCATCGTGTTCCTATGCCTTGAATCATGGATTTTCTGCTGATTGCGCTGCTCACGCTGCTCAATGGCGTATTTGCCATGTCCGAGCTGGCGCTGGCATCGAGCCGCAAGTCGCGCCTGGTCGCCATGGCCGAAGGCGGCGACAAGGGGGCGCGGGCATCGCTGGAATTGCTGGACAACCCCACGCAGTTCCTGTCATCCGTGCAGGTGGGCATCACCTCCATCGGCATGCTCAACGGCATCATTGGCGAGGCCGCGTTCAGCGATGACCTGGGCCACTGGCTGCAGGCGCTGGGTGCCCCCGAGCGCGCGGCCGGCATCACGGCCACGGCGCTGGTGGTCACGGTCATCACCTTCATCACCATCGTGTTCGGGGAACTGGTGCCCAAGCGCATCGGCCAGCTCTACCCCGAAACCGTGGCCCGCCTGGTGGCCCGCCCCATGACCTGGGTGGCCCTGGTGGCCAAGCCCTTCGTGCGGCTGCTGTCCCTGTCCACCCAGGGCGTGCTGGGGCTGCTGCGCATCGACAACAACGCCGGTCGTGCCGTGACGGAAGAAGAGATCGTCGCCAGCCTGGAGGAGGGGCGCGATGCCGGGGTGATCGAGCACCACGAGCACCAGATGGTGCGCAACGTCTTTCGCCTCGACGACCGGCCGCTGACCTCGCTGATGGTGCCCCGCACCGATGTGCAGTGGCTCGATGCCCGGCTGACCGTGGCCGAGGGCCTGCGCATGGCGGGCACCGGTGGCGACCATGGAGCCCATTCCTGGTACCCGGTGTGCCGGGGCTCGCTCGACGATGTGGTGGGCTTGATCAGCGTGGCGCGCCTGCTGGAACTGGGGGCGGATGCCTCGGGCGACATCGGGCAGCATGCGCTGGCGGCGGCCTTCCTGCCCGAAACCCTGAGCGGCATGGAGCTGCTGGAGCAGTTCCGCGCGCGCTCGGGCCGCATGGTCTTCGTGGTGGACGAGTATGGCGTGGTGCAGGGCATCATGACGCCGCGCGATCTGCTGGAGGCAATCACCGGAGAACTCCAGCCCGGTGCGGCCACGGATGCCTGGGCCACCCAGCGTGAGGACGGCCTGTGGCTGCTCGATGGCCTGATGCCCGTCACCGAGCTCAAGGCGCGCCTGGATATTCGCGATTTACCCGGAGAGGAGCGGGGGCGTTACAACACGCTGGCCGGATTGATGATGGCTGAATCAGGCCATATGCCTGCGGTGGGCGAACGCATTGCCTGTGCCGGGTGGATATTCGAGGTGCTCGGCCTGGAGGGCAAGAGAATCGACCGGGTATTGGCCCAAACGGACCAGCCCGACCCATCAGGTTGATTACCTGGGCCTGTGAAATGATTTTCGCCGCTGCGGTGTTTCACCAGCTTGTCACGAATTTTTTTGCAAACCCGGCAAAGTTTGCCCATTATTCCTATAATGGGGCCTCCTTGTCCACCCAGCAGCTACACATACCATGACAACCAGCTACAAAGAACTCCTCAAGCAACGCGAAGCCCTGGAACAGCAAATCGGTGAAGCCCGCAAGCGAGAGTTGTCGGACGCGGTGTCGCAGGTGCGTGCTCTGGTGGCGGAATTCGGCCTGACCGCGCAGGACGTGTTCCCCAGCGGCCGCGCACGCAGCGCCAGCGCTGGCACCAAGGTGGCACCCAAGTACCGCGATCCTTCCACGGGCCAGACCTGGACGGGCCGCGGCAAGGCACCCAAGTGGATTCAAAACGAGAACCGTGAAAAGTTCGCCATTTGAGCGATTGAATCTATTGGGCAGCGCGGACCTTTGGCGTGTTGCATAAAAAAAGCCCGCAGTCGCGGGCTTTTTGCATGGGGCGCACCATAAACAGGCGATCTGGCCGGTCGTGCCGACAAACGCCCATGGCCGGGGCTTGCTCAGATGGGGGCTGCGGCGATCTCGCGCAATACCTGGGCCGTAAATTCGTCGGCTGGAAAGAACGATTCCACGGCCAGCTCCTGCAGGGTCACGTCCACCGGGGTTCCAAATATGGTGGTGGTGCTGATAAACGAAAGTGTCCCCCGGGCACTCTGAAAGCAGAACGGCATTACCACGCCCAGCAATTCCCCATCGAGCACCAGGGGGCTTGATGATTCCTCGGGTGCCGGATATTCCAGCAGCTCGGCCTGCAGGGCGATGAGCATCGGGTCCGCCGTGGCCTGTATCTGCTGGCGCAGGCGCTCGAACAGATGGGCCCGCCACTGGGCCAGGTTGGCGATGTGCGGTGCCAGGCCCCTGGGGTGCAGGCTCAGGCGGAACACGTTCACGGGCCCCTCCAGCAGTTCCGGGCTCACATGGTTGGCCAGCAGCGCCTGGGCGGCGCGGTTGGTGGCCACCACGTTCCAGCAGCGGTCCAGCGCCAGCGCGGGGCAGGGTTCGTGGCCCTTGAGCACCAGCTCCACGGCCTGGCGCGCAGCAGCCAGGGCCGGGTCGTCCAGGGCGCGTTCGCGGTACATGGGCGCGTAGCCTGCCGCCACCAGCAGGGCATTGCGCTCGCGCAGGGGAATCGAAAGGCGCTCACACAGGCGCAGCACCATTTCACGGCTGGGGTTGGTGCGGCCGGTCTCCATGAAGCTCACATGGCGGGTGGAGATGTCCGCCTCGTCGGCCAGCTCCAGCTGGCTCAGGTGGCGCTGCTGGCGCCAGGTGCGCAGGTGGTCCCCGAACGATGCCGGCCCCGGTAGGCTGCTGCGGTGGCCTGCGGCCGCTGGCCGGTGGGGCAGGGTGGGGCGTGGGGGGCGGTGGGTGCTGGTCATGCCCTCCATCCTAGGGCCAGTCGGCGTGCAGGCCATTACCTGGCATGTCATCGACGCGGTGCAGCCAGGCCGCAACCATGGAGGCTCTTTCAACCCGATCGATTCAAGGAGCCCCTCATGTCCCTTCTGTCCTCTCCCTCGTTCCTGCGCGCCGTGGTCTGGTTCGATGCCGCCACGGGCGTTCTTCTGGCCGCCCTGCACCTGGCGCTGACCGACACGCTTGCCGGGTGGCTCGGCCTGCCGGCAGGGCTGGTCTCGGCGAGTGGCCTGGCGCTCATCGGCTTCGCACTGCTGGCGGCCGTGATCGCGGGCCAGCGCCAGACACCACGCGGGCTGCTCGCGTTGCTGGTCGCGGGCAATGCCGCATGGGCGCTGTCCAGCCTCGGCCTGCTGCTGTCCTCTGCCGTGGCCCCCACGGGCTGGGGCCAGGCATATCTGGCCGTGCATGTGGTGTCGGTGGGCCTGCTGGCCGAACTGCAATGGTTCGGCATGCGCCGCCTGCCATCGATGGCCACGGCCTGAATGTCCGCATGCACGTCGGCCGCATGGCCTGTGCCTGCATGTGCCAGTGGAGGGGGGCTTTTGCCCCCTTTTTGGCATGTAGGCGGGCACCGCGTTCATGCGCTTTCATACCCCCACCGTTTCATCCGCCACGGGAGGCTGACAGAATAGGCCTTGTCGCATCACAGGAGTCAGCCATGGCCACATCGACCAAGTCGTCGCCCCAGCCCGCCCGCCACGCGTTTGCCAACACGCTCAAGAACTTCACGACAGCCTCCGGCAAGACCGGGCAGTTCTATTCGCTGCCCGCGCTTGCCCGGCAGTTTCCGTCCGTTGAGCGCCTGCCGGTGTCCATCCGCATCGTGCTCGAATCGGTGCTGCGCAACTGCGACGGCCGCAAGGTCACGGCCGAGCATGTGCGCCAGCTGGCGCACTGGGCGCCCAAGGCCGAGCGCAAGGACGAGATTCCCTTCGTCGTCTCGCGCGTGGTGCTGCAGGACTTCACCGGCGTGCCGCTGCTGGCCGACCTGGCCGCCATGCGCAGCGTGGCCGCCAAGCTGGGCAAGAACCCCAAGAAGATCGAGCCCCTGGTGCCGGTGGATCTGGTGGTGGACCACTCCATCATGGTCGACTACTACGGCAAGAAGAATTCGCTCGACCTCAACATGAAGCTCGAGTTCCAGCGCAACCGCGAACGCTACGAGTTCATGAAGTGGGGCATGCAGGCGTTCAGCACCTTTGGCGTGGTACCCCCGGGCTTCGGCATCGTGCACCAGGTGAACCTGGAGTACCTGGCGCGCGGCGTGCACAGG
>JAZKEE010000230.1:0-17329 GCA_040387235.1 Pseudomonadota bacterium
CTGGTGCAGTGCCTGGCCATGGTGCCGGGCACCAGCCGCAGCGGGGCCACCATCATCGGCGGCATGCTGCTGGGGCTGTCGCGCAAGGCGGCCACGGATTTCTCGTTTTTTCTGGCCATGCCCACGCTGATCGGTGCCGGGGTGTACAGCCTGTACAAGGAGCGCGCCCTGCTGTCGGTGGCCGACATCCCGATGTTCGCCACTGGCCTGGTGTTTTCGTTCTTCAGCGCCTGGCTGTGCGTGCGCTGGCTGCTGCGCTACATCAGCAGCCACAGCTTCGTGCCGTTTGCCTACTACCGCATCGTTTTCGGCATGGTGGTGCTGATCACGGCCTGGGGTGGATGGGTGCGCTGGGCCGAGTAGCGGGCATGCCCCAGCCATGCAGGGGCCGCGAAGGTGATAAGCTGTAACTTGTGGTTGCGCTGTCCGTCAGTGCTTACCATGCTTTCGCTTGGCCAATAGATGATCCTTGCCCCCGGGACTTTCGCCACATGACGCCAGATGAGCCAGAAAGATTGCTCCGCCGTGCCAGGCACACAGACTGGTCCAAGGAAGAGTTGCTTGAACTGATCACGAAGAGTGCGGGCGCTACTCTGGCCGCAGTGGACCGGGGCCTGCAGATGGTCTACGTGAACGAGGAATACGCGCGCTGGTTCGGCAGTACGCCCGAGCGCCTCGTGGGCAAGACCCTGGTCGATCTGTATGGCGAGCACGACTGTGCCCGTTTCATGCCCTTCGTCGAGCGGGTGCTCGGCGGTGAGCGCGTGCAATACCAACGCCTGCTGCGGACCCCTTACGGGTTCGACGAATGGCGCACCATCTGCCTGACGCCCTGGCCCGCACGCAATGGCGTCATCGACGGTTTCATCACCACCGCGCTCGACGTGCATGAATTGCAGGTCACCATGAACGCCCTGCGCGCCGCCAACCAGCGGCTGTCGTCGCACATGGAGAACAGCCCGCTGGCGGTGCTCGAGATGGACCAGGATCTGCGCCTGCTGCATTGCTCGCAGCGGGCGGTGCAGTTGATGGGCTGGCTCCCCGTGGCGCATCTGGAAGGGCGCTCGCTCACGCAGCTGCTGGGCCACACCTCGGACGAAGGCCTGCACGAGGCATTGCAGCGTCTGCAGGAGGGCCAGGAGGCGCAGAACCGGGCGGAGACATCGTTCACGCGCGAGGATGGCTCCGAGGTGCACTGCGAGTGGTTCAACTCCGCGCTCACCGATGCCGAAGGCCGTGTGACCTCCATCATGGCCCTGGTGCAGGATGTCTCGGCCAAGATCCAGATCGCGCGCCAGCAGCATTACCAGGCCAACCATGATTCCCTGACCGGGCTCTACAACCGTGCGGCATTCCACAGCCGCCTGGAGCAATCGCTGGCCCAGGTGCGCCAGAACGCGGGCTCGGTGGCGCTGCTGTTCATCGACCTCGACGGCTTCAAGCGCGTCAACGACACGGAAGGCCACCGGACAGGGGATGAAGTGCTGCGCACGGTGGCCCAGCGGCTCTCTTCCATGGTACGGGCGGGCGACACCATCGCGCGACTGGGCGGCGACGAGTTCCTGGTCATGCTCGACCGCGAGGTGACGCGCGACGTGACCGATGGCATCGGCCAGCGGATCATCGACGCGCTGCAGGAACCCATGTGGGTGCAGGGCCGCGAATTGCGCATCGGTGCCAGCATCGGCGTGGCGGTGCACCCACCGCTCGAAGGGGAGACGGATGCCCTCATGAACCGTGCCGACCAAGCCATGTACGCGGCCAAGCGCGCAGGCAAGGGGCGGCTGCACTACGCGGAGCGGGCCCTGCAGCAGACCTAGAGCCCCGCGGCACGGGTGCACTGCCTCTGGCCCTGCGCTCGGCCAGAACCGCTTCGCAGGGTGTGCCGGCCGCTCCTGGAGCAAGGCCCTGGCCCCGCTGCCCCACCCGCGGCAGCCGGAGCGGACCCTGGACTGCTATGCCCCGGGCAGGCGGATGCTCTGCTGGAACTTGAAGAAGTTGGTCGGGTCGTATTCCTGCTTGGCTTTCTGCAGGGTGGGATAGGCCGGACCCCAGTAGGCCTCTTCGAAATCCTGCAGGCTGGCATCAGGGTAGTTCTGGTACACGTGCCCGTTCAGGAAGGGTTGCACCAGCTTCATGAAACCTGCCAGCCAGGCCTCGGTCTGCGCGCGCTCATCCGGGTTGCGCCAGAACACGTCCGCCACCAGGTCGGCGTCCACGCGGCGGTGGATGAAGGCGCTGGCCTCGATGGGATAGCGGTTGATGGCACCGCCGTAGGGCTCCAGGTAGGCCAGCGACCACTGGTTGGGCGAGGTGAGGAAGTAGTCGATGATGGATTGCCAATCCGCCGTGGTGAGCGGCCGGCTGATATAGCCCGAGGCCTTGCTTTCGGCAATGCCGCTGGGCAGGTTGTCGGGCAGCGAATAGGGGTGGTCTTCGAGCCAGATGTTCATGTCCGGGTAGGTGCCGGTCTTGTCCACCAGCAACTGGGCGCTGGGGATGGCCATCAAGGAGGCAATCGCCTGCAGACCGGCCTCGCGCGTGCCGCAGAACATGCCTTGCACCATGGCCACCGGCTTGCCGCCGTAGTAGCCCAGGTTCATCATGTACCCGAGCGCATCGGGTGCACCGCTCTGCATGTAGCGCTGCTGCATCATGGTCAGCACGTTGGCGGCCTGGGACATGTCCCAGCCGATGGACCAGGCCCACACCGTGTCCAGCGGCACCATGCTGTAGGTGACCTGCAGCAGCACGCCGAAGTTGCCGCCCGTGCCGCCCCGCATGGACCAGTACAGCAGGGAGTTCTCGCTCTCGCTGGCATTCACGATGCTGCCATCGGCCAGCGCCACGCGCAGCGATTCCACCATGTCGCTTTGGATGCCAAAGCGCCGCGAGGTGTAGCCGTAGCCCCCACCCTGCACGAAGCCGCCCACGCAGACACTGCCGCAGGCGCCGGTGGGCACGTGCCAGCCGGTGTGGTTCATGGCGCCGTTGAAGTGGTCGAAATCGGTGCCTGGCCGCACGTAGACCCGCTGGTTCGGCGGGTCCAGCACCACGCCCTGGATATCGCTCAGGTCGATCACCATGCCATCGTTGACCGAGTAGCCCGCGGTGCTGTGCCCGCCGCAGCGCACGGCCACGGGCACCTTGTACTTGCGTGCCACGGCCAGGCATTCGAGTACGTCGTTCTCGACCGCGCAGTAGACGATGATCTTGGGGAACGACTGGAAGGCGGGGTTGGACTCCTGGCGGTCCTCTTCGTAGCTGGGGCTCGACGGCAGCACCACCCGGCCCACCAGCATGTGCTCCAGGTGGGCCAGCGATTCCAGTGCGATCGCGGTCTCCGAGGCCTCGCCGACGCCTCCCGCCGTGTCGGCTGCCGAGGCGGCAAGGGCATGGAATTGCGCGACGCGCGCAGCTTTGGCAATGCGGGCGGGACTTTTGCGATGGGCCATGGCACAGGATCCGATGGGAAGTTGCGAGGTCTCCTGTGTAGCGGAATGCGCACCGTTTGACCAGCAATGGATTCCCCAGGTGCCACGCGTCCCCGGGCAATTGCCCAGGGCCTGTTCACAGGGCCTACGCTGATGAAAGGGCCAGGTCCCCGGTATTGCGCCGCAAACAGAACTTGCCGCTCTGCTTGCCGCTGTACATGGCCGCGTCCGCGAGCTTGAGCAGGCCGGCGGCATCGCTGCTGTCGTCGGGGGCGATGGCATAGCCGACGGTCAGGCCCACATGCACCTGGATGCTCCCGAGCGAGAAGGGCAGCCGAAAGGCGTCGAGCAGCTTGAGCCCCAGTTCGTGCGCCTGCTGGGTGCTGGACATGTGGCCGGCCATCACCACGAATTCATCGCCGCCCAGGCGCGCGACCACGTCGCTTTGCCGCACATGGCCCTGCAGGCGGCGTGTGACCGCCACCAGCAACTCGTCGCCGACATCGTGGCCGTGCTGGTCGTTCACGGGCTTGAACCCGTCGAGGTCCATCATGTAGACGGCGAGCAGATCGCTCTTGCTGCTGCGGGGCAGGGCGGCTGCGAGGGCCATGTTCAGGCCGCGGCGGTTGGGCAGGCCGGTGAGCGGGTCGGTGTGGGCCAGCGAGTGCATGGCGTCGCGCTCGCGGTTGGCGTGCAGTGCCTCGAGTTGCAGGGCATGCGTGCGCAGGCCCAGCACCCGCATGAACAACAGCATGTCGATGGTGGCACCGAACTGGAAGGAGTGCAGGGTCCAGAAATTGACCGGCACCCAGCCGTTGATCACGCCGATCATCACCGCCGTGGTCACGAAGTAGATCAGCCAGGCCGCCAGCAGGCTGGTGCCCACGCCGTCGCCAGCGACGGCCTTGCGCACCGCGCCCGGGATGCCCATGAGCGCGGGCACCAGGCCCAGGATGCTCACGATGGCGGCGATGGCGCGTGTGCTCAGCACGTCAAGGCTATAGGCCAGGCCCAGCAGCACGCACAGCGCCGCGCCCCCGCGCATGGTGCGCAGGAAGCGGCTCTTGGGCTGGTCTCCGGCCAGTGCCTGGCCGATGAACAGGAACGACCCACAGGTCGCCAGCAGGGCCGACAGCCCGGCCGCATGCTCGGTGAACCACAGGCTGTTGCTCCACAGGTACTGCCGGCCGATGCCGAACAGGTGCAGCGAGAACATCAGGCTGCCGGTGATCAGCATTGCGTAGAAGATGAACAGCGGCTCGCGCAGGCTGGTCCACTGGGCCAGGCTGTAGATCAGCAGGCACAGCGCCAGGCCCGTGAGCACGCCCTGCAGCATCTGCTCGTCCACCGCCGTGGCGAGCATGGCGGACGACTTGTTGAGCGTGATGGGCAGGATCATGGCCGCCCGGGTTTCCACGCGCATCAGCAACTCGTAGGGCTGGCCGGGCAAAAATTCGAGCGCCACGGCATGCGAGCGGCTTTGCAGCGGCCGTTCCGAGTACGGCTGCAGGCTGCCCAGCACGACGTGCCGTGTCACCTGGCCCGCGCTGAGAACGAAGATGTCGACGCGGTTGAGGTCCGGGTGGTTGATGTCCAGCGTCCAGCGGCCGTCGGAGGTCAGGTGCACCGACAGCGGCGCACGCAGCCAGATGGCGTCCGAGCGCACGCCCAGGGTGGCGCCCCGGGATGGCGGGGGGACGAAATCGCCTGCACGGGCCTGCACTTCTTCCAGCCCCAGCTTGAGCGTGGGATCGGACAGCATGGTCACCGCCGGCCATACCTCGATCGACGCGGTGCTGTCGTGCAGCAAAAGGGGCTGCGCCGAATGGGCCTGGCCCGCACCCGCCAGCAGCAACAGCAGCCATGCCGCAACCGTCCAGAACCGGCGCAGTGCGGGCAGAGGAGCGGTGGTGAGGTGGCGTGCCATGGCGTGCATGATCATCAGGACGCGAGGGCAACGGGGTCATCGCCACGCAGCAGGCAGTGCTTGCCGGCCTGCTTGCCCCTGTACATGGCGGCGTCGGCCTTGGCGATGAGTTCGCGCACATCCTTGCCGTCGAAGGGGGCCAGCACGTAGCCGATGGTCAGGCCCACGTGCAGGCGCAGGTTGCGCAGCGTGAACGGCTCGCTAAACGCATGCAGCAGGCCTTCACCGATCTCCCGGGCCTGCTCGGGCCGCGTCAGCTGGGGAGCCAGGATGATGAATTCGTCGCCACCAAGGCGCGCCACCACGTCGGTCTGGCGCCGCACGTTGTCTCGCAGCCGGTTGCCCACCGCCACCAGCAGGTCATCGCCCACGTCATGGCCATGCATGTCGTTGACGGGCTTGAAACCGTCCAGGTCCAGCAGGAACACCGCCACCATGCGGTCGGGCGCGCATTGCTGGAGTGCAGAGTTCAGCGCGATCTGCACGCCGCGGCGGTTGGGCAGGCCTGTGAGCGGGTCGGTGTGGGCCAGCGAGCGCATGGCATCGCGCTCGCGCAGGGCATCGAGCGTGGCGCGGCGCAAGGCCTCCGAGCGCAGCCCCAGTACGCGCAGGAAGAGCAGCATGTCCACCGTGGCTCCGAACTGGAAGGCGTGCAGGGTCCAGAAGTTTGCGGGCACCAGGCCTTGGCTCAGCGCACCGATGGTGCCTGCACCGACGGCATACACGGTCCAGGCCACCAGCAGCGTGCCGCCGACAGGGTTGCCGTGGCGCGCCTGGCGCAGTGCAGCAGGAATGCTCAGCACCGTGGGCAGCAGACCGAACAGGGCCATGTAGACGTTCGCCGTCCGCACACTCAGCACGTCGAGGAGGAAGGCCAGGCACACCAGGGTTGTGATCACGGCGCAGCCCTGCATGGTGCGCGCATACCGGCCTCGCGGTGCGTCGCTGGCCAGCGCATGGCCCAGGAAGAGGAAAGAGCCCGCCAGCGCCAGCAACCCGGCGATGATGGCCGAGTGCCCCTCCATCCAGGCATTGCCAGGCCACAGGAACTGCACGCCGATGCCGAAGAACTGCAGGGAGAACGTCGCGCTGCCGAACACCACCAGCGCGTAGTAGGCGAACAGGCGGTCACGCTGTCCTACCCACTGCAGCAGGCTGTACAGCAGCAGCCAGAAGGCCAGTCCGTTGAGCAGGCCTTGCAGCATCTGCTCGCGCAGCGCCAATTTCAGCCGGTGGGGCATTTCGCTGACCGTGATGGGAAGGGTCATGGGCCCCAGCGTGCGCACGCGGATCAGGACGTCGTAGTGCTGCCCCGGCTGCAAGTCGAGTGCCATGGCCGGAGTCCGGCTGGCGCCGGCCTCCTTGCCAGGCGCGCGTTGGTAGCCCTGCAGGGAGTGCTGGAGCACCTCGCCGTCCCGGGTCAGGTAAAAGTCCACCTCCAGCAGGGAGCTGTAATCGATGTTGACGATCCACTGGTTGGAGAAGGTGGCGGGCGTGACCAAGGGGAAATGCAGCCACATGGCCTCCGGGCGCATGCCCAGCGCGCCGCCGCGACGGGCCGGCTCATCGAACCGGTCGAGCCTCCCCAGCATGTCCTGGACCGTGAGCTCACGCGAGGCATCGGCCTGCACCGTGATCACCTTCCAGGCGTCCAGGCTCTGGGTGTCGGGGCTGAGCACTAGCGGGGTGGCCGCGTGCACAGGCAGTGCCGGGAGCATGAGCAGGCACATCGCCGCCACGGCGGCCATCGCCGCGTGGCGGGCCACCGAACGCATGAACCGGTGCAGCACACTCATCGATGGGCTGCCGCAGGGGTGGCCAGATGCCCAGGCCCTGCCTTGCGCCATCGGGGTGGCGGTGGCAGCCGGTGCCAGGCATCGGCAATGCAGGGGTACGAGGCGCTGGACATGGTGGTCAGGGGGCTGGGTGCATGCGCGGTGGCGGCAGGCCTGTAGGGCCGTTGGGTAGGCGGTGGCTACCCAGTATGCCTTCGGAATGCGGGACACGTGCACAAAGCATGCCGAGCAGAGGGGCGGGGCTGGGCTGGCGCATGGGGGTCAGGCCGGCAGCGCCACGCTGGCATCGTTGCGGATCAGGCAGTGCTTGCCGCGTTGCTTGCCCTGGTACATGGCGGCGTCGGCCAGGCGGATCAGTTCGCGGGGCTCGGCGGCATCGATGGGGGCCAGGGCATAGCCGATGGTCAGGCCCACGTGCATCTGCAGGTGGCTCATCACGAAAGGTTCGCGGAAGGAGTGCAGCAGTGCGTTGCCCAGGTCTTCGGCCTGTTCGGGGCGGACCAGGTCGGCCGCCATGATGATGAATTCGTCGCCACCCAGGCGCGCGACCACGTCCGTCTTGCGCCGCACATGGTCCTGAAGCCGGTGGCCCACGGCCACCAGCAGATCGTCGCCCACGTCATGGCCGTGCATGTCGTTGATGGGCTTGAAACCATCGAGGTCCAGCAGGTACACCGCCACCAGGCGGTTGGGCGCGCACAGGGAGATGGCCGAGTTCAGGGCCAGCTGCAGGCCGCGCCGATTGGGCAGGCCGGTGAGCGCGTCGGTATACGCCAGGGCACGCATGGCATCGCGCTCGCGCAGCGCATCGTCGGTGGCCCGGCGCAGGGCCTCCGAGCGCAGGGCCAGCACGCGCAGGAAGAGCAGCATGTCCACGGTGGCGCCGATCTGGAAGGAGTGCAGGGTCCAGAACGACAGCGGGGCCCAGCCTTGCACCAGGCCCACCATCACGGCGGCCGCGATGAAGTAGGCGATCCAGGCGGCCAGCAGCGTGGCGCTCACGGTGTCGCCCTGGCGCACCCGCTTCAGGGCCAGCGGCAGGCTGATGAGCGAGGGCAGCGGTCCGAAGATGCTCAGGAAGGCCGTGGCCTGCCGGGTGTCGATCAGGTCGGCGAGGAAGGCGACGCCCACCAGGCCGCACAGCGCGCCGCCGCCCTGCATGATCCGCAGGAAACGGCCTTGCGGATTGTCCCCCGCCAGGGCGTAGCCCATGAACAGGAACGAGGCCCCCAGGGCCAGCAGCCCCGCAGCGCTGGCGGCGTGGACCTCCATCCAGTGCTTGTCGCTCCACAGGAACTGGCTGCCGATGCCGAAGAACTGGATCGAAAAGCCTGCGCTGCCGATGACCAGCAGGGCGTAGAAAAGGAACAGCTTCTCGCGCTGGCTGGCCCACTGGGTCAGGCTGTAGACCACCAGGCACAGGGCCAAGCCGGCCAGCAGGCCCTGCAGCATCTGCTCGCGCAGGGCCAGCGGCAACAGCACCGGGGCCTTGCTGATGACCAGCGGCACGATCATCGCGCCCCCGGTGCGCACGCGTACCAGCACCTCGTATGCATGGCCGGGCTTGAGGTCCAGCATCATCGACGGTGTCCGCCCGCGCAAGGGCCGCTCGGAGAACGGGCGCAGATTCCCCATCATGGCCTGCTGGACCACCATGCCTTCCGAGGTGAGGTAGATGTCCACCTCATTGAGCACGGGGTAGTCGATGCTCAGGATCCAGGGGTGGGCCGGCGCCTGGGGCACGGCCAGCGGAATGCGCAGCCACATGGCGTCCTGGCGCACGCCCAGGGTGCCGGCGGCACCCGTGGGCTCTGCGAACTCCGGCAGGCGCCCGAGCATGTTCTGCACCGTGAGCTGCCGGGTGGCATCGGCCAGCACGCGCACATGGGCCCAGGCGTCGACGGAAGGCCGTTTCTCGTCCAGCACCAGGGGCTGGGCGGCCGCCAGCGCAGGCCACAGCAGCACCACGGCCAGCCATGCCAGAAACCCCCTCCAGGCAGCCGGCGCGCGCGGTCCGCCGCGCCGCACGGCGTGCCAGGCCGGCACGCGGCCGTGGACGGTGGAGGGGGGCGTGCGCACTATGCGGGCTCCTGCGCCGCCGCCGCACCGTTGGCCGCTGCAACGGGCGGCTGTGCCTTGGCCGAGAGCTTCAGGCTCCAGGTGCCGCGCGTGGTCAGGCGGTCCTCGATGCGGTTGATCCATTGGGGCGCATGGGGGTCGTCGCTCCAGTTGTGCACCACCTCGTCCACCTGGTTGAGCAGCTCGCTGGGCAGCTGCAGCGGCCGGGTCTGGCTCATCAGCACGCGGCTCATGAAGTGGTAGCCCAGGATGCGCGTGAGCGTGCGCACGATGGAAAAGCGCGGCAGTACCAGGCGCAGCACCCAGTCGATGACCCGGGCCACCAGCAGCACGCCCCAGAACAGCAGGGCGGAGGACCAGGGCACGCTCTGGGTCAGGCCCAGGTCGCCCGCCGTGGCGCGCCCGCACAGGAAGCGCGTCATCAGCTGCGGGAAGGGCTTGGCGATGTCCCAGGGGATGGAGTTGGCCATGGTGGCCATGAGCGCCTGGCCCAGGCCCGGGCGGGGGTCGGGGGTCACGGGTTCGGCACGGCCGCGGGCCTGCATGCGGGCCATCAGTTCCTTGCCCTGGTCCATGGTTTCGACCATCAGTTCGCGCTCGATGCCCAGGATGTGGCCCACCACGTTCCAGGCGTGCAGGTAGGCCTCCTCATCATGCGCAGGCAGGCCGATGCCCAGGCGGCGCATGCTGCGCAGGAACACATAGCCGAAGGTGAGCAGCGTGTAGGCCAGTTCTTCCTGGTTGCAGGGCAGGCCGTCGTTGGCCAGGTCCCAGCCGCGCGCAAACAGCGCCTGGTACATGGTGGGCTTGGGCGGCAGGCCCGGCAGTGCACCAAGCTGGCCCGCGCCGACAATGTTCAACTGCGCCAGCAGGTCCTTCACGGCCGATTCGGGCTTGCCGCGCATGATCAGGTTGCGGATGGTGGCATGGATCAGGCGCACCTTGAGGATCTGCGCCACGCCGGCACCGTCCGGGCGGGTCAGCCCGCCGTGCATCATCACCGGGAAGATCATGGCGGCCGTGGAGCGGATGCGGTACTCGGTGTGCTGCTCCAGCTGGCCGGCGGTGTGCAGCACGCTCGACAGGTCGGGGATCACATAGCACTCGGGCAGGCTGGCGCAGAACAGCAGGATGCACGACAGCGCCCCGTGGTCGAAGAATATCTTTTCAGCGCGCTCGATCTTGCGGGCGTCCGCCCAGTCGGGCAGCGCCTGCCCTGTGGCCAGGTAGTTCTGCAGGGCGGTGGCCAGCGTGTCGTCCACACCGGGGCCGGTGGCCGTCCAGCCATCGATGCTGGCATTGGTGGTCCAGTCGCCGAACAGGCGGTTGACGGTGGCGATGCGCTTCCATTGGGGGGCATTCACCGCGGGCATTCCAGGCGGCCATGGGCCCAGGATGTCCGCGATGGTGTCGTCGGCCAGCGGATCGGCGTGCTGCTCCATGGACGCCAGGGCCGCGTCGGAGATGGTGGGCTCCGTGTTCTTGTGGCTCATTGTGCGGCTTTCAGCTGTTTGCGCCAGCGCTGCAGGCCACCCAGGGCGCACAGCAGGGGGATGCCCATGGCAAAGGGCGCAATGGATTTGATTTCCACCGGATGGCCCAGGAGCACCTGGAACACGATGCCGGCGCTGTAGATGCCCAGCGGCACGGCAGCGTGGCGCGGCAGGAACTGGGCCGATGCTGCCTTGAGCGCCATCTTGCGCGTGGAAAAGCGGAAGGCGCAGAGAATCACGAAGCTCACGAAGACCCAGCCGAAGAAGCCCTGTACCGTCTCGCCGAACCAGGCGCCGTCGGTCTTGGCCATGATCCAGGCCTTGAGAACGTACACCAGGTAGGGATCGGCACCCAGGTCGAAAGCGGTGACGATCATGGCCGCCAGGAACGACAGGAACAGCGCATTGCCCACGCCCGGAGCCCCATCCACCGGGGCCTGCCAGACGATGAGGTTGCTGATCACGTAGCCCGCATAGGTCAGCGCGAACCACATCATGGGGATGACCACCGGCACGCCCACGAAGCGCAGGCCCAGCACCTCGGTATAGGTATAGCTGCCAAAGAACCAGCCGTGGGTGCTGCCCATCTGCTCTGCGAACCAGCCCAGGGAGACGGAAATCGCCAGGAAGCGCAGCGCGGCGGACGCCCCCAGCAGCCGCGCGGCACTGGCCCAGGTGGCGGCGAACATCAGCACCGAGGCAATCGCGATGGCCAGGGTGACGGCTTTGCCGGGGCCTATCGACGTGTAGATCAGCCCGGCCGAAACCAGCACGAAGATCAGCAACGGAAGCCGGACGGTCAGCAAATTGGAAGCAGGCATGAATATGTACACGCTGTTACAAACCCCCAGTGTAGGGGATTGTTGCGACACATCCCCCGCATTTTTGTCCTGAGAATCCGCGAACTGCGCGCTTTTCCCCCTCTATTCTTTGGTTCACGCATTGTGGCGCGTATCGCGTGAACGCGTGAATAGACAGGAAGGATTAGACACACCCCTCATTCAGGGGGCGCTCCATGTGCAAAGCCCTGGGGCCGCGGCGAAGGCGTTCCTCGGTGGTCGGAGGCTTCGCTTCGATGCCTTCTACCGCGCACGCTCCTGGCTGCGTGCCGCCACGGCGGCCAGGTTGAGCAGCGAGGCCTCGATGGCTGCGGCCGTGGCCTGGGGCTGCTCCATGGGGAACAGGTGGCTGCCATCGAGCATCATGGTGCGGCCTTCGGTGACGCGCAAGGTCATGGCCATGCCCACCTGTTTCATCTCTTCGGAGTCGCGCCCGCCAATGAAGGCGGCCGGGCACTGCAGCGGGTGCCTGCTGAGCAGGCGGCCCAGGTTGTGGGGCAGGGTGTTGTAGATGGCAGTTTCCACCGCGCGGTCGAAACCCAGCACGCGCTTGCCGTCCTGGTCCGCCAGGCCATGGGTGATGTAGTCGCGCAACACCTCGGGGTGCCACTGCGCAAAGGCCTTCTTGCGTCGAAAGTGCTCCAGCGCCTCGTCGTTGCTGGCCCAGGAAAAGCGCCGCTGGCGGCTGACCTTGCCGGGCGAGATGGAGCCCACCACCTGGGTGCGCTTGGCCACGTCCAGCGCATTGGCACGCCAGCCACCGATCAGCGGCGAATCGATGAGCAGCACGCCGCGCACCAGGTGCGGGTGGCGTGCCGCTGCCATCACGCTCAGGAAGCCGCCCAGCGAATGCCCCACCAGAAAGACCGGTTCCCCCAGACGCTGCACCTGCTCGCCCGCAAAGTCCGCCAGGTGTTGCACCAGGTGCGGCCAGTTGTTGGATACCGGGTACTGCGGCTCGTGGCCGTAGCGCTCCACCGCGCTGATGTCGAAGCCGCGCTGGCGCAGGAGACCGAAGAGGAGGCGGTAGGTGCCCGCGGGAAAGCTGTTGGCGTGCGAGAAGACGATGGGGAGCATGGGCGGGGAAACGGGGGAGATGCACGGCGGCAGGCCCGCCCGGCGCACAGAAGGTGGGAATGGATCCGACGTGCCCGATCAGGTTGCGAAAACGCGCTCGATCCAGTGTTCCATCCCGTAAATAGATGCCAAGAACAAGGCCGATGGATTTCGCGCCAGGGCGAGGCGCAAACCGCAGCGATAGCCATAGCTATCGCGAGGATTTGCAACGCGGCCCTGGTGTGAAAGACGCGGCTTTATTGGCATTTATTTGCGCAACGGGACACTATGCGCAAAGCACAGCCATGGCTCGGGCCATGGCGCGTACTTGCAACGACGAGTGGGCGTGTTTTCGCCGCATGAGCAGGTATGGCGGATTCGTTCTCACCTTCTCAGATGAGCTTGTCCAGGTGGTTGGTGATCTTCTTGAGCGGTTTGCTGCGCGATGGGTTCACCATGATGGGCACGGTCGTGTCACCACCGCCCCAGGCGGGGTCTTCGATGCTGTCGAACACCTGGCGCAGCTTCTGCCCCCAGCTGTCGTGCAGCATGCGGAAGTAGGGGTTGTGCTCGTCGATGCAGATGATCTTGTCGGTGGCGAAACGGTCCACCTCGTAGACCACCAGGTCCAGCGGCAGGCCCACCGAGAGGTTGGACTTGAGCGTGCTGTCCATGGACACCAGGGCGCACTTGGCGGCCTCGTCCAGCGGGGTTTCGGGGGTGAGCACGCGGTCGAGCACGGGCTTGCCGTACTTGGACTCGCCGACCTGGAAGTAAGGCGTCTCGGACGTGGCCTCGATGAAGTTGCCGGCCGAATACACCTGGAACAGGCGCATGCCCTCGCCCTTGATCTGGCCGCCGAAGACCATGGACACATTGAAGTCCACGCCCGAACGCTTGAGCGCCGCGCCATCGCGCTCATGCACGTGGCGCACGGCGGCACCCAGCACGCGCGCGGCATCGAACATGCTCTTGGCGTTCCAGATGGTGATGGGCTCTTCTTCGTCGCGGTCGATGATCTGCTCGGTCTGCAGGATCTCACGCACCGATTGCGATATGGACAGGTTGCCGGCGGACAGCAGCACCATGAAGCGGTCGCCCGCCTTCTCGTACAGCATCATCTTGCGAAAGGAGCTGATCTGGTCCAGGCCCGCATTGGTGCGGGAGTCGGACAGGAAAACCAGCCCGGCATTGAGTTTGATGGCGACGCAATACGTCATGGAAGCAAAGACGGCAAAAAAGGCCAGCGTTGTGGGGCGCCCATCGACGGGGCGAAGGACTCGGGGGGTTCCAGGCCCTGCAGTGTGCACCAGTTGGGGGGCCGGCGCAGCCAGGGCGTTTCAAAAACGATAGCAAAAGTGCCAAGCCGTGCAGCGGCAATCCCCGATTTTATGGCCAATCCGCTCGCGCGGCATTTCCGCCGGCCGAGGATCTGCCCCGAAATGCCTGTCTTACCCCGCCACGGCATGTTGGCTGACAGGACATTGCCGGTGCTTGCTTACTATCATTCACAACTCATACCTGAAGGCAGTACCTTGTTCCATTTTCCTACCCCTGCTCGGCCTGCGCTCCTGGTGCGCAGCATTCTTCTGGTCGCTGCGGCCGTTTCGCTGACCGCCTGCGGCGGAGGCGACAGCAAGAGCGACGGCGGTGGCGGGGGCGGCACGACTCCGCCTCCGGTTTCCACGGCAGGCGAGCTCAAGTCGGCCGCGCTGCTCAACACCATCACCCCGGCCCAGATCACCGAGGCACTGTCCAAGGACGCCTCCAAGGTGCAGGGCATCGTGCCGCGTTACTCCGTCGCCTCGTACCGGCTGGAGTACCTGACCTCCGACGCTCAGGGCCGCGAAGTGCGCGCCTCGGGTCTGGTCAGCGTGCCCGTCAAGGCTGCGGGTGCGAAGAGCCCCGTGCTGGGCTACCAGCACGGCACCATCTTCACGAGCGCCGAGGCCCCGAGCAACAACGCCGTGGGTTCCGAGGTCGCGGTGGTGATGGCCTCGCTCGGCTACATCGTCGTGGCGCCGGACTACGTGGGCTACGGCGTCTCCAGGGGCGTGGCCCACCCCTATCTGCTGTCGGCACCGACCGCGGCAGCCACGCTGGACATGCTGACGGCGGCGCGCACCTGGCGCGGCCAGGGCAATGCCGCCGACAACGGCCAGCTGTTCCTCACCGGCTACTCCGAAGGCGGTTACGCCACCATGGCGGCCCACCGCACGCTGCAGGCCGGCACGGCGCCCGAGCGCCAGGCCCTGCGCATGGTGGTGGTGGGGGCCGGGCCCTACAACGTGCAGGCCACGCTCGACGGGCTGGTGAACGTGGTGCGTGATCGCGAGCCTGTGCTGGGCGCGCTGATCAACCCCGGCTTCCTGCGCTACCTGGGCGGCAGCGTGCAACGCGAGGTACGCCGCGCCCTGCTGAAAGCCCTGCTGCCCGATGAGGCCGACGTAACCTTCGACAACCAGTTCATCGACAACTTCCTGGCCGACGACGTGCAGGCCGTGGCGCGCGTGAGCAGCGTGCACGACTGGAAGCCCCAGGTGCCTGTGCGCCTGTACCATGGCCGCGACGACGTCACGGTGCCCTATGGCAGCTCGGTCACCACCCTGCAGGCCATGCGCGCCCAGGGCGCTGGCGACCTCGTGACCCTGACCGATTGCCCCGCCGTGCCTGCAAGCCACATCGGCTGCGTGCCGCCGTTCCTCAACTTCATGCTGGGTCAGTTGGCGCCGCTCGCGCAGGACCTCTGACAGGAGCTCTGATTCCTGCGCGGATGCCGCCTTGGGGCGGGGTGGCATCCTTGCGGCGCGAAGGCTTCACAAGCTGTTCAAAAAGACCCTGGGCAGCATTCAGCCCTCGTCACCCGCAGGCGCTTCACCGAGCCGCGCGATGACTGCATCGAGCGTGGCGTACAGCTGGCCGATGAACTCCACCCCCATCTCCTCCTCCAGCGCGCGGTAGGTCGCCTCGATGGTGGGCGCCAGTTTCGCCGCCAACGCCTTGCCCTCGGGACTTACCGACACCATCACCCGCCGCTGGTCATGCTCCAGCCGCTCGCGCAGCACCAGGCCCAGGTCCGCCATGCGCGCCAGGATGCCGGCCAGGCTCGGGCTCGAGAGGCGACAGATGTCGCCGATCTGGCGTGGCTCCAGCGGCCCGTGATCGAGCAGGGCGCGCACCACGCGCCATTGCTGCTCGGTCAGGCCGACCGTGTGCAGGATGGGCCGAAAGCGCGCAAAGACGCTCTCGCGCGCCTGCAGGAACAAGAGCGGCAGGTTGCGGTGGACCAGTTGCGTTGGTGGGGAATCCATGGGGCGAAATCATCCTCGAAAGCAGGGGCGCAGGTCACCGCCTCTGCGGCATCCCTCGGTACAAACCCGGAGAAAAAGAAACCGCTGGGGCGTTGACTCACTAGCATGTTAGTAAATAAACTACTCACATGTTAGCAATGTACCAGACCCCACATGCCGCTCCATGCTGGATGGAGTTCGATGTCGCGCCGTTTCGCCTGTCCGGCGTGGTCTATGGCGCGTTGCTCAATCACGCGCCCGCCATGGCTGGGATGGAGGCTGCCGCCTGCCAGGCGCCCTACCACGCACCACCGCTCGCGCCGGTTCTGTACATCAAGCCGCGCAACACGCTGGCGGGGCATGGCGACGCCATCGCGGTGCCAGCGGATGCGCCGCAACTGGAGGTCGGTGCCTGCCTGGGCATCGTGATAGGCCACACCGCCTGCCGCGTGCCCGAGGGGCAGGTGCTGGAGCATGTGGCCGGCTACACCATCGTGGGCGACGTCAGCGTGCCGCACGGCTCGTTCTACCGCCCCTCGATCCGCTTCAAGGCGCGCGATGGCTTTTGCCCCATCGGGCCCCGCGTGGTGCCGCGCAGCCAAATCGCCGACCCCGATGCGCTCGCGGTGCAGGTCCATCTCGATGGCGCCCTGGTGCATGCCACGACCACGGGCGGGCGCATTCGCCCGGTGGCCCGGCTGCTGGCCGAGGTCAGCGCCTTCATGACCCTTGCGCCCGGCGACGTGCTGTTGCTGGGCGCATCGGCCGGTGCGCCGCACGTGCGCGCCGGGCAGCAGGTGCGCATCGCCATCGACGGGCTGGGCGAATTGCACAACCACTTCGTCGCCGAAGGAGCTATGCCATGAAGCGGGCACGTGTCGCCTATGCGGGCGCGGTACACGAAGCGACACCTTACGGCGCGCAGCACGAGGCGACGCCCCATGGCGCGCAGCAGATCCGCCTGGCCGATGGCCGGGTGGTGGCCGAGGACGCCGTGGTCTGGCTGCCGCCCTTCGAGGTCGGCACCGTCATTGCGCTGGGGCTCAACTATGCCGACCACCTCAAGGAGCTGTCGGGCGAACTGACCGTCACCGCCAAGGACGAGCCGCTGGTGTTCCTCAAGGGCCCGGGCACGCTGATCGGCCACCGCGGCCAGACGCGCCGCCCGGCAGGCGTGGCCTTCATGCACTACGAATGCGAGCTGGCCGTGGTGATCGGAAAGACGGCGCGCAACGTCCGCCAGGCCGATGCCCTGCAGCATGTGGCCGGCTACACCGTGTGCAACGACTACGCGATCCGCGACTACCTGGAGAACTGGTACCGCCCCAACCTGCGCGTGAAGAACCGCGACACCTGCACCGTGCTCGGCCCCTGGTTCGTGGACGCGGCCGACGTGCCCGACCCGCACGACCTCA